>CAIRTR010000110.1 GCA_903881565.1 Oligoflexia bacterium | reverse complement strand
TGGGAACACGCCATTGTCCCTTCGTCAGGTGGCGGTCCTCAGTTTCTTCGGGCACCCTTGGTTTCGCCTATTTGTTCCCTCCTTTCAGGGTCAAAATCGGATTCTCACCGATTAGTTGTCGCCCATACTGGGCGCACTAAGATGCCAAATTGGCATCTTAAACGCAACACGAGGAAAACATAGGAAATTCCTGCCTCTCGTTTTCACTGAACAAGGTGTCGCAATGTTATCAGGTGTTTTGGGTAGCGACCGGTCCGTCAGTGTCAATATCGCGATCATGCGTACATTCGTAAGACTTCGGCAGCTGATCCTTGAGGAATCTCTTTCGGATCGCATGGAAAAATTGGAAATAGACACGGATCACGTATTCAAGATTGTATTTCAAAGACTCGACACACTAGAGCGTAACACTCCCCTCCTTCCCCAAAAGAGAAGAAGAATTGGGATTAAACAGGACTAGTGTTCAAACTAGACCGTCGACCTGCATCGACCAATCTCCCGGCGGATGCCAGGGTGTATTTTGGGGTACTGGCCGAATATACTCACGATTGGCACAAGAGGCGCGGGGGCTAGAAGTGTCATGTTCTATCGCTTTGAGTCTGGGCGATTCTACGGCGCTTAAGTGTCCGTCATTCGGCTTTTTTGTATTTGGTTTTCGTTCAGCTTCTAGACTTGAAGTTCGCTAGATGAACGGGGACATTCAATTGTGCCCTAAAACAAACTCTAATTGGTCACAGCAGTCTTATTTCCCCCATATTCATCGAATATGGGTTGTTTCATTTTTGATGCTCTTTGCCCTGACGAAATTGCCTTGGGAGAGTCGTCAACAGCCTTCAGGCGCATCGAATTCAAAATCAGTTTCGGCGTAAGGGAGCCACTTCCCAATCCATTCTTTCGGTGTTTCTTCAGTGCCGTCGGCGCATCCACCTGCCCCTGCATGGTCGATTTGGATCCAAATTTTGCCCGCTAGGATCTTAGATTTTGTGACGTTAATACTATGGGTTAGTCCAGAATGAAATTTCATAGGTATGCTTTTGCCGCCCGGAGTTTCGTACATGACTTTTGATGGGGGATTTATACCCGCGATTCTGGAAATAATTGAGGTTAATCCGGAAGCCCAAGTAATCTGTCGGGTGCTAATCCAACCCTGTTTTGTTTCCTTATTTGATTCGTAAGAAATCAGAATAAAATCTTTTTTTGTCGCATGGAAAGGCAATTCGTACTGCTTGTATCCCGTGGAAAATCTCGAAATCCGAAAAGAATCATCAGTAACTTTCCCACTGCTATCTGTAACAAAGCGATCAATAACCTTTGATGATCCGTCTGGGCGTTCGAATATTTCTAGGATCGATCCCGCCAGCGGGCGAAATTGTTCGCCATCATAAATGTCGATTCCAAAAAAGGAAGGCAAGCGAAAAACTCCAATGTAGTCCTGAGTGCTGACATATCCAGAATAGCTGTTCCACACCGTATCTATAGTCTTCGCGCCGGCCTCACTGGGTAGAAGTTTTGCGCTCGAACAATTCACAAGGGCTACGCCGACGTCGAGGCACTTAGAATACCCCATCTTTTTTAGCTCATCTTCGGAAGCTTTACGTGCGAAAGGCTCTGGAGTGGGCGATGATGGAGCTTGTTCCGGAGTGGGCGATGATGGAGCTTGTTCCGGAGTGGGCGATGATGGAGCTTGTTCCGGTGCTACGTCTTCAGGAGTCAAAATCGTCGGCTGTTCCTGCTCGAGAGTGAAAAGGTTTTTCAGGTACGGGGACTTGTCTACCAAAAGACCCAAAGCTAACCCTGTTGAGAATGCGAACGTGACTAACGCCACAACGCCCAATCGTTTATTCATTATATGATTAAACACTGAGCCCAACATAAAGACAAAAAAAATAGGCTAAAGAACAAAAAAATGGCCGGCGCGGGCAATCTGTCCTTTCCGGCCCCGAAATTGGAAACACCGAATTCACCTAGAAGCTGTCCTCAGCTAAAGAAAGCGCAGTACTCTTAGATCAGGATTGCTCGGTTTAAATTACATTCGAATGGCGGCATAAGGTTTAACGTAAGTACGCAGAACATGACATTGGTTCAATGACTGCCATGCGATCATCAAAGACCCCACAGTCCGCCAGTTTCACTCTGAAATAACCCCGCAAAATCTCGCCCAATTCTCATAGAAGTATTGGACATTCTTTCTACACTCTAATGCCCATTTCGGGTGCGTAATGCAACCTTCTCAACCTTCAGCCACGACCTGATCCACAGCATACAATGGCCAACTTTCCAATTGGTATCGTGAATGAGCTTGACTCTTAGCTGTCATGAGTTGCACATCGACGTGTTGTTTCGTCGGCAAAGCTCCATCAAGACGAAAGGCGTGTTTCAGTTTCTTTTCGTGCATGAACTGGTGCAAAGATTTTAGTGATCCCGACTTCCCAGCTTTGACTTCAAGCGGAACGACTCGTCCTCCGCTACTGAAAACGAAATCAATTTCAGCATTTCCCTTGCCCCCGTCTCGTAACCAATAAAAGAGCTCAGGATAGGGCTTTGCGTGTTGGATAAGATGTTGCGCCACAAACTGCTCAGCGATCGCCCCTTTTTGAAGCCAAAGTGCTTCAGCTTGTTTGATCTCCTCCCACTTTAATCCCATTGAAGCATTTGCGAGCCCGACATCCAAGAAGTAGAGCTTATAAACTAAATCGGCTCTTCCCGCAGCAAGTGGGAGTCCCGAACAATCAGAGTGAAAAACGGGAAGAATAACTCGTGCCTTAATCAGTAAATTTATGGCAGCCTTTAAGTATTTCGACTGCACCTCGGAAGCGATGTTACTGTACTTTACTTTCTGCCCCAGGGCCCGAGGGACATATTCAAATATGCGGTCGAGCCGATCAATTTCGGATTTCTTGGCATACTTTGGAAAGTCATCTCTATAAGTTTCCAGAATGGAGTGCTGAACTCGGCGAGCCTCCACAACAGAGCCTCCTTCAGAAAATGCCAAAACGGCCTCGGGCATTCCGCCTACAAAAAAATATTCATGCAGCTTCAGCAGGAGGAGTTCATGCTCCTGTATCGAGAGCTTCTTCTTGCGACATTCGCTAAGTCGCTCGTAAAGATGCTCCGCTTGAGTGGCCTTGAGAAACTCGCCAAACCGCATGGGACCCAGATGGAGGTATTCGACTCGCCCTACCGGCATTGAAAACTGACCGTCTTCGATTGCAAATTCAAGCAAAGAGCCCGCGGCAATTACGGGAATCTTCGGGGCCTCTTCATAAAAATATCTCAACGCCTCAATTGCCTTTGAATTGGCTTGAATCTCATCGAGAAACAACAAGCTCCGCGCAGGATCAAACCTCTTGCCAAGAAGGGCTTCGACATCCCTCAAAACAGCTTTGGGATCCAACGTTTCAAAGGCCTGACGCAATGGCCTTTTTTCCAAATTGAGTTCGAAGAGCTCAAGCCCCATTGAAGCAGCGAACTGCCGAACGAGAGTTGACTTCCCCACCTGGCGAGCACCCCGTAGGATCAGGGGTTTTCTCCGAGAAGATTTCCACCAAGACTTTAGATCTTCTTCGGCAAATCGAAACATAGGTATATAATAGTCTAATTGTGACTAAAAGACACCCCTATTTTAGTCACACCATGAACAAAGCATCCAACAACACGAAAATACAGGCATTTTAGCCCAGCGCTCCGTACCTTAGTCCCCGCGTACTCACAGTGCAGTTCTGAAACTCGAGCACTTCCATCGCGCGCCACAAGATCAAGGCCCCTGCAAGCAAAACATCCGCACGCCCGGCTTCAACGCCCGGGAGTTTCAAACGCTCCGCCACAGTTCGCCACTTAAGCTCTTCAACTTGGCGATGAACATCACCACGAGTCAGAACCGCGCCATCGATTTTGCGCGCATCAAAAGTCGCAAGTTCCAGTTGATAAGCCGCAAGCGTCGTCACGGTTCCTGCAACCCCCACTAACGCAACTGATGGCGAAACACTTTTGCGCCAAGGCAATAACGTCAGAAGCGCCTGATCGATCTGATCTTGGCATTTCCAAAACTCCGCATCGGTCACGGGATCGGATCTCAAATAACGCTCCGTAAATCGAACCGCCCCCACATCCAGGCTGTGCCCTACCGCGCGCGTACCAGCAAGCGCAATAAACTCCGTACTCCCGCCGCCAATATCAATCACGGCGGTATTTTGCGAATCCATTCCCGGCAGCATTGCCCCGCGAAAGCTCAGTGAAGCTTCGCCTTCGCCTGAAACCAACTTGAACAAAAATCCCGTTTCACGCTGAACGCGCGCCTTGAACTCTTCCCAATTACCAGAATCACGGGCCTGGCTTGTCGCGATACAGGTGACTTGGGCGGGGTCCACTCCGTGCGCACGGACTTTTGCAGCATAATCACTCAAGCACGCAAGTGCCCGCTCCATCGCCTCACTCTTGAATTTCCGGTTTTGATCCAGACCCTCACCCAGCCGCACCACCTGCGCAAAATCCCCGAGCACTTTCGACACAGGCTCGCCAGCCACCGCAACTTCGGCAATAAGCAACAAGCAGGTGTTAGTTCCTAGGTCAATCGAAGCCCGAATCATGGGTGCTTCCCTTTTTGCATCTGGAGGCAGGGCTTAGCCAAGTCACAGCCCAGCGTCCCGATAACTTTTGGACTCTTCAATGACTCCAAACTCCCTTGTAGCTTTGAATCAAGCAGTGAGAGCTGGAAATCTCCAAAATACTGCTTCACTATCTTTTTGGTCTTCTCAACCGCCTTCAAATTCGTGCAAACCAAATGCCCTTCTTGAACAGAAAATCCGATGGAAACTTGCTCAAGCGGCAACGCCACCCCTTCAAACTTCGCACCCTCAAAAGCACCCTCACCCTTACCGACAAATCGGCCTAAAAACTCATCGTTCGAAAAGCCACCTGTCTCACCCTCCACGCTCATCACAGCGCTTCCAAAAAGGGCAGACGAGATGAGGCTTGCCTGGGCATCTGATAGTTTCGCCGTCACATGATATGGCGAGCTCATCCCGTTCAAAAACTTATTCATTACAAAATCAACCTTGAGTTTTCCACCGTAAGCAGGAGCCTCAACAGCTAAGCGAAACTCCGGCTTGAGCTGATCCATAGGACCTTGGGTCGTGATCAAAAAATGGCCAGTGCCATCGCCGATCAACTCTCGTGTCCCGCCAAAGAACTCACCCCAAGGTTTAAGCAAAATATCAGCCGTCTTCGCCTTAAAATCGAGGATGCCCCCTTCGCCAAGAGAGCCCCCCTTCTTCAATACTCCTGAACCTGACAACACCGCATTCAGCAAACTCAAATCAAAACGTCGTATTTCAAGCTCTGTCGGTGTCCCTACGAGCGCGACATCCAGATGAGCGATCGCCCCCGCCTTCTTTGTATACGATTGAGGGAGTGCCAATTCTGCCTGATCCAGGTCCAAATGGATTTCAGTAGAAATTTTTTCCAGCTCTCGACCCTTTAAACTTGTTTGTAGCCCCAACGTCGCCTTCACGGGGCCCTTCAAGGTCCAACCCGCTGCCGCCTTGGTATCAAGCACACCCCACGCTTCGGCCTTTATAGGTTTTAGCAAAGACAGGTCCTGAGCGCGAAAATTCAAATTAGAAAACACCGTCTCTTGGTGTGTGAGCTCATCGCGGTAAATGAACCTGGCATTCGACACGTCAACTCCGAATCGAGCCGTGGCCAAAATCCCGGGGAGCGTGAACGTACCCTCAGACTCTGCTAAGTGGAAAACATCCAGCAGTGAATGTCTTCCCGCCGCGTTCTTCGTCGAGAAAACCTCGGGGCCCTCGAGCTTAAGCGTGATTTCCGGAGTCCCCTTCAAAAGCGCAAGCAACGGCACATCAAAATCAGCCTCTTGGGCATTGAACACGGGATTGCCGTCGCGGTCACGAATCCGAAGTCCCGCCGCCCGCACACGAACGCGCCCCAACAATGAGACTGAAAACTTTCCAACTTCGACCTGACCATCCACAAACTGATTCAATCTCGCCGCAAACCTGGCTCGAAAGGGATTCACATCCACTGCAAAAGAGAGAACCAATAACACGAGCCCAATAAATAAAGTGGAAAGCCCGATAATCTGGAAAGCCTTTTTCATAAACGCTCCTACGCGAGTAACTTTTTAACGATCTGAGAAACTAACGCGGGGTTGGCTTTTCCGCCTGAGGCCTTCATCGCCTGCCCCACGAAAAAGCTCATGAGCTTCTCTTTACCCGCTTTGAGCTCTGCTGCTTGGCTTGGATTGCTATCGATGATCTTCTGAACAATCGGTTCAAGAGCGCCCACATCACTCACTTGCTTGAGGCCTTCTTTTTCAATGACCGAATCAACCGGCGCACCTGAATTCCATACCGAAATCAAAACCTGCTTCGCCCCAGAGCTCGAAATCACTCCCGAGAGTGACACCTGTACCAAATCCGCCAAATGGCGAGGCGTTACTTTGCTCTGCGCAAGTTCCACTGAAGCCTCTGACGAAAGCCGCGTCAGCTCTCCCGTCAGAAAATTCACAATCGCCTTGGCAGGCGCACTTAGATCGCCAGCCGGAAACAATGCAATCGTCCTCTCGAAAAAATCAGACAGGGATTTTGAATTGCTCAACGTCCCTGCATCTTGTGAAGACAGTTTATACTGTTCGCTATAGCGCGCCCGCTTTTGATCCGGAAGCTCCGGCAACGCTCCCCTTAACTTCTCCACCCACTCTGGCGTGAGCCTTAACGGCAACAAATCAGGATCCGGAAAGTATCGATAATCATGCGCTTCTTCTTTGCTTCGCTGCGAGAGAGTCACATTCTTATCCGAATCATACCCGCGCGTTTCTTGAACAACTTGTCCCCCAGAAACAACGACTTGAATTTGGCGCTGAATCTCATACTCAATGGCTTTTTCAATAAAACGAAACGAGTTCACATTCTTGATCTCGGCCCGCGTTCCCAGGGCCGTGGCGCCTCGCTTGCGCACACTCACATTGGCGTCACAGCGAAAATTACCTTCTTGCATGTTCCCGTCACAAATCCCGAGCGTCACGACCAGAGAATGAAGTGTCCGCAAATATGCCCCAGCTTCCTCGGCGGAAAACATCTCGGGCTCACTCACAATCTCGATTAGCGGAACGCCTGCGCGATTTAAATTAACGGCCGAATATCCCACTTCGTGAACATTTTTGCCGGCATCCTCTTCAAGATGAATCCGAGTGATGCCAATGCGCTTAGGCGCAGAGCCTCCTGGAATTTCAAGCCAACCTTTTCCGCACACCGGTAAATCATATTGCGAAATCTGATAGCCCTTAGGCAAGTCAGGGTAAAAATAGTTCTTACGCGAAAACACGCTGTGCATCTGGATCTCACAATGGGTCGCTAACCCCGCAAGAACGGCGTACTCGACAACCTTTTTATTTAAGACCGGGAGCGCGCCAGGTTGACCTGTGCACACGGGACACGTATTTAGATTGGGCGTGATATCGGCCACTGATTGCCCCTCAGTCATTCGAGCGGGGCAAGCGCAAAAAATCTTGCTCCGCGTAGAGAGCTGGCAGTGCACTTCTAAACCAATCACAGCTTCAAATTCTGATTGCATGGCCTAGGCCCTCCTTTCGAATGCATCTGCGATCCGGATAAGCTCCGAATCCGAATAGAGTCGACCTGCTAAGTGCAGCCCAATGGGCAATCCTGCAGAGTCCTTACCACACGGCACACTCAGGGCTGGGAGCCCCGCCAAGTTCGCCGGGATCGTGAAAATATCGTTGAGATACATTTGCAGCGGGTCTTGAGACTTTTCACCCAACTTAAAGGCCGTGGTCGGTGCGACAGGGCCTAAAATAAAATCGACCTTTTCAAAAGCGGCGGTAAAGTCTTGCTGAATCAAACGCCGCACCTGACAAGCCTTCTGGTAATACTGATCCGAATAGCCACTGGAGAGCGCAAACGTGCCCAACAAAATCCGACGTTTTACTTCGTCACCAAAACGCGTGCGTACCTGTTTATAAAAACTCAAGAGATCGCCTTGAGAACTTGAAAGCCCCTCTGGCCGCACCCCAAAGCGCACGCCATCAAAACGTGCCAAATTGCTTGAAGCCTCACTCACCGCCACAACATAATAAACCGACACCGCATAGGAGGTATGAGGCAGTGTGACCGACACGCACTGTGCGCCCTGCTTTTCAAACCACTTGATCGCATCCTGCATAGAAGCAGCAACTTCGGCCTGCACGCCGGAAACAAAATATTCTTTTGGAATTCCGATTCGAACCTTTGACCAATCCATGGGCGCGGAAAGCCCCGCCACATATTTCTCAGACACCCCCTGAATACTCGTCGAATCCATCGGATCAGCGCCCGAGATCACATCCAGTACCGTGGCCGAATCTCTCACTGAATTCGTCAAAGGCCCAATCTGATCCAGCGACGAAGCAAAGGCCACTAAACCGTAACGACTCACGCGCCCGTAAGTTGGCTTAACGCCCGTGACCCCGCAAAACGAAGCCGGCAAGCGAATTGAGCCTCCGGTATCAGAGCCCAAAGCCGCAACACAAAGTCCTGCCGCAACCGCACTTGCGGAACCTCCGCTTGAACCCCCAGGAACATAGCCGGGATGCGTGGGGTGCTGAACAGGACCAAAAGCAGAATTCTCGTTTGAACTTCCCATGGCAAACTCATCCATATTGAGCTTACCCAAAATCACTGCGCCCGCCTTCTCGACTCGTTCCACGACGGTCGCAGAATAAGGCGGAACATAATTCTCCAAAATTCGCGATCCACAAGTCGTACGAAGACCCTGGGTCACCAGATTGTCTTTTAACCCAAAAGGAATTCCAAAAAGCGGCTGCGCCTCACGAGGAACGCGTCCCCACTTCATGAGTTCAGCTGTCGCTTTTTTGGCCTGAAAAATAGCCTTTTCCTCAGACACGGTCAAAAACGCATTAAGCTGACTTGCGTGAATTCGCCCCAAATACTCTTGCGCCAACTCGAGCGGAGTAAATGCTTTGTTATCAAAGCCGTCATGAACTTCTGCAATCGATTGAATCTTTTTCATAAAATCGGAGGAACCTTATATGCAGTCCCAATGAGTCCATCCGTTTGCGAGGCCGCTGATAGCATCGAGGGACGTCCTTCTGAATCCAATTGCGGCGTCTTCGCCTGATCTTCGCGCAACAAAGTGGGAAGCTCCAGCGGATGATAAAGGGGCGCGCCTAAACTACTCTCAGGAACACTTTGGAGTTGATCGATATAAGTCAGCACTTGTTTGAGCTGATCAGAGAAGGTCGTGACTTCTTCTTCACTCAGCTCCAGTCGCGCAAGCTTGGCAACGGAGCGTGAAATTGCATTCATGTCCATATGATCCCCTTCTTACCAAACAAGCCCCAGGTACTGCGAAACATAGCGAAGCAGGAACTTGCGCTTCTGCTTGCCTCCAAACTCTACCGTAACTTTTTGATTTTCGCCCGAATCTTCGACTCCGACCACCGTGCCCGGACCGTAATCGGGATGCGCCAAGCGTTGCCCGACCATTTCGTTGGAGGAAGGACCTGACTTAACAAGCGTCAGATTGGGCCGCCCAGGAGAATGAGGCGGCGTATGAGCCTGTTGACGTTCCTCAGAACGCGAGGGCGAAAACGCAGGGTTTTGCGCATAAGTCGACTGACCCGAATTGCCCGAATACCCCGCATTACCTGAATAACCCGCCTTTGCAGGCGCGCGGTAAGAACTGCCGTGCTCCACTCGAGGAGACCGCGAATGAATAAACTCCTCAGGGATCTCTGACAAAAATCTCGATTTTTCCTGAAAAACCGTGTTTCCCCAGATTCGTCTGGCCTGCGCACTCAACATAAAGAGCAACTTGCGCGCGCGAGTCATCCCCACGTAGCAAAGCCTGCGCTCCTCTTCCATCTCCATCGGATCTTGCTCTTCCCATTCACGTTGAGAAGGAAAAAGACCTTCTTCCATACCCGCCATAAAGACCACGGGGTATTCGAGGCCCTTGGAGGAATGCAGTGTCATCATTTTTACCGTGGACGCATTACCGTCCAGTGAGTCCACATCTGAAACGAGGGTGGATTGCTCCAGGAACAAGGGCAAAAGCTCACGCTGTCTCTGTTGCGTCTCGGCTTCTGAGAGTCCGCGAAGTGCATCTTCTTCGAATTCCTGTAAAAGCGTATCAAACTCTTCTAAGTTTTCGATGCGCGAGAGCGACTCTTCGGTGCCTTCTTGGCGCAGGTCCTGAACGTAGCTCGTTTCATCCAAAATGCGGTGATACAGCTCCGTGATCGAAAGCGTTTCTTGGGCTGCGATCAATCGCCCCATGATAGCCGTGAACTGCGATAATTTTCGAGCCGTTCCGGC
Organism: Oligoflexia bacterium; assembly: GCA_903881565.1. Classification (GTDB taxonomy): domain Bacteria; phylum Bdellovibrionota; class UBA1018; order UBA1018; family UBA1018; genus CAIRTR01. The sequence goes on along the minus strand of CAIRTR010000110.1, from coordinate 30,744 downwards.
GGAGGTCAACTCTGGCGTCGCGGCCGCTTTGTGGAGCGCGCTCCAATAATTAAACCCTTCACCCTCAGACAAGGTCAGGGCATCAAGCTTCTCAAGCGTTGTTTTACCGATCCCACGCGCAGGCACATTAATGATGCGCTTGAGACTCACCGAATCCGCCGGATTCATGATGAGCTTCAAATAGGCTAGAATGTCCTTAATTTCCTTACGATCATAGAACCTGAGCCCCCCCAAAACCTGATAGGGGATCTTCTCGCGCCTCAACACATCTTCAAACTGTCGGCTTTGGGCGTTGGTGCGATAAAAGATCGCAAAATCCGAGTACGAATACCCTTCGTGAGCCGCCAGGCGCTTCACTTCGCCCACGACACTTTCGGCCTCCGCGCGCTCATCCAGGACATCATAATGCTCGATGGCAAGCCCTTCTTCGTTTTCTGTCCAAAGAGTCTTTTCTTTACGCGTGGTATTGTTGGCAATCACGGCACCCGCCGCTTTGATAATCGTTTGCGTGGAGCGGTAGTTTTGTTCAAGCTTCACGGTCTTTGCACCGGGAAAATCAGTTTCAAATTCTAGAATGTTCCTGATATCCGCCCCGCGCCAGCGATAGATCGACTGATCTTCATCACCGACCACACACATGTTTTCGTGCCCGCCATGTCTTCGGCTCGCAAGCGTTGATAGGAGCTGATATTGCGCGCGGTTCGTGTCTTGATACTCATCAACATGGATGTAGCGAAACCGCTGCTGATACTTCGTCCGAATCTCAGCATTGTCGCGAATCAAGCGATAGGTCATGCAAAGAATCTCGCCAAAATCCAAGGCGTTGTTCTGAAACAGATCCTTCTGATATTGCTCGTATACGACCTTTAAGTGCCGCTCAAAAAGGTCATGAGGAGCGGGCTGGAGGTCTTGCGGTTCCGTCGCATCACACTTCAAGCGATTGATGGCGCCCTGCAGAGATTTGGGACTCACCTTCTTCTCGTCAAGCCCCACCTTTTGCATCACGTCTTTGAGTAGGCGAAGCTGATCGGAGTCGTCGTAAATGACAAACGGTTTTGAAAACGGCGTATGCGCCATCTCACGCCTTAGGATTCGTACGCACACCGAGTGGAAAGTCCCGATCTCAGGCCGCGCGATACTCAAGGATCCCTCACCGACCGACGCCAAGGCTCGCTCGACTCGCTCGCGCATCTCGCCTGCGGCTTTGTTCGTAAACGTGACCGCCAGAATCTGCCAAGGCGGCACCCGCAGGGCCTCGATCAAATGAGCCATGCGCGAAGTCAGCATCTTCGTCTTACCTGAACCCGCGCCCGCCAACACCATCAGCGGACCTTCGGTGATCAAAACCGCTTCGCGCTGACGCTCATTTAGTCCTGCAAAATACGACATCACTCTACCGTCACACTCTTGGCTAGGTTTCTAGGTTTGTCCACATCAGTCCCTTTGAGAACCGCGAGCTCATAACTGAGCAACTGCACAATAGGTGCCACCAAGAAGGGCAGCAACGATTCGTGAAGATCGGAGGCATGCGGCAGCGGAATCCAATGATTGCAGAGGGATCTGAATTTCTCATCCCCCTCTTCACCCACCCCCACAATGATCGCGCCGCGGGCTTTAACTTCTTCGAGGTTCGAAATCGTCTTATCGCGCCAACGATCACAAGGGGCGATAACAATGACCGCCATTTCGTTATCGATCATGGCAATGGGCCCATGCTTCAACTCACCGGCGGCGTAGCCTTCAGCATGGACATAGGCGATTTCCTTGAGTTTCAGGGCGCCTTCAAGCGCAAGCGGAAACGAGTAGCCTCGCCCGATAAAAAAGAAGCCCTTTGACTTGTAAAGATTTTGAGCCGCCTTGCGAATGACTTGCATCCACGCTCCACCCTCTTCAAGATTCTGCGAGAGCAGCATGGGGAGCTTTACAAGATCATGAAAAAGCTTGGTCACTTCTTTGTTCGACGACGCCGAGCGTTTTATAGCAAGATAACCCGCCGCAAGCAGCATGACGAGCATCTGGGTAGAGAACGTTTTTGTGGCAGCGACACCGATTTCCGGACCTGCGGAGGTATAAAGGACCGCGTCCGCCTCGCGGGACACCGTACTGTTTCGAACGTTGGTCACGCCCAAGGTTGGAACTCCCAGTTCGCGCATCTGCTTCAAGACGGCCAAGGTATCTGCGGTTTCACCCGATTGAGTCACTCCAATAACAACCGTTCCGGGCATGATGACCGGATTACGATAGCGAAACTCACTGGCAAGCTCGACGTGGGTCGGAATCCGCGCCCAGTTTTCTAACCAAAATTTTCCAAGCAATGCCGCATGCCAAGAAGTGCCACACGCCACGAGCATGATCTGCTCGGCTTTGTCCAAAATTCCCACGGCAGGCTGAAGTGCCAACGGAAACGGATCCGTCTTCGCACGATCCAGAATACTGTTGAGGGTATCGACCAGTGCCGTGGGCTGCTCATGAATTTCTTTGAGCATATAATGAGCAAACCCTTGTTTATCGAGTTTCTCGACTGACCAATCGATTTTGGTCATCGCGCGCTGAACTTTAGCGCCCGTTTTGAGATCAAAGAACTCGATGCCCTTTTCGGTCCCGACTACGACGTCTCCATGCTCGAGAAAAAACACTTCTTGAGTAATATCCAAAAGCGGCTGCGCATCACTCGCCAGTACGGCCCCACCCTGAGGATCAATGGCTGCAACCAGCGGTGAACCGTTTCTCACGCCGACGATGACGCCGGGATCATTTTCAGACATCACGACGACGCTGCAGCCGCCTTCAAGCCGCGTGAAACTCTTACGAACCGCGTCTACAAACGAAGCGCCACCTTGAACTTCTCGCTCGACTAAGAAACCAAAAAGTTCACTGTCAGTTTCTGATTGAGGCGTTTTGCCCCAAGTGATGATTTCTTTTTTAAGGTCCTGATAGTTTTCGATAATCCCATTGTGAACCAAGACAATGTGTCCCGTGCGATGGGGATGGGCATTTTGGGTCGTGGGTTTGCCGTGAGTAGCCCAACGCGTGTGCCCGATCCCGCAGGTTGCGCTACTATAAGGAGGCTCACTCGCGTTAAGAAGTTTTTCGACGTTCTCAAGTTTCCCTTCGGACTTCTTGAGTTGAATTTTCCCATTCATGAAAAAAGCAACGCCCGCCGAATCATATCCGCGGTACTCAAGACGTTTAAGGCCTTTTAATAAAATTTCGACTGCAGGGCGATGTCCGACGTAACCGACGATTCCACACATGAGATTTATTCCTTCTTTATTTCCAGGCTTTAAGTTTCGGGTTTCAATTTCCGAGCATATCCCAGCTTATTCACTTGTCTAGAGCGAGCAATGGCCAGCGCCTCAGGCTCCACATCCTGCGTGATCGTTGAGCCTGAGGCTACATAAGCCCCCTTGCCAATTCGAACCGGGGCGACCGTCTGACAATCACTCCCCATGAAAACATCATCCTCTATAAGGGTGCGATGTTTTCGCTGCCCCTCAATGACGCGACCATCAAAATTACAGGTGATAAAGCCACACCCGATATTGACGTGATTCCCAACCTCGGCATCCCCGAGGTATGAAAGATGGGACACGTTCGTCTTGTTCCCAATCTTCGTTTTCTTGAGTTCTACGAAGTTTCCAATCTTCGACCCATCTCCGACGACCGAGTCGGGACGAAGATGGGCATAAGGCCCAAGGTGGACCCCACGACCGATGCTTGACGCTTCGGCAACGGATCCCGTCTTAATGTTTGCGCCTTCACCCACTTCAACATCTTTTAACACAACATGGGGTCCGAGCGTCGCCCCTTTTCGAACAATCGTCTTACCCTGCAACACCACTCCAGGGCCCACAGTGACGTCCGCTTCTAATTCGACGCTCGAATCAAGCCAGGTCGAAGCAAGATCTCGGAAACTCACGCCGGCCTCAGCCCATTTTCTGATCAGTCGAGCATTGAAGATCCGGCCCGCCTCGGAAAGCTCATACCGGTTATTCACACCCCGGAGATCCTCAGCAGAGGACCATTTTAGAATTTCAGTGCCTGATTTTATTTTTGAGGCCCGAGCAACAAGATCCGTCAGATAGTATTCGCCCTGGGCATTGCTGGTAGTAAGCTTCGGCAACGACTCCGCCAAAAACTTGGCGTCAAAGGCGTAAATAGAGGCCGCCACTTCACGAATTCTTTTTTCGGTGGGAGTCGCATCCCGCTCTTCAACAATTCGAAGAACATTTTTTCCCTTACGCAAAACGCGGCCATAGCCAAATGGGTTTTCAAAATCGCAGGTCAAAAGACGAAGCACCGTCTTTGCCTTAAACGGTTCAGCAAGCGCGCCTATTAAGGAGGCAGGAATCAAGGGCAGATCCCCCGGCAACACCAGGACCGCAGCTCCCTGTGCCCTGATCTTCTTACCCCATGGAGAATCCATCGCACAGCGTGCGGCATGGCCTGTCCCCTTTTGCTCGCTCTGAGGGATAAAGGAGATCCCGCCGGAAAATGACGCAGAGATTCCGCTTTTTTCAACAGCCGCTTCGACCGCCTCTTTTCCATGTCCGACCACGATTCCAACAGAGACTCGATCTCTGACCGCTTCGAGCGCTTTTAAAACGTGAAACAAGAGAGATTGCCCCGCAATTTCATGTAAAACCTTGGGGAGCTCCGAGTGCATTCTTTTGCCCTGTCCTGCTGCCAAAATCATGACGGCTAAGGGCTTGTTATTTTTTTGCATGATCATTTCCGGTTACCGGAATTCTTCCTCCAGCTCAAGTTCCCACTGAAATAGGTTCAAAGATTATTAGACGTCATTCCTTATAAAACCTTATAAAAGATATTGTGAAATCCAATAAAACGGTTAGAATAAACAGAACAGTGGAGCCTTCTCAGCAGGATGAGGGGAAGGGAAAAAAACTACTGGAGTGCGTGAGGGGGGTTTACCATGGAAGCGAAAACTCTGGCTAAATACCGGAAGGTTCTTCTCGAAGAGAAACAACGGATTCTCAATAATACAAAGAATGCACTGCAAAATGAGATCGTTATCTCTACAGATGACCTAGCTGACGAAACGGATCTTGCTTCAAGCGAGGTCAACCAAAACCTGATTTTCAAGCTTCGCGATCGTGAGCGCCAGCTCCTATCAAAGATTGACGAGTCCTTGGCTCGAATCGATGATGGGACCTTTGGAACTTGCGAAGACTGCGAAGAGAACATCGAGCCGCGACGAATGGAAGCAAGGCCAACGTCAACGCTATGCATTGCCTGTAAAGAAAAGCAGGAACACCGAGAAAAAATTTACGCCTAACCGCGTAAACTGATTTTCTCTCTCGCGGTACATTTCCGACATATTTTTGACTCCAAGAGGGCACATTCGTGCCCTCTTTTGTTTATTCCTTAGGCAAAAGCCACCCCCAGATTCATAACGCGCCAAAATACTGATTCTCTTGTCCTCTTGCGTTGTTACCGTTTTTGAGAGTTTTGAATTTATTTTGAATTGAACACACTTTCTTTTCGGAAATCTCTAAAGACAAACCCACCTCCCGCCGAACCATTCATTAGGAACAACAACTCTGATGGCTGAGGAGGCCTCTGGAATGGTAACAAACTACGACGGCGAGCAGGTAGAAATCCCAGGAACACTTCCCATGTTGCCCGTACGCGACATTGTGGTATTCCCTTACATGATACTTCCCCTCTTTGTGGGACGAGACTCTTCAATCAAGAGTATCGAAGAAAGTTTAGCCCGCGCCGACCGGCTGATCCTCTTGGCCTCTCAAAAAGATATTAGCGACGAACATCCTACCCCCGAAGGAATCTATCGGACAGGAACCGTTGCGATGATCATGCGCATGCGCAAACTTCCTGATGGTCGCATCAAGGTCCTGGTACAAGGACTCTGCAAAGCGAACATTAAAGAGTTTTCGCAGAACCAACCCTTCTTCGAAGCGAAGATCGAAAAGATTGAAGATGATACTTCAAACTTAGGATCAGCCCCCGAAGCCCTGATGCGAACGGTTCGCGAGCAGCTGGAAAAAGTAATTGCTCTGGGCAAAGTACTCTCCCCAGACATCATCATGGTTCTCGATGACATCACAGATGCCGGCCGTCTTGCGGATCTGGTGGCTTCGAATCTCGGACTTAAAGTTTCGGATGCTCAATTGATCCTCGAAACTCATGATCCCGTCGCACGTCTTCAAAAAATTCACGATATCCTCGCCAAGGAAATCGAAGTCTTGACCTTGCAAGCTAAGATTCGCTCCCAAGCGAAGGACGAGATGACCAAATCTCAGAAGGAATACTTCCTTCGTGAGCAGATTCGGGCCATCAAAACCGAGTTAGGCGATAACGACTCCAAAGCTGAAGAGCTCACTGAACTTCGTGAAAAAGTAGCAGCCTGCAAAATGCCCGCTGAAACGGAGCAGGAAACCCTTAAGCAATTGGGTCGCTTGGAGCGCATGCATCCGGATAGCTCTGAAGCCTCAATGCTTCGAACCTATATTGACTGGGTCATTGACACGCCTTGGAGCAAGTCCAGCGTCGACAATCTTGATCTTGCACGCGCAAAGGCGATCTTGGATGAAGACCACTATAACCTCACTAAGATTAAAGAACGTATCCTTGAATATCTGGCAGTGCGCAAGTTGAAAGATAAAATGAAAGGGCCGATCCTTTGCTTCTCTGGACCTCCCGGGGTCGGAAAAACTTCTCTCGGCCGCTCCATTGCGCGAGCTCTGGGACGTGAGTTTGTTCGAATCTCTCTGGGCGGGGTCAAAGACGAAGCAGAAATTCGTGGCCATCGTCGCACTTACGTCGGAGCTTTGCCCGGTCGTATTATTCAAGGGCTCAAACAAGCCCAGACGAATAATCCAGTGTTTGTCCTCGATGAAATCGACAAACTCGGCAACGACTTCAGAGGAGATCCTTCTTCAGCGCTGCTTGAGGTTTTGGACCCTGAACAAAACTATTCGTTTCGTGATCACTACTTGAACGTTCCGTTTGATCTCACAAACGTCATGTTCATCACAACCTGCAACATGCTGGAAACCATCCCTTCGGCCCTTCGCGATCGAATGGAAGTCATTCAGCTCTCAGGCTACACGGAAGAGGAGAAGTACTTTATTTCGCGCAAGTACCTCATCCCTAAGCAAACGACCGAAAACGGACTTACGCCCGACCTGATTCACTTTACTGATGAGAGCGTCAGAACAGTCATCTCGCAGTATACTCGTGAAGCCGGCCTCCGTAATCTGGAACGCAATATCGCCAATGTTTGCCGAAAAACCGCAAGATTTGTGGCTGAAGGCAAAAAGGAGCAGACCGAAATCACCTCGGAACTCACAAACAAGTTCCTAGGCCCTGCACCCTATATCCGTGAAGACGAGCAAGAAACGGATCAAGTCGGGGTTGCAACCGGTCTTGCCTGGACCTCGGTGGGAGGAGAAATCCTCTACGTCGAAGTCTCGACAATGAAGGGTAGAGGCTCGCTGATTCTCACGGGGCAGCTCGGGGATGTAATGAAGGAGTCGGGCCAAGCCGCCCTAGGCCTCATTCGCTCCAGAGCTAAAGACTTCGGAATCGATGAAGAGTGGTTTGCTTCAAACGATATCCACGTCCACTTCCCTTCAGGAGGCATCCCAAAAGATGGACCTTCGGCCGGGATCACGATGGCCTCCGCGATGATTTCGAAACTCACGGGCATCCCTATCCGCAAGGATGTGGCCATGACCGGTGAGATCACTCTGACCGGACGCGTACTCCCTATCGGAGGACTCAAGGAAAAGGCGTTGGCAGCCATGCGCCACGGGATTAAGACGATCATTATTCCCGACAAGAACAAAAAAGACCTTGAGGACATCCCTGAGGAATACCGTAACAAGCTCACCTTCGTGTCTGCCAAAACGATTGATGATGTCTTGGCAATCGTGCTGACTCACAAAGTGACTCAATTTGTAAAGAAGCCCGCCAAAACGACAAAGACAGCGAAAAAGCGGGCTCATACCCCGCATGTCGATAAGGCGGCGTAGAGATCCCGGTGACACCGCTAGAACTCCTTTTGTGTCTAGCGCTAGTCGCAAGTTCAGCGTTCTTCTCAGCTTCTGAAATCGCGATATTCAGTTTATCGCGATTTCAGCTGAGATCGCTGAAGGATCGCTCAAGACACGCTTATCGCAAGATCAAGCGACTGATCGGCGATCCCGGCGGGCTGTTGGTCACGCTGCTTGTCCTCAACGAAGTGGTCAATATCTCGCTCTCCTCGCTGATTGCGGCAGCGGTTTCGAGGGGCTCTCACGGCACGATCGAATGGCTCCCGTTTTTACCGCCCTGGGCGATTCACACTTTCCTGGATATTATCATTGCGACTCCGATCCTCCTCTTCGCCTGCGAGCTGACTCCCAAAGTGATTGGCGCACGAGCCAATCAACTGATCGCCACCCTCACAGCAACTCCCTTATCTGCCCTTTATGATGTGAGTTTTATCCCCCGACGAGGACTGATCCGACTTATTTCGACTTTGGCGCGCAAGCTGCGACAGAAACCTGCTTCGACAAAAGTGCGTGACAATCTTGAATCCGAACCTGAACACCTTTTGCGCGAAAGCGACTTCTTGCTCATTGCCGAAGAAGGACTCAAAGAAGGGGTCATTCAACAAAATGAATTAGAGCTCATTCGAAACATATTTGAATTCGATAACCGAACGGTTGTCGACATCATGACTCCCATTCAACTCGTTCAATGCCTGCCCTCCTCAACCACGGTCAAAGACGCGCTGAATCGCATGAAGACCCTAAAATATTCGCGTCTTCCCGTGACCGAAGGCGCAGAAAAACAGGTCATTGGGGTCCTGTACTTCAAAGATCTCCTCCGCGCACGCCTGAAGCCCGGCCTCCTCGGTGAAAACATCGTTTCTCTGATTCATAAACCCTTTGTGATTGGACCGACCCTGCATCTCAACACTCTTTTTCGAAAAATGAAAAAGAACAAAACCCATCTCGCGGTAGTTCAAGCGCCAAAAATCGGGTCTACCTCTGGCGTGAACTTTCATACCCTGGGCATTGTCACGATGAGCGACGTTCTGGATGCGCTCTTCGAAGAAGTCCTTCCCGAGCCTGAAGAATTTGGGCCGCCCTTACCTGGAGGGCATCGAGAATGACCCTCTCCCTTTGGACCTTGTGTGTGATCGTCCCCCTCCTTCTCTTGATCGAAGGTCTGTTTTCGGGATCTGAGATCGCGCTCTTATCTGCCGACAAACTCTCACTCAAGAAGCTTTCAAAAAACCACTTTGGAGGCTATCGACTTGCCTTCGAACTTTCAGGCAAACCCGAGCGCGTTCTTTCCGCCACTCTCCTCATGACAAGCCTTTGCGTGATCACCAATTCTGCCTTGATCACTTTTTACTTTCTGGCCGCTCATCCTAGACATGCCGACATCTTGACCGTGCTCGTGACATCGCCCCTGGTGGTTATCTTTGGGGAGTTGATTCCAAAAACCATTTTCCAACGCTATTCACTCAAGCTTGCACCCTATGTCGCCTATCCGGTCTATGGGGTCTATCAGGCTTTTTTTCCAATTACTCGCGTTCTCTCTTCTTACATGAGTCGTCTTTCCAAACTTGTCGGTCCCATGGAGGAACTTCTTGCGGGAAAGCCCCGCACGACTCGCGAGGAACTGCGCTCGCTTTTGTCCTACACCAAGCGGGAAACCGAAATCAAAACCAGCGCCAAGCGAATGATCCGAAGAATTCTGGACTTTCGCGACAGTGAAGCAAAGCATGCATTGATTCCTTTGGTTCGAGTCGAAGCGATCGAAGAGACATCCACGATTCGTGAAGCGCTCGAAAGTTTCGAGCGTCATCGCCACTCCCGCATGCCCGTCTTTTCCGAGCGCATCGATAACGTGATCGGCGTGATTGATGCGTCCGATCTTTTTGCTTCAAGCGATCTGGAGCAACCGATTCGAAACTACATGAACTCCCCCCACTACGTCGCAGAAACCCAAGCCCTGGACGAACTTCTCAACGACATGCGCCTTGAGGACATTGAGATGGTGGTCGTCGTCGACGAACACGGCGGAGCCGTCGGAATTTTGACGTTCGAAGACGTCATTGAAGAGATCGTCGGCGAAATCCAAGACGAGTACGACAATGAATTGGCGCTCTACAAAGAGCTTTCGGCGTCGAGCTGGATGCTGCAAGCACGGATGGAAGTTCAGCAAATCAACGAAATCCTTAAACTAGATCTCCCTCAAGGGGAATATGAGACCTTGAGCGGGTTCTTACTGCAACAGTTTGGTCGGATTCCCGAAACAGGGGACGAGCTGTTCTTCACAACGCCCGCAGGATCCTTCAAATTCACGATTCGAAAGGCCTCCGAGCGCCGAGTCGAAAGCGTGCTCGTCGAAAAAATTGAAAGCTAACCCTTTTTCTATAAAGCGTTTACAATAAAGAGAAGAAGGGGAAGGCAAAGGATGGCCAAAACCGTGCTTATTGTTGATGACGTGGCGTTTGTTCGGAAAACGCTTTCTGAAATTCTCACTGCTGCCCATTATCAAGTGGTTGGCGAGGCGGCGGATGGTGCCGAAGCCATCAAGCTCTACATGAAACTACGCCCCGACATCGTCACGATGGATATCGTGATGCCCAATATGAGCGGGATCGATGCCACCCGACGCATTGTAAAAATGGATAAAAAGGCGCGGGTTGTGATCATCTCCGCGATGGGACAAGAAAATCTCATCATGGATGCCATCAATGTCGGCGCGCGCGACTACCTCACGAAACCTTTTAGTGCCGCTGATGTGCTCAAGACAATCGAACGGGCCTTTATGGACGCGGGCGAATCCATTGCACGGGGGGCGGCCAATCGCGATGCACGCACCGGCTAGCTTTTGCCTCGGACCGAAGAAAGGAATCTAAAATGAAAAAATTCGATTCAATTTATGAAACAATGGAACTGGCGCTTCCGACAAGTTTCCCTTTTTATCACTTAGGAGAAGTCAACAGACTCCCCGATCCTGCCGCCCAAAAGTCTGCGGCGCCCAATGAAGAGATGAAGACCATTGGCTACTCCCTTCAAGGGGATTTCCAAGGGGTGCTCCTCGTTCAATTCGATCAGAATCTGGATTTTTCGGTCTATGCCGAAATGGGCAACATCATCGCCAGTCAGCTCGTGACCACGCTGAGTGCGCGCAAGGAAATGGATTTAGCGGTTTCACCACCGCAGAAAATTTCTAAAACAGTTTTTCAGTCACTCGTAAAAGTAGGCCAAGAGTTTCCCTATCACCAGTACATTCATAAATGCGGCGATATTGAAGTCACGGTCCATGCATGGATCATCCTGACCTCGCAAGGAGATCGTGGACATGCTTAGGCTGATTGGCTTTGGATTCAAACTCGTCTTTTTTTCGGCAGTCGTGCTCGTGCTCAGTCACATCGTTCGTTGGGACGGTAAAACCGTATCCGATCAAGTCCGAACCGGACTTGCTCAGGCCGAACATGTTACTGCCACTAGCCAATGGCTCCCGCCGATTCTTAGTCCGGTACGAAGCTGGGCAAGTCATCTTCTTGGGGATGCCCGAAGTGGTAATCGACGATCGTCCGCAAGCGAGTCCGCCAACGAATCCGGCGACACAGTCGCACCTTCGGAGCGCCGAAAACTACAATCGCTGATTCAGCATTCGCGCTGAAATCCCGCGACCTAGTGCGCGGCTGCAGCCGAGATCGATACGACATTTTGCGTAGCTGCCTCTTGCTGATCCGATTTCTCTCGTTCAGCAAAGATACAATTTACTGCGGCGGGTGTGGTTTCAAGCACCGAGTTTTCGCCAAGACGAGCTGACGCCATGGGCGCGCTCGGTTCAAAGGCAAAAACGGGAGGCGCAAACGAAACGCCAAAGACAATTAACAACATGATTCTCTTTTTCATAACTACTCCTATTTAGTTCTTCTGCTTCTCTTCTCTTGAGTCTGGAGCTTCCAAACTCATTACTACACATGGGGGTAGTGCAACCCAAGTGCCACATGGGTTCAAAAAGACACCCCGGAATAAATCCTTAATAAAAGCGGATATTTAAGTAAAAATCAGCCTTGACCAAGAAACAGGCACCCCCCTGCTCTGCCTGTTAAGAAGACAGCATCTGTAAAGGCGTTTGACACTGAATCATTGACAAAAAGCCGCCTAAAAGAGAGACCCTCAAGCGAAACAAAAAACTGATCGCCAGACTATAGGGAGACTCGATGCGGAATCTACTAGCGGCCCTCACCTTGTTCGTAAGCACCCCTCTGTTCGCAGCCGACACGTTTCCAACGTCGCCGGACAGCGCCCTCACTCCTGGATCTCTTTGTAAGAAAGCCGATAAAATTCGATATCCCGAGCAGATCGCCTACTGCAGCCGTGATGTTAAATCCGACCGCAAAAAGCAGGTCATCCAAACCTACGAAAGTCAGCTAGGCTTCGAGATCATGCAAACCGGTCGAGAACACTTCAAGATTGACCACTACTTTCCGCTTTGTATGGGGGGCAGTAACGAATCCGACAATCTCTGGCCGCAACACGAAAGTGTTTACAAGTATACCGACCCTTTGGAACCGATTATTTGCCAAAAAATGGCCGAGGGTAAACTCAAGCAAGCCGAAGCCATCGAAATCATCAGAAAGGCGAAAGCTAATCCTCCCGAAGCCCCCGAGTATACCAAGCACCTTTTGGAACTCTAGGTAGAACTCTAGGAGGGCTACTTCTTATTAGCCATGAGCTGAGCGCGAATGGCGCCGAGATAGTCTTTTACTTTGGTTTCGTGTTTCTCGCGCGCCTCATCTGAGGACAAATCCGGAGTCGAGGACTCGTTCCGAGTGATGATAAGATTTGCAGGAATCTCTTCCAAAAACCGACTTGGATTTCGCGGCACTTCTTTGCCGTATCGAATGCGGCTCTTCGCACGAGTCAGAATCAGGTGATCCTTCGCGCGCGTGATGCCCACGTAGCAAAGCCGTCGCTCTTCGCTTAGGTCTGTACCCTCTTCGATCACGCGCCGGTGGGGGAGCAGGCCTTCTTCCATTCCGACCAGAAACACAATCGGATACTCGAGTCCCTTCGCCCCGTGAAGCGTGAGTAGGGTGACCTGATCCTTTTTTTCCTGCTTTTCTTCATCTCGTTCCGCTTCGTCTATCGAATCCAAAGTCATGCGCACAATGAATTCGCGCAGCACATCTATGCCATTGGTTGCGACTCCCCCCGCTTCCGTTTCAGAAGTGAGAATATCCGCAAGATTCATTTGCCCAACCGCATTTGCGAGCTCATCCACGCTATCCATTTTTCGGGAGATTTCCTTGGCGTCATCGGAGTCCTGCTCAAAACCTTGCTTCACCCCAATGAGTTCTAGTGATCGTTTTGCCCAAAGTGCCAAGCCTTGGCGCGAGATTTCGCACGCTTCAAGCTCCGTGCGCATCTTATCAACGAGGGCTTTAAAGCCTGCCACCCCAGAGGCGGCTTTGGTGGTTAAATCGCACGCCTGACCCAAGGTTTCGAAAAAGGAAATCCCCTTCTCTACCGCTTGGGCATTGAGAACTTCAAGACTTGTTTTACCGACTCCTCGTGAGGGCCAATTAATAACTCGTCTGGCCGAAGAATCATCTTTTGGATTCAAGATGAGTTTCCAATAAGACAGAACATCTTTAATCTCTTTCCGATTCAGAAACGACATCGAGCCCACTATTTTGTAGGGGATCCCGCGCATGCGAAGCGTCTCTTCGAAAATCCGGGACTGCGGATTGCTCCGATAAAGAACTGCAAAATCTTTCCAAGGCCGCTTTTGCGTGATCACGCCTTCATGAACGTCACGTGCTCGCTTCAAGATCTCCTCGGCAACCACTTCACCTTCAGCGCGATCCCCATCCACCATGATCATCTCGATGGGCTCACCCTCGCCGCGATCAGACCACAAGGACTTTGGATGGCGATTGCGATTCTTGCCAATCACTTCATTGGCCGCGTTGAGTATCGTTGTGGTGCTGCGATAATTTTGCTCAAGCGTCAGCACGCGGGCGCCCGGATAATGCTCCCCAAAATTCAAAATGTGCGTCGGATCCGCACCTCGCCACGCATAGATGGATTGATCGTCGTCACCCACCACACAAATATTTTGCCGATTTTGAGTCAAGAGTTTCAGCAGCCGCGACTGCGCGGGGTTCGTATCCTGATATTCGTCTACCAAGATGTAACGGAATTTCTCATTATAATCCGCACGCACTTCGGCGTGATTTTCCAGGAGTGTCACCGCAGAAAAAAGCAAGTCGTCAAAATCCATCGCAGACAACGCCTTCAGCTGCTCTTGATAACGACCGAAACAGGATTGCGCAACAATCGCATAATCATTCGCCAGTTTTCCCGAATCAAAAAAGAAGGACTCGGCCTGTGCCGGGCCTATGAATTTATTCTTAGCTTGCCCAAATTCAAAAAGCAGGACATCGGGATCAAACTTGCGGTCATCGACATTGATGTTTCTTAAAATCTGTCTCAGCACATCAACCTGATCGCTGCGATCCATGATTGTGAAGTTTTTGCTGTAACCCACCTTTTCGGCATGAGCCCTGAGGATCCGGGCACAAAGACTGTGAAATGTCGTCACAGTCAGGCCGTGGGTGGCTTTAGATCCCGCCACCTTCGTGATTAACCCTTTAACGCGTTCCCTGAGCTCTTCAGCGGCCTTGCGCGTAAACGACAAGCCCAAGATCTGGGACGCCGCTACCCCGCGTGCTGAGACCAAATGAGCGATGCGATAGCTCATGGTGCTCGTCTTGCCGCTCCCGGCGCCCGCCAAGACAAGCAGCGGCCCATCTCCGTGGAGAACGGCCCTTTTTTGATTTTCATTTAATCGACTAAGATTCAAAGTCACGATGGAGTAGGAATAAAGCGTGGGGGCAGTTTTTGCCAAGAACTTTTCTAAGAGAACTTGACGTTAATTTAAAATGCCTTCAAAATCAGAGATAAATGAGTGAACCTTGGCGACGTTGTAATAGTTGTAAGAAACCAATTGACTTTCGATCGCTGTATTGGGTCTGCAACGTCTCGACTTGCAATCGCAAGCGAACGGGCCTTGCGTTTTGTTCCGTCTCTTGTTGGGACGCACACTTGCCGACGATGAATCACCGCGAATCGTGGGCTGAAGAGCGCAGAGCGCCTACGGCAGAGGAATGGGCACGCACACTTTCAGGTGAAGACAAGCCGGTGCGAAAAAGATCAGCTGTGGAGAAAGCGCCAGAAGAGGCGCCCGCTGCGAAGCCATCCGGGCCGCAGGTTATTTTGAGAAAATCGCAGGGGAAGTAGGTCCGAAAAGCGGACTCTTCGACGAAAGTTTCTTTTGTAACGCGTCGTGATTTCGGACTACTCCGAATGGCATTTTGTCTTGCACAATGCCCTCTTTACGATAAGGTGTGCAACCCATTTCACCCGGAGAAACCCTATGTCTTTTGCCACCGCCATCTCAATTACCGATCAAATCCATCGTCGCGCACTCGAAATCAGCGTGCGCTTCAAAAGAGCCGAAGGAGAACTCTTAGAAATTCTCGAACAGGTCGATCGCCATCGCGTTTATCTCCAACACGGGCACTCAAGTCTTTTTCTTTACGTGGTCCATGAACTGCGTCTCTCTGAAGGTGTCGCCTACAATCTGATCACCGTGAGTCGAAAGGTGCAAACAACGACGTTGGTTGGATATTCATCATAAGATCCCCGTGTCCGAAGGCGGGCTAAATACTCTTGAGAACCTTACGACTCTTTGCTCATCACTCGTGGATCCACGTCCGTGGCGCGCGAAAATCGACAGAAATTTGACAAAGCCTCGAAATTCGTGAAAACAAGGCGCCCAAACCCTTCTTCACTCAAAATAAACCCGATCTAACCACACTTTGCCGGTTAATCGTTTCTCCCCATTTACCGAAAAGTCATAGTAATGCGTCACTCTTTGTCGCACCTCAAAAAGCGCTTCACTTCGGTCATTGCCCCTCTGGCGATTTCACTGGCGCTTCTTGCGACTCAACTCACCCTTTGCCTTGCAGCGGATTGGGACGAGGCTTCTTCCGGAAACCACTCCTACCTCACGCTCGGACCTGAATATTCAGTTCCTCTCTCCGTCAAACCCGCGCCCAACGCAAGACTCGTGCTCTTCAATCCCTCGGCAGCTCAACACTTAGGTCTCGCACTCCCTGAAGATCCGAAAGCACTTGAGAAACTGATCCTGGATCACTTTGCATTTCAAATCGATCCAGAAGGCCACTCCCCGCACAAACTTTTCGCCACTCGCTATCAAGACAGCAATTCAAAAGCCCCTGGAGAAGCCTTAGGTGATGGCCGCGCAGCCTGGTCAGGTGAAATCCGCCTACCTCAAGCCAACGGAAAAACCGCTTACGTCGACGTCGTGATAAAAGGCATCGGACAGACCCCACTTGCCTGGACCAACCATCCCGACAAAGATCACTCCGACGGACTCCAAAGTATCGAAGAAGCTGTTCACAGCTTTGTCATGAGCGAAGCCAATTTTCGCAATCAACTCGACTCAACGGTTGATCTGGCCGTAATCCAGATCGGCAAAGCAGCGATCACCGTTCGAGTGGGGAATCAAACTCGCGTGGCCCATCCACGGTACTTTTCTGACAACCCCGCTGAGTTTAAAAAAATCTTCGAATACACGGTCCGGCGCGACCTGGGCCTTGCTCTGGATGCCTCCGTAGGAAAAGCTGAAGTCCAGAACTACTTGAAGAACTTTGCTGAAAACCTCGGCGAAGAAGCGGCTCGATACTTCGATCTTCACGCAGTCCATGCCTCGCCCACTCAGGGCAACCGCACCACTCAGGGCTCCACCATCGACATGGGAACCTTTCGCTATCTTGATGCGCACCATGGTGAGTATGACTATTTATTCGAACAATTGAAACTCAGTGGGCAAACGGACCAGATGCGCGACTACATCTCGTCCCTAAAGCGAATCATGACTCAAGCAAAGTATCCCCATGCGATTGATGACGCCGAAACCGCAAAGCTAAAAGATCTTTTCCTCAAAACCGCACAGGCAAAAATGACGGAGCACTGGCTCACAAGGCTAGGGCTCTCTCCCGAGGATGTAACCAAACTCCCGCTTTCCGCCAAACGGAACCTTTTTGAAGCCGTGATGAGACTTGCCAGCGCCGAAGGGCACAACAAAGCAAGCCTTGGAAAAAAATCCATCGTGCCTGCCGCCTTCGATGTCCGAAAGATTCTCAAGGGAACGATAGAGGTCCTCGCACTCCCGTCCGTTGAACAAGACGCTGCATGGAAAAAACTTTTTGAGAACGAAAGAAGCTGGAACACCCTGGATCGCTATGCCACGCAAAGAGAAGAAGCCCGAGAATACATTAATGCGGTAAAGGCACTTTATCTTGAAGCCCGCCTCAATCAAGCCGCCTCACGCGGCCCCCAGGAGTGGATCGCGCGCGCGCATCGAGTCGGAGCAGTGACGAGAGCAGAACCGGGGCTTGCGAGCTTTCAAAAACATCGAGCCCTCGTCGCCGACATCTACGAAGGCAAAAAGGATTTCAGTGCGTTGACCTCAGACGCGCTCACGGCGATTGACTCACTTGTCGATTATGGACTCTCCCAGCGGCAGCGGACCAACCTAGGCAAGCGACAGCGAATCGGTGTGATGATGGGAACTTTTGATCCTCCGCATGCGGGACATCTTGAAACGATACGCAACACCAAAGAATCACTGGGTCTGGACATTCTCTACGTGGTACCCAATGTTGATCCGCAGACCAAGCCCGGCGCGACGCCTTACGAACTCCGAAAAGAAATGGCTCGCCTTGCCTTTGCCAAAGAGAAGGGCATAACCGTTGCTGATAGAAATCTGGAAGCGGCCTCTGCCAAAGGCTCTATGAACTCCGTCCTTAGAAGGCTTGAGCAACTTTACCCAGAAGCCGAACTTTTTCAAATCATGGGTGAAGATCGGTTTGAAAGCAGGGCCGCGCGCGCGAAAGAAAGCTCCGTCAAAAAACTCACTTTGGTGGTCGCTCAGCGTGGCGAAGGCAGGCCTTCGACTCTTCTCGCGGGAACCAGCCCCGTTATTTTTCTAGAAAACGGCGCCAATCTTGACACTTCCTCATCGGCCATTCGAAAACAGTTAGCCATGGGCGAAGTATCTCCTGACCTCGCCCCGGCCGTCTCCCAATTTATCCAAAAGAAAAAGCTCTACTCAATTCCGAAAAAAGACTCGCTGTTCAAGAAAACGGCGCGATGCCTGAGCGAAGCCCTGAGAAGCCTTCGAAGTCAACCCTGACCCGCACCCCCTCAACGCGCCAAAATCGCCTGCAACTGCGCGAACAACTCCAGTGGATTCAGCGGCTTTTTGAAAATTGAGAATTTGCGGGAGGCTTCGAGCTTCTGAAGTATTGTTACTTCTTGCGGAGTGCAAAGCATCGGATTAAAAACAAGCACCGCGGGCGGCGAATCAGGATCCGAGTTGAGATAACGCAAAAGCAAGGACCACTTCGCAGAACCTAAAAAATCCAAATCAACCACAAAAACCTGGAGACTCTTGAGTGTCGGGTTCAATCCTGCCTCAGTCAAAACCTCCTCATAGCTCATTCGAACAAGCATCGAACCACTCAAACCATTCAAACCGGCCACGAGCAGAGCGCGCGTTTTCTCATCTTGAGTCAGCAGCCCCACCTGGGACACGCGGGCTTCCTCAGTCGCAGCCACCGTGCTTGGCCCGAGCGGGAAGTCCAAACTCAATTCATAATAATGTTGAAACAGATCTCGCATCGAAACCACGCCCACCAAGGCACTTGGATTTTCCGGCAACTCGATCACAACAGGGAGATGCCGGATCCCATAGCGTATCATAATGGCCGCAGCCTCGTCCAACTGGGCCAAGTTGATGGAAATCGGCTCAAGAGTCATCACCGAAGCGATAGTCCGATGTTGCCAGTCCTTGCCTGGCATGAGGCTCACCTTTTGAATAAAATCACGTTCTGTAAAAATCCCAATGAGCGAATCAGCGGAGGCACCTGAGACCTCCTTCTTGACCACCAAAACCGATCCGACATTCTTTTCCCGCATTTGTCGGACACATTCACTCAGTGCGACATCTTCTTGCACGATGATGGCTGGGGACGGACGAATTTCTGACATGCTAATCACCTTTCGCGGGCATGATCGCCTCTGACAACACTCGCCCTTCATTCATCGCAGGGGGCAAAACCCCCGCAAAAAAGGACAACGTAGGTGCAATATCGACGACATCAGCCGGTTGAGAATAGATCCCCGATCGAATTCCAGGGCCAGACAAAATCAAGGGAACCGTTCGATCATAACTATAACCTGTAAGGTGGGTTGTACTGTCGTAGTTCTTAGGCAGAACAAACAGGCGCGGAATCATCACCAGGTCTCCGCCACGCTCCGGGACATAACTATGAAAAATCTGTCGTTCCAAAAGCCCGGGAGGCAGTTTTCGCTCAGCAAAATCGGAACCGGTGAAGATGAAGGCAAACGCGTCTTTAAAGCGCGGATCGGCCAGAACTGCCTCTTTCGCGGCCGCATGAACTTTTGACAGCTCAATCCCTTTTTTCGCGACCGCCTTGGCGCTCAGGAAAATGTTCCATTCATGGTTGAAAACGACCCAATCGCCCTCAGCGGGCTTACCGAATTTCGAATTAAGCTTTTCATTTACGGCTTGCGAAAGCTCTGCTTCGACCACTCGCATCCCCGGCAAATGCCCCATACCTTGCTTATTGATCTCCTCAAAAAACGGAGCCACCCCGTGGTCAGCCGTGAAAGCGATCAACACGTTCTGCAAACCACCGGGAACTCGCGAATTCAAGTGATTCAAAAAATCAGATAAAATCCGATCCTCCGCAACCGTCATCTCTTCCATCTCTCGACTGTTGGGACCATAAGTATGACCGGCGTAATCATGACTCGAAAAACTCACTCCAAATAAATCCGTAGCGGACCCTCTCCCCAAATGAAACGCATCCAACGCCTTTTTCGACGCCTCAAGCACCATCTCCAATCCATAAGGAGTCACCAGGACCGCATGCTCTCCTACTTTTGCGGTGTGAGGAAAATGACCTTGATCATCGTGGGAAAAACCGGTGGGCTTGCCTTGCGCTTTCCAAACATAAGATTTTCCCTTTTCTTTCTGAAGGGACGCGTTCATTTCCTTAAGCCAAGCCGGCAACTCTCCTTGCGGAAAATAGTAACGACTCGAAACCCAGGCAAAATTCTCGGTGTTGAGCCAAATCGCCGCATCGGCGCGATGGCCTCCCATCAAAATGGCCGCCCGATCCTTCAGCGCCAAAGTAACCACCCTTGAAGGATAGCCCGCGTTCTTAAGCTCATCGCCCACGGTATCCGCCCTAAGATTCTTAGGCGAAGTCCCCACATGAGGAGCCGAAACCTCTGCACCCACAGTTGCGATCGCCTTATCCTCAGCGCAATAAACCCGAGCACCTTGTTCGCGATCGTACCAGTCATTGAGCCCAATCCCCGCTTGATAAGGATAGGCGCCGGTGAGCACAGTCGCATGTCCCGGCCCGGTCATACATTGAAGCAAATCGTAATGGGCCTGAGGATAATAAGCGCCCTTGCTCATGAGATAGCGAAACCCGCCTAAACGCCCGCCTTTTCCAACAGGGGGTAAGAACCGTTTTTCAAAACGCAGAAGGTAGTCCGCCCGAAACTGATCAATGACAATCATCACAATGAGTTTCGGACGCTTGGGACTGGCAAAGCCTGACAAACTAGCCCCCAAAAGAAAACACACCCCGAGACCTAAATACGCACTGAGTTTCATAATCCCCTGACCTTCCTTGAATCGCCCGCACACTTCAAGGAGGTTTTTTAACTTTTCACCGGCCCACCCCTCAGGGTATGTTCCCGGCGCAAAGGGGCCCACGATGAAACTGATTTCCTGGAACGTAAACGGAATTCGCGCTGCAGAACGCAATGGATTTCTCAACTGGTTCGATCAACAAAACGCCGACATTGTTTGCGTACAAGAAATCAAAGCCTCCCCCGACCAGATCACCATCGACATGCTCCATCCGCTCAAATACAACTCCTTTTGGTTTCCGGCCCAAAAGCCCGGGTATAGTGGAACAGCGATCTATAGCCGAAAAGAACCGCTCGCGATTAAAGAGGGCATTGGCCTCCCCCAATTTGACTCGGAGGGGAGAATTCTCGTTGCCGAATACCCGAACTTCACGCTGCTCAATGCCTACTTTCCCAACTCACAACGCGAGCACACGCGCCTAGGATATAAACTGGAATTTTGCCAAGCCATCTACGAGTACTGTGAAACCCTTCGCAAACAGGGCAAATCGGTTATTCTTTGTGGCGACTTCAACATCGCTCATCGCGAGATCGACCTCAAGAATCCCAAAGCCAACGAAAAAAACGCAGGTTTTCTCCCCGAAGAGCGCGCCTGGATGCAATCCTTCTTGAACCATGGCTACATCGACACCTTCCGCAACTTCACTCCCGAAGGGGGCCATTATACCTGGTGGAGTTATCGCCCCGGGGTTCGTGAGAAAAACATCGGATGGCGGCTAGACTATTTTTGCGTCGATCCTTCATTAAGGGACCGATTGAAGAGCGTGGTCCATCAGCCTGAAGTGCGCGGATCGGATCATTGCCCCGTGGTGTTGGAACTCCGTGAATAGGCGGCCCTGATCCTCGCACATCGCTCCACACTTTCGCGCGATAACTCAAGAGAAAGACGAACTGATTTTGGTGCATCCGGATGAGAATCCAGAAATCCGCGAGTCCGTTTCGCCACCTCCAAATCACAAGAGGGGGGATACAGGTATTTCACAAACAAAAACGCCCATTCAACCCGTTCAGGGGAAAGAGGGCTTGCGAAAATCTTTTCGAGTTCCGTAAAAAACTCCGGCCCCAGCGCCAGCAATGGATCTTCTTCACCTGCTGCATGGAAATCCGTTAAAGCGCCCCGCAAACGGCCTGACGCCCCTTCGGAAAAACCTTTGAGCCAAAATTTGCGATTTTGCGGGTCAGGAAAAAGCGCCCGTACTTTTTGGGCTTCGTTTTGCGCATTATCGGTACGATCTTTTTGCAGTTCAGGATCAAGAAGTGAATAAACATCGCGGAAACCCGCCCGCGAAAGCGCCTTGAGAATGCCCCAACGCTGTTGGGGCCCGAGGGTCCAACCGCGAAGTGGGAGGGACCCCAGAAAAAGCCCCTTGAGAACCTCGACCGAATCGGCAGAAAACGAACTCGAACTCAGCGCCAGGAAAAAATCGAAAACGACTCGGCCCGTTTCAGCATTTCCCGCCGCCCACCCTTTGCCCGAAACAAAATCGGCCCGCACGAGCGCTTCGAACTGCCCACGCCATCGCAAGCCCTCGGTCGGCGACAATAAACTCAACGCCGTCGGAATTTGAGACACCCGCTGAAAATCCAGCACCTGTGCGCCCGATTTTGACGACCCCGAAATCGTCTCCAAGACTTGGCCCAACACACTCGGATTCGTTTCTGAGCGAATCTGCGCAAACACGATCTTCAGATAACTGTTTGAAGCCAAGGTCCCTTCCAAAACCGAATCCCAGAGTGAAAACCAGATCAATCGCCTCAAAAATACGTCGTTAATCGATGTGAGGTGCCCCAGCAGATATTCCTGGGAGACGGGATCAAGCCCGACTCTCACATAATCTCGATCCTTTTCATTTGGGAAGACAAAAACAGGACAGCGTTTGCCGAGAAGGCCTGAAACTTCGGTTTCTTTTGCGGAATACTGCGCATCGATCGAAAAAGTTTTCTTGCCGGGCAAGAGCATGAAAATCCTCGTCTGATGTGGCCTCAGAACAGCGGAGGGCCCTGTACTCCCTTGCACCAATTTGAAGGTCGAGATTTTATTCTTGTTACAAGCCCACTCGGCGTGAAGCGAATTCGCCCCAGGCGTCTGAATCCAAAGTCGTTGCCATTCAGAAAGATCGCGCCCCGCTACCTCTGAGAGCACCTTAAAAAAAGCATCTTGTGTGGCATGGTAATGAGCAAAGTTCACCAGATACCTTCGAACCCCTTCGCGAAAAATATTTTCGCCAAGCTGAAAAGCAAGCTGACGAATGACCGCTGCACCTTTTTCATAAGTGATGGCGTCAAAGTTCTCTTCGATCAAATCCGTGTCCGGCACGGTAAAATCAACCGCATGCACAAGCGAGGACGAATCAACCCAATAGGCCCAGCGCTTGGAGGTCATAAAACTTTCGCCCATCGCCTCTTCAGCGGAAAAAGTCGCAAAACTCTCGTTCAGCCAAAGCCCGTTCCACCAGCGCGGGGTCACCCAATCTCCAAACCACATATGGGAAAGCTCATGG
This sequence comes from Oligoflexia bacterium, assembly GCA_903881565.1. Classification (GTDB taxonomy): domain Bacteria; phylum Bdellovibrionota; class UBA1018; order UBA1018; family UBA1018; genus CAIRTR01. The sequence continues at coordinate 7,394 of CAIRTR010000110.1, read as the reverse complement.
GAGATCGTCTTGGTCCGAAGGGCCCGCTCATCAAGCGCAAAGCCAGAAGAGCGCACCAGAGTTTCCGAAAACAGGGGCGCCGCAGCGCTCTCCATCCCCCCCTCGTAAAACCCAGGGGCAATGACCTGATCATATTTTAAAAAGGGAAACGGCACCCCGAAGACCCGCGTAAAATAGGCGATCCCTTTTTTCGTCGTCTCAAACCACTCATTCGCATCCACCGCCTCAGCCAAGGAGGGACGGGCAAAAAGTCTAAGCACCATTCCGCCGTCGAGGCTTTGTTTCCACATCCGATAAGGGCCTGCATGCAGAGCAAAAAGATAAGTACTTAAGACCTCGGTAGGCTGAAAAGCCCAAACGGTCCGACCTTCCTCTTTTTTCACGAGTTGCTCCGGCGCATTTGCGATCACCAACCAATCTTGCGGGGCCTCGATGGTCAGGTCAAAACGCGCCTTTAAATCGGGCTGATCAAAACACGGGAACACGCGATTTGCGGCAAATGGCTCAAGATTTGTGTGAAGGTAGATCCGCCCGTCTTTCGCATCCTGAACCCGAACCAGCCCGCCCTCATCGCGCAAATTGGGAGCTCCACGTCCATGACTATAAGGATGCGAAAAAGAAATCTCAATTTCATTGCTCCCCTCTCGAAGTTCCGACGACGAAAAGTAAATCCGATGCCGATCAAAACGCGGCTGACTGTCTTGCGCCCCATTGAGAGTCAGTTGCCGAATGCTTCCCCCCTCAAAATCAAGCCAGACAACCTCATCATCGCCTCTCTTATCGACTCTCTTAAATTGAAAGCGTATCTGGGCATACCCTTCAAAATCGCGACTCTCAGCCCCCAATCGAAACCGAAGATTGTAACTCGTTTTCGAAATCAAGAGCGAACGAAACTCCGCCTCCGCTTGCGTGAGAGCCCAAGCCTTGCGGGCCTTTGATTTCAGCATTGCCTCTTGGACAGCGGTGGGGCGAACAGAGGGAGCAGGACCGGGCCAGGAAACCGAAGGCGCCAGGGCCTTCAAAGTCGAGCAGGAAACTCCACCCGCAATAACGGCTGCGAGAAGAATCCAAAGAATGAGCGCAACCCTGTTCATAGGGCGGGGTCGAGTTGGATTGTTTCGATTCCTACGGATTTTAAGATTTCCAGAGAATCCCGCACTCGATAATCCTGGGCATAATAGACCGCTTTTACGTTCCCGAGGTTGATCAGCCGTTTCGCACAAGCCACGCAAGGCAGATGAGTCACGAACACAAACTTCTCAATAGACCGAGGGGCATCACAATTGATGACAGCGTTCTCTTCAGAATGTAGACACCCGCAATTACCGGGCTCTTCTCGATCACAGCCGTTGTGCAATCCCGTCGCATTGCCGTTGTATCCCACTGCCAGGACTTTTCTAAAATCAGTCGAAGTAATCACGGTCCCGACCTGCAACCGCACGCACGTCGAGCGTCTGGAAAGCGTCTGGGCCAAATGCAGATAAATCGCCTCAAAACTGGGCCGACTCATACGTTCTCCTTTTTAGGGGCAGGTGCCGGTACTGACACAAAGGACAGGTAGTGCGCTAATTCCTTAATCGACTCATAGATATCACCCACCGCACGATGCGCGTTCTTTTTATCAAAAGAAACGGCGTATTTTTCTCGGAAAATCTCCTTAAATGAGCTCACGTCAATGAGGCGATAATGGAGACGTTTTTCAAATTCCGGCAAATACCGATCGATAAATCGGCGATCATTGCCCACAGAATTGCCACACAAGACCACACGATCCTTCGTGTTGAAATGCCGATTGACCAACGCGATGAGTTCCTCCTCCACCTTGGCAAGAGGGGTCCCTCCCGGGATGGCTTGCGTTAAGCCGCTATCGCCGTGCGTTTTTTTACACCAATCGTTCATTTTCTCAACAACCTCATGGGGCTGAAAGACGACTCGGTGAAATTCCTCTAACGGATTTAAGTCCATATCCGTCACAACAACTGCCACTTCGAGGATGGAATCCACTTTCTCATCCAAGCCAGTCATTTCGAGATCGATCCAAAAAAGCTTTTTCATGGTGCCTCCCCTTTTTTCTTGATTAAAAGGTTTCTTTTTGGTTACAAAGTCTGACACTTTAAAGCAAGGAAGAGGTTTGCAATGACTCGCATTTCTATTGATAAGGTTCGCAACATCGGTATTTCCGCCCACATCGATTCTGGCAAAACGACGCTGTCTGAGCGTATCTTGTTCTATACGAACAAAATCCATAAAATCGAAGAAGTTAAGGGTAAATCAGGCGTTGGCGCCACCATGGACTTCATGGATTTGGAGCGAGAAAAAGGGATTACCATTCAATCTGCTGCGACTTATTGCGAGTGGAAAGACTATCAGGTCAACCTTATTGACACCCCAGGCCACGTTGACTTCACAATCGAAGTGGAACGCGCTCTTCGCGTCCTTGACGGCGCTATTCTCGTTCTTTGCTCAGTTGCAGGCGTCCAATCCCAGTCGATTACGGTCGATCGGCAGATGAAACGCTACAAAGTGCCTCGCATGTGCTTCATCAACAAGATGGATCGCGCAGGCGCAAACCCTTTCCGCGGGCTCAAGATGCTCCGTGAAAAGTTGGGGCATAACGCCCATTTTATTACCTATCCGATCGGCGCCGAAGACCAGTTCAAGGGTATCGTGGACCTCGTAACCATGAAAGCGATGTACTTTGATGGCGATAACGGGGAAACTATTCGCATTGAAGAGATCCCTGCTGATATCCTGGGCGAAGCTCAAAAGTATCGTGAAACTTTAATCGCTGCTGTGGGTGAATTCGACGATAACGTCGGCCTCAAGTACATTGAAGGGCAAGACGTCAGTATCGACGAACTCCGCGCCGCAATTCGTAAAGCCACCATGAGTCTTGAGTTCACCCCTGTGATCATGGGCTCTGCTTACAAAAACAAAGGCGTTCAAGTAGTCTTGGATGCCGTGACCTATTATCTTCCTGCTCCCGGCGAAAAAGAGAACATCGCTCTTGACCAAAACGCGAACGAAGCCAAGATCGTGCTCAAGTCTGATGCAAAAGCTCCGTTTGTGGGTCTCGCATTCAAATTGGATGAAGGCCGCTATGGACAGTTGACTTACATGCGTATTTATCAAGGCACCATCCAGAAGGGTGACTTCATTTTTAACAGCACCAATGACCGCAAGGTCAAGATCCCACGCTTAGTGCACATGCATGCTGATGAGATGAACGATATCCTTGAAGCACAAGCCGGGGATATCGTAGCTCTCTTCGGCGTGGATTGCGCTTCGGGAGATACATTTACGGATGGAACCCATAAAGTCACCATGACGTCGATGTTCGTGCCGAATGCCGTGATTTCGCTTGCGATTGCGCCTAAAGACAAAGCTGGCACTGCCAACTTCTCTAAAGCGCTCAACAAGTTCACAAAAGAAGATCCAACCCTTCGCGTGCATCGCGATGAAGAATCCGCACAGACGATCATCAGCGGGATGGGCGAGCTTCACCTTGAGATCTATTGCGAACGTATTAAGCGTGAGTACGCTTGCGAAGTCGTCGTGGGAAAACCCCAGGTCGCTTTCCGAGAAACCATCACGAAACGCTCGACGTTCAACTACACGCACAAGAAGCAAACCGGCGGTTCAGGTCAGTATGGACGCGTCGCCGGCTTCATCGAACCTCTGCCAGCGGATGCTGTGGCGCAATTCGAGTTCGTGGATGAAGTCGTCGGGGGATCGATTCCTCGTGAATTCATCTCTGCTTGCGAAAAGGGATTCGTCGAAGCGGTTAAAGAAGGCAGATTGATTGGGTTCCCGATCGTTGGCGTGCGAGTCACGATTGACGACGGCGCATCCCATGCGGTCGACTCCTCCGAGCAAGCTTTCAAAACAGCTTCTCTCATGGCCTTCCGTGAAGCCTATGAAAACGCGGGCGCTGCGATTTTGGAACCTATTATGAAGCTTGAATCTTCGGCTCCCGAAGAGTTCCAAGGCTCCGTGATCGGCCAGATCAATCAACGCCGCGGTGTGATCTTGAACAGCTCCACCAACGAAGGTTTCTGCGTCATTGAAGCTGAAGTGCCGTTAAACGACATGTTCGGTTACTCAACCGACATCCGTTCTGCGACCCAAGGTAAGGGCGAGTTCACGATGGAATTTGCGAAGTACTCAATTGTCCCTCGCAACCTCCAAGACGAAATGGTTAAGAAACACCAAGAAAAACGCGCCAAAGAAGGCAAATAAAGGGCTCATTTAAATGACCACACTCGTAACGGTAGTTCATGTTGTGACTTGTATTTTGCTCGTTCTCGTTGTCCTCCTCCAATCGGGGAAGGGTGCCGAGATCAGCGCGTCTTTCAGCGGCTCGAGCCAGACCGTGTTCGGAAGCTCCGGCGGTGCTAACTTCTTTACGAAGTTTACCCAAGGCGCTGCGACATTGTTCATGATCACTTCACTGACTCTCACGATCATGGGAAGTCAGAATAAGAAGAGCTTGTTTGAAGGCGTTCCTGCCGCAGCACCCGTAAGTGTGCCTGCGCCGGCCGCGCCTGCGGCAGTTCCTGCTCCAGCAGCAGCGCCTGCGGCACCGGTTGCACCTGCGACGAAGTAAGCAAACCCAGCAACTAAAATACGCTCCTCATGTTGCCCCCTCCAGCGCCAAGCACAACTCTTCCCACCGGGCGAGTTTCCCGCCAAGCGCTGACTCAACCTCACGCTGCCGCGCAATCAGCGCCAGGGTTTTTGCCTTGTCGTCGTAAGTCGAGTTATCCGCCATTTGGGTCTGAATCGTCGCTTGCTCTTTTTCAAGCTGGGAAATCACCTGCTCGACTTTTTCTTTTTCCTTCTCCCACGCGCGCTTTTGATTGTTCGAAGGTCCCGTGGGTTTCTTCTTTTCCTCGGAGGAATTGCCACCGCCGCTGCCAACCGCAATCCCTGTCCCTGCAGCGCTTCCACCGGTGTCCGACAAACCGCCCGTAGCCTCTTTCATCTTGCGCGCGAGATAGTCCTCGTAACCTCCCAGGAGATGAATCACTTCAGATCCTGAGGGCGACGGAACAATCTCTAATACCGCATCCACTAGCGGAGAGACAAACGCTCGATCATGGGAAACCAGGCAAAGCGTCCCGGAGTAGTTCTGAAGTGCTTCGAGAAGCACGCCACGAGATTCCACATCCAAGTGATTGGTCGGTTCATCAAGAATCAAGAAGTTTGAAGGCGATAGCAAAAGTTTCGCCAGAGCCACGCGCGCCTTCTCGCCGCCCGAAAGCACGCCGCATCGCTTTTCGACTGCATCCCCTGTGAATAGAAACGCACCTGCAATGGCGCGCACCCGCGAGATCGGCCATTCGGGAGCCACGGCTTCAAGTTCTTGCAAGATGGTGAGAGCAGGGTTCAGAGACTCCGCCTGCATTTGGGCATAATATCCGACCTTTACTTGATGCCCCAAGCGCACTTCGCCGTCGGTGGGTGACATCTTCTGCGAAAGAAGTTTCAAAAGTGTGGTCTTGCCCGCGCCGTTGACCCCCACAATCGCCGTGCGAGTTCCGCGCGAAATCACCCAGCTCAAATCGCGAAGGACCGTTTTTTCGCCGTACGACATGCCCGCGCTCTTCATGGTGATGACTTCTTTGCCCGAGTGAGGCGCGGGGGGAAAGCGAAAGCGTACACTGGAGTTGTCATCCGGAAGCTCGATCAGCTCCATCTTCTCCAATTGCTTGAGCCTGCTTTGTGCCTGGCGGGCCTTGGTGGCTTTAGCTCCGAAGCGCTCCACAAAAGCTTCAATTTCAGCGATTTTCGCCTGCTGGCCTGCGTATTGGGCCCGCAAGATCGTCAAGCGCTCTTGCTTTTGAAGGACATAGGCTTCGATATTGCCGCGATAGTTCCACAGGCGCCTTTGGTCAATCTCCAGTACTTCATGAACGACGCGATTGAGAAATTCTGTATCATGGCTAATGACAAGAATCGCGCCACGAAACGCGCGCAGAAAATTCTCAAGCCAAAGTAGAGACTCCAAATCAAGATGGTTGGTGGGCTCATCCAAAAGCAACAAATCGGGATCCATGAGCAAGATGCGGGATAGAGCGACCCGCATGAGCCATCCCCCGCTGAACTCAGTCAAGGGCCGGTGAAAATCCGAGGGGCGAAAACCCATTCCCCCTAGGATCGATTTAGCGCGGGATTCGAGGCGATATTCATCTAAGTGTTCAAGCTCCTCAAGAACTCGGCCGTAACGCTCAAGATCAGCCTCATGTTCACTGGATGCGCTTTGTGCAAGCTTCTCTTCAAGCTCGCGCCTCAGATCCAAGAGCTCCTCGCGACGACCGCCCATGCTTTGAACTTCTTCTAAAACCGTTTTGCCGGAAAACTTAGGCACTTCTTGAGGCAGGTAGCCAATCATCAAATGGGAGGCCCGAGTGACTCGGCCCGAGTCAGGGGTTTCGAGGCCCAGAATAATCTTGATCAGCGTGCTCTTGCCCGCACCGTTGGGTCCAATGAGCGCCAAGCGGGAGCGATGCCCGAGATGCGCTTCCGCATCTTCGAAAAGGACTTTGGGGCCGTATTGTTTGCTAAGACCGTGAATGTGAAGCATGGGGATAAGAACAAAGTACTATGGAGTTTTGAAGGGCAAGTGCCCAAAATGGTTTCAGCTCATCTTCTTTTGAAATAAGTGATAAATCGATCTTACGCTCTCCGAGTTTCTGCTTAAGAGCGGCCACAATCACATGCGGAGCTACCGAAAAAGCACGCCTCTCGAGCTCTGTTGAAAAAACTATGACCAGATCGATATCGCCGCCCTTGAGAGTGTCATCGACCCGACTTCCATAAAGTCGAAGCTCAGCCCGAGTCTCTCCCATAAAGGACTCAATGACCGCACAGACCTGCTCAATCTCCTTAGGCTCAAGTCGCATGAGTGACAGCTTTTTTTATCGATCGAATCCGATCTGTTTGAGCAAGGGTTTCCCGAAAAAGGTTCAATAGATCTTCATCTTCGTACTCGTGAGCCTGGCGGTTTCGTAATTCGCGAATACCGTACCATTCATTAGCAGAGTCAATGACGCCAAGTTTCTCCGCCAAATCCAAAGAATCACGAAAAGAACCGCGAAAAGCAGGATCAGAGCGTTTCACACATGCACGCACATAGCGGGACAGAAAAATATCGGTCAGCCGCGCAAACCGACTCATAAATTCGTCATAAACTCCCAATTCCTGATCAGAAAAAGAATCGACGCTGTCTTTCATTGCCGGAAGCCGGCCCAAGGAGGATTCGAAACGTGCCAGCGCCTTTAGAAGTTTACCTTCAATCTCAGTGATGAGTAAATCAATAGGTCCGGGTTTCATGAAACCACCCTACCGCAACACCCCTCAAAAGTCACTGACGTCCTCTATTTTGAACCTCG
>CAIRTR010000109.1 GCA_903881565.1 Oligoflexia bacterium | reverse complement strand
CTACCAAAAAAAGAAACGCATCGCCAACCGTCCTTTACAAGACTGCGAATCTGATTCTGAAATTCATCCAGTGCCAAGAATGTAATACTCTCGATGCTTCCCTTAAGAATCATTGAATGCCCCCTATGCCGATAGCGATATCCTGCAAAAGAGCATTAGCCGCAGGCGGAACATAAAGGCCAAGGCTTAAGAGAAGAAAAATGAAAAAAAGATTTGGCAGTAGCGTATAGATAGACTCTCCATGAAGGCTGGTCTCATGGTTGGGCTCTCCCCAGATCATGGGAAAAATCGCTCGCCCCATCGCAACGAATACAATACTGGTGATCAAAAAGAAAAGCGCGAACACCGCGTAATGTTGTCCATCAATCATGCTTTTCATGATCAGCACTTCACCCAAGAAACTTCCGAAGGGCGCGAACCCTAGGAGCGCAAACATTCCTACCATGAATAGTCCGCCGCTGAAGGGCATGGTTTTGATCAACCCTTTAATTTCTAAAATGGATTTTGTGTGGTAGCGCGCCTTGATGTTGCCGCAAGTGAGGAACAAAATAGCTTTTACCAAGGCATTGCTGATCACGTAGAGAACCACCCCAAAAGCCGCGCTGCGCCCGATTCCCAATCCAAGGGCGATGACGCCCGCATGGTTAATCGAGGCGTAAGCAATCAGGCGTTTGTAGTTTTTGGCAACCACGATGTGAAAAGCTGAAACAAGAATGGTGACCAACCCCAGAACAATGAGCTCATAACGGACGAGATCGGACTGGAGAGGCTGAAAAAATTCGAAGATGCGAAAAACGGCGATCATGACAGCGTTGAATTGAATCGCCGATAACAAGACGGTAACAGAGGGCGGTGCGGTATCGTAGGTTTCTGGAAGCCAAGAGTACATGGGGGCAAGTCCAAGCTTCGTGCCGAAGCCCAAAAAGAGCAGGATCAGTCCCAATTCTTTCCAAGGGTGCACACATGCCTGCGCGGAAAATGTCGCAAGGTGATCAAAGAAAAAGCTCACCTCGGCTGGACTTTGCGCAACCCTGAAGCCTACTGCGAAACCTTCGGCTAAACAGAGGAATCCCAAAAAAGCCAAGGAAAGACCGACGCTCGAAAAAAGCAGATATCTCCAAGCGCCCCGAACCGAAGCAGATCCTTTTTGATGATAAATCAAAGGAGTGGCGGCAAGCGTGCTGGCTTCAAGCAGCAGCCACATGAGTATGAAATGATTGCTTAGGATCGCCAGCACCGAGATTGAGAAAAACAAAAGTGTGCTTCGAACAAACTTTTGGATGTTACGGGCCGCTAAGGGATAGGTTAGGGCGCGGTTGTAGACATAGAGCGCAACCCCAGTGAAGACAGTCGAGATTAATGCGATAAAGAGCCGAGAAGTGGAGTCGCTTACAAGCCAGTTATCGGCAAATCGCAATGTTCCTTCCCTTGCCCAGGAGGCCAGGACTCCTACGGAGCAAACGAAACTTAAAACGGCTGCAAAGATCAGAAGACGCAGCGAGCGACGAATGCTCCTCTTGCCAAAGGTAAAGGGAATGCAGAGGATAGGCACCAAGAAACAAAGAGCGACAATCACAGAACCTCCTTTTCCAGCGCGGAAGCTAGACGGGGATCCTCGAGTTCGGAGAAGCGGCTGAGGAAGGTCGCGAAAAGACTCAAAGACCAGACAAAAACGACACTTGCGCCAAGCTGCAGAAACCAGGGCATCTCATGGCGCCCGAGGACTTCAGCTAGGACGATTCCCGCTTCAAGCGTGAGTAGCCCGATGATTTGCCCCAATGGGGCGCTTTGAGCAGAAAGGATAAAAAATCCGATGAGGACGCCCGCCACGGTGGTTCCAATTTGAAACGAGCTTTGAAAATCCTCTGGAAAAATTCGCTGACCGAACCAGTAGCTGGCAATGATCAGCACAACGGCGCAGAGCCAGACAACGAAATTAGCGGGAATCGTGCTGAGCCCACGGGAACTTCCCCCGTTTTTTAGTTTTTTGAGAAGTCTCACGAAAAGAAGCGGGAGCAGAAGTGAGCGCACGAAAAGTAAATCGAGGAGCTGAATGCGAGTGGCCCAGCTTTCAAAACTCTGCGTGTGGATGTCGCTTCGTTCATCCAGGCGGAGAACGAGGAGTCCCGCAATCAGAAATTGGGCGCCAATCGCCCAGATGGCCGTGCGAGCGGAGCAAAAAAACAAGAGCATCACGAGTGCCAGAAGGAAGCTCATGAACAGATAGTTCATAGCGGGCCTCCATTTCCCAAGAGGGCAAATGCAAGGCCAAGAACCGCCGCAAGCACTCCGAGCGTCGCATAGCGAGGAATTGTTTTTAACCTGAATCGGGCCATGAGGGATTCACTTAAACCGATAAGAACGCAGATTGCCGCGATGAGAAGAAGAGAGACTGCGAAGCTTAGTAATCCGTTTTCGGGGTCTTGAACAGGCCCGTGAATCGGCCCGTGAATCGGCCCGTGAATAGGATTGATCAGTGCAGCCATGATCCCGGCCAGGACGACAAACTTAAGCGCGGATCCGTATTGTACGGCTGCGAGTTCGGGACCGCTATGATCCAAAATCATCACTTCGTGGATCATCGTAAGTTCCAGATGAGTATTGGGGTCATCCACCGGAATGCGTGCGGCTTCGAATTGGAGTAAAATAAAGAGCGCGAAGAAAATGAAAAATCTGGAAGCTATTGCGTATCCGGCCGCCGCGCTCCCTGGCGCGCCCGCTTGGGTAAGCGTTTCAAGAGACGTGTTTCCTGATAAAATCGCGAGCGTTCCGATTGCGAAAAAAAGTGCGGGTTCGATCAAGGCAGAAAATCCTGCTTCGCGGCTAGCTCCCATTCCCTCAAATGAACTGCCGGTGTCTAGTGCGCCTAAAATAATGAAGACGCGACCCATCGCCATCAAGTAGGCGAAGTACACAAAATCATAAGGAAAAGAAAAAAGGGAAAACCCAGGAACAATGGGCGCAAATGCAGCAGCCATGACCGTGGTTGTGAGGACCACCCAAGGCGCAATTTGAAAAATCCAAGAAGTAGTCTCGCTGTAAACAGGGGTCTTTTTCAAGAGACGGGCGAGATCAAAGAAGAACTGATCCAGGTTCGGGCCCTTGCGACCTGCCCAAATCGCTTTGGTGCGGTTGATGAGCCCGATTGCAAAAATAGGGCCCATCAAAAACGTGAGAAAAGTAAGTGAGGAGAGCAGCGTGGGGAGTTGCGCGCTCATCGTCCCACCACCACAAGTGCCAAGGTGATGAGGAAGAAAAGTCCCAAACCAAAAGCAAAGCGCGGCTCATCTTTAAGCTGCGACATCCAGAGCTCAATGAGTCGCTCTCCTTCTCCTAGAACCTTGAACATTTTTATTTCCACCGCGTCCACGTAATGCGTGTTCAGATAACCGTCACCAGGGAAAGGGCCGTCAGGGAGTTGATCCCGCCGCACTTTGCGTAAGAGTGATCTGAAAACAGAAACAAATTGCTCTGAAAAGGAGGAGCCCGTGTACTGCATCCGGGGATTGGCAACCGAATACCCGCATCCCCAGGTGACATGCCTGCGGTTGCTTCGGGGAAGCATAAGCCAGCGCAGCGATAAAATGGCAAGCAGCGCAGCCATAAACAATGCGCCTATTTTCGTCAAAGGGGAAACCGCGTTCTGTAAATTGGCGAGTGCAGGGAGGACATCGGCCTTCATCCCTCCCGCGACCAAGAAAAGCTTTGCGGGTTCTGTGACCCAGGCGATAGCGATAAAGGGCATGAAACCAATGATCAACATCCCAAGCAGATGTACCGCCATACTGAAGCGCATGGAAAGCGGTGCCTCTGCGTGGCAGGTAATGGATGAATCTCTTGGCTTTCCTAAAAAAGTAATGCCGAATGATCGGGTCATGGAAAGCGCTGAAACAGCCCCGACCAGGGCGAGCATCGCGGCGCCATAAATAAAGAAGCCGCGCGCAGAGAGTTCGGGGACGCTCTCATGGAAAAGACCTTGATAAATCAAAAACTCACTGACGAAACCATTCAGCGGAGGAAGCGCTGAAATTGCAAGGCCTCCGAAGAGAAAAAAGACCCCGGTTTGAGGCATTTTCTTGAGGAGCCCGCCTAGTTTTTCAAGGTCAATCGTGTGAGTCATGCGGTAGATGGCTCCGGCCGCGTAAAACAAAAGGCACTTGAAAAGCGCGTGGTTGAGCACGTGAAGTATGGCGCCGGCAAAGCCCAACGCCGTGATCACGGGGTTATGCCAGTAGAGTCCAAGGTAGCCTAGCCCGATGCCGATGCCGACGATGCCGACATTCTCGGTAGAAGAATATCCAAGGAGTCTTTTCAAGTCGCGTTGGGTGGCGGTGTAGAGCACTCCCATTAAAGCGGAAATGGTGGAAAAGATGAGAATCGTCCATCCCATCCAACGATCAGGAGTCCCCATGAGGAGGGTGAATCGCAAAATCCCATAAATTCCTGCTTTGTGAATCACGCCCGACATGAGTGCTGAGACATGGGCCGGAGCAGCAGAATGGGCTCGGGGGAGCCAGGTGTGAAACGGAAAATAGGCCGATTTAAGCCCAAATGAGGTGAGAAGCAAAAGGATCGTCACGTTTCTCAAGATGCTGGGGGCCCCCAGAAACTTCTGAAACTCTTGAAAATCAAACGAGCCCGCGGAACTCCCCATGATCATGAAGCCCGCAATAAGAAACAAGAGGCTCAAATGGGTGGAAACCAGGTAGTTGAATCCCGCAAATCTGATTTTCTGATTCTTATAATCCCAAATGACGGCCAACCAAGCTGCGAGCGCTGCAATCTCCCATCCAAGAAGAAACACCATGGCATTTTCGACAGTGTAGATCAGGATGAACGAGAGGGATACGAGGTTTAAAATTGCAAAATGAATCCCGGCGTGGCGTTTCTTATCAAAATAGGGGGAGAGATATCCCAAAGCGTAGATCGTTCCAAGCAAAGTCATGGGCAGAGAGAATGAGAGAAAGAACGCGCCCAGCGCGTCGATGTGGATCCCAATTCGGTTGACAGGAAACGACCAGAAAAATTCATGCCTAATGTCGGGGCCCCCTAGGAGAATGGGGATTGTCGGTATCAGAATCAATACGGAGGCAATGAGTTGAGAAACAATGCTGCTCCAAACTCGCCGAGTATTGCCAGGGAGCGCCAAACCTAAAACGGCGCCCAGCAACAGGATGATCGCGCTGGCAAGAATGAGGTCCATTTTTGAAGACTATCACTCGTGCGACATATTGCAAGCCTATCTACAGTCGTTTTTCATTCGAAAGGTTTGCTTTTATCAGGTTTTGGGGAGTACGATTATTGCGACGAGTTGCAATAAGTGGAAACAATAAGTGGAAAAGAGAAACCTTCGAAAAAAAGCGCTAGTTGATGACTTGCGCAACAGCAGAAAAGTATCAGACCTTCGATTTGATGAGTTTTATCCGCTCGAGATTCGCAAGCTCTCTCAAACCCACTGGACTCCTGTCGCAGTTGCTCTTCGTGCCACAGAACTGATGGCGACAAATCGGAAAACTCGGGTTTTAGACGTGGGTTCGGGGTGTGGCAAGTTCTGTACAGTGGCGGCGCTTTCAGGGCACGGACAGTTTTTTGGAGTGGAGCAGCGTCCCCATTTGGTTGACATTGCGCGGAAGGTTGCGCAAGAGCTTGGGGCAACACAGGCGTCCTTCATTCAGGGAAACATGGTAGATCAGGATTGGTCCTTTTATGATGCAATCTATCTGTTCAATCCCTTTTATGAGAACGTGATGGAGTCGATTCGAATTGATGATACCGTTTCGCACAGCGAGGAAAACTATCGTAGTTATATCAGGACTGTGCAAACCAAACTTCAGGACGCACAAGCGGGCACCAAGCTTTTAACCTACCATGGGTTCGGGGGTGAGATGCCCTTGGGCTATCTCCGCGTGAGAAAAGAGCCTATCGGAACGAGTTACCTTGAAGTGTGGGTCAAACTTGATTTACCGCATGACGTTGATTGGAAGTTGCGCTAGTTTGAGGGGCAGAAGTCATGAAGAAGCACAAAGATCTCACTCATATTCTGACGTCGAACAAGATGAGGATTACCACTCCACGGCGGCTTCTTTTGCAGTATGTTTTGGATAACAAAAACAAACAGCTTTCATTTAAAGAAGTTCAAGACTTCTTGAATGAAAAATTGGCTAGTGTGGATCGATCGAGCATTTATCGCAATCTGGAGACTTTCAAGAGGCTTGATATTATTCAGGAGCTCAATCTCCCGAAGGTGGGAAAAAGGTTTCAGTATGTTTTTGACCGAAAAGTTCATCATTTTTATATTTGTAAGGCTTGCGGTAAGTCGAACAAAGGGAAAGAGGACCTTTTCAATAAAATTGAAGCCGCGCTTAAGGATATTCATGGCTTCTCTAAAGCCAATCTTTCACTTGTCTTTTATGGCTATTGCTCAAAGTGTGTGAGGCCCTTATGACGATACATAATTCTGAGATCGCCGCTTGTTTCGAAGAGATCGCCGACATCCTGGAGATTCAAAACGAAAATGAGTTTCGCGTGCGGGCTTATCGAAACGCCGCGCGGGTGGTAGCGGGGGCGCCTCATGAACTTTCAAGCTTTATCGCGAAAGACGAAGAGCTGCCGAAGCTGTCAGGGATTGGCAAAGACCTTTCTCAGAAAATTACTGAGTTTTTAAAGAGCGGGAAGATGCCGCTTTTAGTGGAATTAAAACAGAAAATCCCCTTAGGGGTGCTGGAGCTGCTCAAGATCCCGGGGCTGGGACCTAAGAGAGTCCGGACCTTGATGCAGGAGTTGAAAGTTCAGGGGATTGACGATCTCAAAAAAGCGCTTGAGTCAAAGCAAGTTACGGAACTGCCGGGTTTTGGTGAGAAGATTGCGCATCAACTTTTTGAGGGTGTCGTAAAGCGGGAGGCCCAAAATAGGCTCCCGACACGTGTGCTTTGGATTCATGCGCAGGAGATCGCGCAGGGCTTATTGGATTATCTGCGTGCCTTGCCAGGAGTTAAGCAAGCTGAAGCGGCCGGGAGTCTCAGGCGCCATGTGGAGACGGTGGGGGATCTGGATATTTTGGTCGCTCCGCACGCCGGTTTGAAAGCTCGATCTGAGGTTTTCAAAAAAATCCTAGAATTCGAAGACATACAAACCGTTTTGCTTCGAGGGCCCAAAAAATTGGCGTTCGTTTTGAAACAAGGAATGCACGTCGACGTCAGACTTGTGAGCGAGCAGGAGTGGGGGGCCGCCTTGCATTATTTTACAGGCTCCAAAGCCCATAACGTCGCAGTCCGAACAATCGCAGTAAAAAAGGGGTTGCGAATCAGTGAATACGGGGTTTATCGCGGCACTAGAAGGGTGAGTGGTGCGACAGAAGAAGAGGTCTTCAAAGCGGTGGGATTGGACTACATTGCGCCTGAAATGCGAGAAAATGCGGGTGAAATCGAGGCGGCGGCGGAGCATAAACTTCCAACCCTGCTTTTAACTTCGCATATCCGAGGCGACCTTCATTGCCACACGACCGCCAGCGATGGCCGAAAAAGCATCAGTGAGATGGCCCAAAAAGCCAGGAATTTGGGTTATGAATATCTCGCAGTGACGGAGCATTCACAGCGCCTGACGGTGGCAAGGGGTTTGGAACCAAAACGTCTGTGGGAGCGCATTCGCGAGATTGATGGGTTAAATGAAGGGTTTGCCAAAGGGCATGGGCGGCCCGCGTTTCGCATTCTAAAAGGGGCAGAGGTTGATATCTTAGAAGACGGCAGTCTTGATTATGACGAAGATCTTCTTGCCGCCCTTGATTGGGTGGTATGTTCAGTTCATTCGCGGTTTAAATTGTCGCGGGAAAAACAAACCGAGAGGATCATCCGGGCGATGGATCATCCCCATTTTCATGTCCTGGGTCATCCTACCGGGCGCTTGATTTTGGAGCGAGAGCCTTATGACATCGATATGGAGAAAATCCTGCAAGCAGCGGTCGAACGCGGCTGTTTTCTGGAGCTCAATGCACAGCCCGAGCGTTTGGATTTGAACGAAGTTCATTGCAAGCTTGCAAAGGCATTGGGCGTGAAACTTGTCGTGTCATCTGACGCACATAACGATACGGAAATGGATTTTATGCCGCTGGGTGTGGCGCAGGCGAGAAGGGGAGGCCTTGAAGCCGCGGACGTTGTTAACACGCGGTCTTGGAGTGAGGTTAATAAGCTGTTGCGGAAGCGATAGGGTGGCACTTCGTTTGCTACATTTGAACCGAAAGGGGCAACACGATGTCGATGCCAACACTTGCCGATCTGCACTTATTGAAGAAAGAAATTGAATTCCTAGGAGAAACCCTTGCAGCTGAGCGTCTGGAGCACCGAGCCGAATTGGGACGCGTAAAGCTCCAATTGGACACGATCAAGCGCTATCTGGAGGAGCATTTTTTGGGCTTTGAGAATCGTTTTGAGGCGATTTATCGAGAAGAAAAGCAAAGATTTAATCCCGAAAAGGACCGCGAAAAAAACCAAAGACTCTAAAATACCTTTGAGCTATGCTTGCTGCATGGCACTCAAGGCGAAGAATTTTGCAGCGGTCGTGTTTGATCTAGACGGGACATTGATTGACTCGGGTTCAGTCGTGTTTGCCTCATTTAAATATGCACTTGAACCCTTCGGAATCCTCTGTGACGAAGTGCTCCTGGAGGGAATTCGCGCGCTCCCCGCACTTGAAGTGTTTAAAGACCTTCTTCCACCTAAAGATGCGGCCGTGGCGTTTGAGCGGCTAGCGAGTTTTGCGACAGAAGGCGCGTCTAAAATTCCTCTTTTTCCTGGAATTAAAGAATTGCTGGCCACGCTTAAAACCTCAGGCGTGCGGATGAGTGTTTGGACCGGCCGTCCCGCCTTTGGAGCGGAGCAGGTTTTGCGTCTCAATGGTGTGCGCGATTATTTTGAACAAGTCGTCGGCGGATGCATGGTGGCCGTTAATAAACCGGACCCTTCGGGTCTGCATCTGACCTTGAATAAAATGGAATTAAAGCCTCACCAAGTTTTAGTTGTGGGAGATCATCCCCATGATTGGGAAGGGGCGCGAGCTGCTGCGTGTACTTTTGCGGGCGTAGCGTGGGCGAAGAAACCGGAACATCTGCCGCCTCATCATTTTATCGAAACCCAACCCACGCCGTTGTTTAAACAAGTGGGAGAATTTACGGAGTGGTTAGCATGAGTACCGAAGCAGAAAAATACCCGAAGCCCCAAGGCGCCTTTCGAATTGAGATTACGTGTACAAGCCCGCGTCCCAGGCTGGATCAGGCTTTGCTTGAGGAACTTCGAAAGCAGGATCGAAGTTTAGATCTACGAAATATCTCTCGCTCAGTTTTTAAAGAACTCTTCAAGAAGAGTCGAATCAAGATCAAAGGGCAAAACGCGGTCCCTTCTTCGAGCTTGGCCGCGGGGACGACTACGGTGGATATTTTGGGGCAGGAGTAAACCAAAAGGTGGTCCCCACCTTTTGGTTAAGAGTTGCGTCAAAGCGTTGACTGCTGGGGGTGATCTGAAGTCCCGGTTGCTCCTTGTTTTCCCCTTAACTCGGCCGTAAAATTGGAGAATGTTTTGCGGTTCCATTCCCATTGTCCGGGGTGTTCTTGTTGCATTTGTTTGCAGCCTCGCACTTTCCCTGGCTTCAGTCGCCCAGACCGCCAAGTCTGAAAGATCCAATGACTCCGGAGTCGACGAACTACTTCTTCAACTCAATCTTGGGGCCCAGCAAATAGATCTTTTCGGTGACCATCAGTTTCAAGTGCTTCGCTCCTCCAATTCCCAGAGTGGGACGGAGTATCGGTTTTTGGGTAATGCGTTTCCGCAAAGAACCGGGTATGATACCAAACTTTGGATTTCTGCGGACAAAAAAAACCATCGCGTTGAATGGAGTGTCGATGCCTCCAAGCCCGTAACCCATCGCTTTTGGCGAGTTCCCTATGTCGCCGGCTACGAGATGAGTTTTCTTGAAGTCCTGCAAGCAAACGGGACATGGAAAATCACGGAAAAGAGCATTCCTGATCCGAAAAAAAATGTCGTTCTCCTCTATAAACTTCAACCTAATGGTCAATGGAAAATGAGCGAGGCTCCCCTGGAAGTTAATAGCGATTTTCACCAACAGATTGAGGAGTGTCTACATAAGAATCCAGCGCCCGGACATTGTGCGCTAACCCATGGAGAGACGTTGCTCCAAAAAGGCCAATGGGATGAATTCACAAGAGTTGCCTCGTGCACGGGGACTTGTGAAACAGGCGGACAATTGATTTCGTCTAGAGGGTTTATCGCTGATATTGCAAGCTGTGACAAAGAGTACGGACCTGGTGGGACTAAGAAGTGGCTCAATTTGATGGATAAGAGTATCGATCAATATTTTCAGTGTTTTAGACCCGGCGGCCCTCATCCTCATCCGGGCAATCTTCGGTCGATTG
>CAIRTR010000108.1 GCA_903881565.1 Oligoflexia bacterium | reverse complement strand
GCATGCGCCTCATCCAACATCTCCATAAGAGTTAGCCCAGGCTCGCGAGGGAGTTTCGCCTGCCAAATTCTCTCGTGATTTTCAGATGCGAGTTCAAACTTCTGACTGCCCGTCAGCGAGGCGGGCTCGCAACCCATGACCGCAGTCCCTTGAACATTGTTTTGCCCACGCAAGGGATTAACACCTGATCCACGCTTACCGACATTTCCTGTGATGAGGGCAAGATTTGCGAGCGCAACCACACTATCGGTGCCCTGAATATGCTCTGTCATCCCCAGCCCATGCAAAGACATGGCGGGTCTCACCGTCGCGTAAAGACGTGCGGCTTTTTGAATAAGCTCTTCAGGCACTCCCGTGAGCATGGAAACTCTTTTCAGGTCCCACTCCCGCAACCCCTGTGCGTATTCATCCAATCCTTCGGTCCGTGTTCGAACAAATTCCTGATCCACAAGGCCTTCATCTACAATCACACGCGCGAGGCCATTAAAAAGCGGAATATTCGTCCCGGGTTTGAGTTGCAGATGAATCGTCGCATGAGCCGCAAGCTCCGTACGTCTGGGATCAATCACAATCGAAGGAACGCCCTTGAGCTGTCGCTGCTTGATACGCGCTCCTACGACCGGATGATTTTCGGTCGCGTTCGTGCCGCACAAAAACAACAGCCCTGCGAGTTCAATATCATCAAAACTATTCGTCGCAGCGCCTGTCCCGAAAGCAATCTTTGCTCCCGCCGCACTGGGCGCATGGCAAACACGCGCGCAACAATCTACGTTATTCGTTCCTAGTACCACGCGTGCAAATTTATGAGTCAAATACGCTTCTTCGTTGGTTCCCCGAGCAGACCCCAGTACCCCTACCGCACGCGGACCATGATCATCTCGTGCTTTTTTGAGCTGTTTGGCGGCCTCTGCAAGCCCCTCTTCCCAACTTACTTCTTTTAAGGAACCGTCTTTTTGACGAACCAGAGGGCGCGACAAACGATCTGCGGCCCCTACGTAACCCGTTGAATAGCGCCCCTTCACACAAAGATGACCCTTACTCGAGGGAGAATCCATCACGGGCCGAACACTCACGATAGCGCGCTCATGCGCAGAGCCGCGCACTCCGACATTGAGCTCACAGCCCACACCGCAATAAGGGCACGTCGTTTTCGTCCAGGCTTCAGGCGCCCCCTGCTCGATGACCCGAGCATCTTCAAGTGCACCACTCGGACAAGTATCCACACAAGCACCACACGAGACGCAAGAACTCTCCTTAAGAGTAGTCCCTGAATCCGGCATGACTGTCAGCGCTGAGCCACGCCGCAGAGTTTTCCAGACAAACTGCCCCTGCAGATCGTTGCAGATATGGACACAGCGATAGCAATGAACACAACGAGACATGTCGACATGAATATAGGGGTGCGCTGAATCCCGAATGGGCTCCCACGTCGGTGCTTCGCCACTTGACTCAACTCCATATTGCTTGAGATATCCTTCAAATATCCCTGGTGGATGGCATGGGTCGGCAACCGGAAAATGCCTTGCCAAAAAACCCAACGCTGCTTTTCGAAATGATTCAAGTTCGGGAGTATGGGTCTTGATCTTCATCCCTGCCACCACCGGCGTAGCACATGCGCAAACGGGACGAGAAGAGCCTTCAACTTCCACCTCACACAGGCGGCAAGACGAAGAAGGTGGGAACCGAGGGTCACTGCAAAGATGCGGCACAGATACACCGATCTTTTTTAAAACAGAAAGAAGCTTTTCACCGTCGCTGCCTTTTGGAACCTGGCAGGTAGAACCATTAACGAGGATTTCCATAACCTCGACTATAACTGATCTAGGTGACCAATAACAGGCAGCATTCCTAAGTTTTCGGGCTTTTTTCCACCCTTGAAATCTTGAATTCGGGAATCCAGAACGTCTTTTGCGTAGAGATTGAGGTACCAATAATAGTTTCGCTCAATTGACGCTACGTATTCGCGGGTCTCCCGAAATGGAATCATATCCAAGAACATGAGGCGATTGGAACCTGGATAACGTTTTTTCCATTCATCAACGCGATCAGGTCCCGCATTGTAGCCAGCAAGAGCCAACTCTACGTCTCCGTTAAACTGCTTGAGGAGCATCCCAAAATATTTAGTCCCCAGACGCACATTGATTTCCGGATTAAAGAGCTGTTTTCGCGAAACCCTGCGCTCCATTTTCCTCGCTGTATTGGGCATGAGCTGCATCAACCCCATGGCACCTGCAGGACTTTTAGCTCGGATGTTAAAAGCGCTTTCCTGGCGCATCAAAGACAGGATGAGATACGGGTCAAGCGTGGATCCTGAGTGTTTCACGAGCTCCATCCGATTAATCGGGTAGAGCATTTCTAAGGTACCCTTTGAAATATATTCAGGATGTTCCCGAAAAAGGGTCGCCAAAACTTGGAATTTCTTTATGACTTCACCCGATCGCATAAGCATCACAGCAAAATAGAGCTGAAAAGGAGGTTCAGCACCCTTCACTTGATCGAGTGCCGCCTCCAAAACATCTAAAGCATCATCCGACTCTCCGATAAGGTTCAAAGCTTCAGCGGCTCTTACCGACGAATTGATTTCCGGGTGAGCAAGTGAACGAAACCAAATCTCAGGATCGTGGATTCCGACAGAAGGACTCACAGAGGGCTTTGAGCCCGCCAGCATCCCATGCAAAGAGAGTGGATACTCCTTCACCAATGTAT
Organism: Oligoflexia bacterium; assembly: GCA_903881565.1. Lineage (GTDB taxonomy): Bacteria > Bdellovibrionota > UBA1018 > UBA1018 > UBA1018 > CAIRTR01. Next base: position 15,869 of record CAIRTR010000108.1, on the reverse strand, counting down.
TGCGGGAACTCTCTTCAAGCTCTAGATTCTTGGTTTGCTTCGCTGCAAACATCCGCCAATACAGCGCGCGCGAGCGATAATCCTGCGCCTCAGGGCGTGTGACCAAATCTGAAAGTACAGTAAGAGCATCGCTCCAGCGCGATTCCCAGATATGAATCATCGCTAGCCGATAAGCGGCACGAACAGCGGCCGAATCTTTGCCGGACACTCTTGCTCGCTCATAGAGCAAAACCGACAACGAACGCGCGGCGGGATCCGGAAACTCAGCTTCAGCGCGTGCCCCAAGAGACATCGCGAGAGCGGAGGACACGATATCTTGAGAAGCCAGGATCTGCTCGGCGAGCACCTTAATCTTCGAAAAGTCAGAAACTTCACCCATCGCCTTTAATAGAATATTATCGGGGACCTCTTGGAGAGCTTGGAGTTTTCGCTGCGCAACCAGTTTTTTGACTCGCTGAATATTGCGCTTCATTACCCATTTCGACTCATGTGATCGGGCACGGCGAGTAGAGGTGGAAGAAGATAGTTGCGCGAACACATCACAAAAAGGATTCTCGATTTTTGAACTGACACACGAGGGCAGTCCGGTTTTGCCTTTTTTTCCACGCGCGGCGTGCAAAGAGGGTTCAAAAGCTAAAAACTCTTTAGCCCAAAGTTTAAGCTGTTCTTGTTTTGGGGCATCCTCGTAACTCACTCCCGTCAATTGATGCTCCATCGTCTTGGAGAGAGAAACTGTATCGGACTTATTCGATACAGGTGACGCACTGGCAAGGGGCTCTGCAGGCGTTTTGGCCTTTGAAGCAGAAAAAGCAAGTGGAGCAAACGAAAGAACAACGATAACTAGAAATTTTTTCACGACACCCGTCCCCCAGGGAATGATTATGAAGTGAAATTCGAAAAACTTGTATCAAAGTTTTTATTATTTGATGCTGATGGCTGGCACAGGATCTGAAGCGACTTAGCGGTTATGGCTATCCAACCCGACACCAAGTTGCGACCCAAAATAAGCTCCGGACTTTCATCTGCCGAAGCTCTGCACCGCTTGCATTTGGAGGGCAGAAATGTACTGGTTCCCAAGAAGCCCTTTGAGAGGATCAAAGAAATCCTTATAACTTTCGCAGACCCGATGGCGATAATGCTCCTTGCTACCGCATTCATCTACTTCGCCTTTGGCGAGATTCGTGACGCAACGATTCTTCTGATTGCACTTGGCCCCTTCCTGGGAGTCGACCTCATGCTACAAAGCCGTTCCCGACGCGCATTGGCACATCTCTCTTCTGCAATTGCCCCAAAAGCGACCGCCCTTCGTGACGGAAAACCAAACGTAGTGCACTTTGAAGAACTGGTCAGAGAAGATGTTATTCTCATCAAAGAAGGTCAAATTCTTCCCGCTGATGGAATATTTCTCGAAACCCAACACCTCAATGTCGATGAATCTCAGCTCACGGGAGAATCAGAACCGATTAACAAAAAAGAGGGAGACCCTTTTTTTGCGGGATCTCGGGTTCTTTCTGGCACCGCGATGGGTTCGCTCACTCAAACGGGGGCACAGACCCAATACGGAAAAATCGCGAAACTATTCTCAGAAACGCCAGTAACTCCAACACCTATTCAAGAAAAGACCGCTACACTCGTAAAGCAAATTGGAACAATAGCCATTTTCACCGGGATCGGGGTTTTCGCTCTCGAACTCCTCCGAGAGGCACCATTAAAGACTGCTTTGCTCAGCTCGGTGAGTGTCATTATGTCGGCTTTCCCCGGGGAATTTCCACTGGTCTACACCCTGTTCTTGAGTCTGGGTGCGTGGCGCCTCACCCATTTTGGAGTTCTCGTCAGGCGATTAAGCAGCGTTGAGACCCTGGGCTCCACCACCGTCATCTGTCTTGATAAGACAGGGACTCTGACGCGAGGGGAATTTCATCTCAAATCATTTATTAGTTCTCCGGAAACCCCGTCCGATATGACAAACACATATCAGGCGGCTGTCATGAGTTGCGAGCCAACCCCCGAGGTCCCGGATGACCCGATGGAAAAAGCGATCTTTACCTACTTAGAGAGCGAGAAAATCGCGCCTGAAACTCTTCGCCGTGGCTGGAAGCTGATTCATGACCACGCTTTTGATCGCTTTACCAAAACGATGACTCACGTCTGGAGAAAATCCGTCCAATATCCTCCCGAAGCTGCGACGATTCAAATCGTCACCAAAGGAGCTCTCGAGGGCGTACTCACTAAATGCCAACTCGCGCCTTCCGAAAGAGAGTGCATTCTTGCCAAAAATACCGAACTTGCGGGCAAAGGGCTGCGCATCTTGGCACTTGCTGGAAAATCTCAAAACCAGTCCTCAGGAATCCGTGAAGAAGACGAAAACAATCTTCGCTTTATCGGCCTCATCGCTTTTGAAGACCCGCTGAGGCCGGAAGTTCCCGCAGCAACCCGCAGTTGCCAAGAAGCAGGAGTCAAACTCAAACTCATCACCGGCGATCATCCCCTGACCGCCCAAAGCATTGCGGAACAAGCGGGCTTCGATCGCCCCGGAGACATCGTCCTAGGAGACGACCTTGATCGTGCCACCCCTGAGGAATTCGATAGACTTGTCATGAGCCGAAGTGTTTTTGCCCGAATCCGTGCCGAGCAAAAACACGCAATCATTGATGCGTTGATCAAAGGAGGCGAAACTGTTGCGATGACCGGAGACGGAATTAACGACGCCCCCGCACTCAAGCGCGCCAATATCGGCGTAGCCATGGGCATCCGAGGGACCGATGTCGCGCGTTCCGCCGCGGATTTAGTGCTGCTCAATGACGACTTTTCAGCGCTGGTCCTAACCTTGCGCGAGGGACGCTTGATTTTTTCGAAGATCCGCTCAGCATTTCGCTACCTCATCGCTTTTCACATCCCCATCATGGGTCTGGCACTGACGGTGCCTCTTTCCGGAATGCCCATCCTACTTCTCCCTGTCCATCTTTTGTGGCTTGAGATGATCGTCCATCCCGTGTCCGCTTTTGTTTTTGAAAGCGGTGTACTCGTGGAAAAGAATCCAAAAAAGCGACAAACGCTGATCTCGCGAAAAGACCTTCTCAAGTCTGTTGCCTCGGGTTTGATCACTTGTATTTGCGCTTTTGGCATTTTCCGTTTTTATGTCATCGAAAGCGAGATCTACGCCCGGAGCGCCGCACTCAGTGTCATCATCTTCTCCAGCCTCTTTATCGTCTGGGCAGAAATCAAAGGCGAGACCTCCTGGTTCCGCACCTTACCCCCCCTAAGACTAGGGTTTTGGATTCCCATGCTCTGTGTCGCGGCCAGTATCCCTCTTTGTCTCGAAACCCCTCTAATTGCTGAGGTTCTGCATTGTGGTCCCCTGCGCGGTCACGACTGGGCTATGACGGCCGGACTTGGTTTTTTAAGCGTCATCTGGAGAATTCGGTTTTAGCGTGATAGGATCAGCGGATGAAAACCATTAAGCCTGCCAAAAGAACTGAGAACGTCAAATACGCCGTCCGCGATATTTTGCTCGTGGCTGAAAAAGCCAAGGCCAGTGGCAAGAAACTTCTCTATCTTAACATCGGCGACCCGATTCTCTTTGATCTTAAAACTCCAGATTTTGTCATCAAGAGCATCGTCAAAGCGCTCGAAGAAGGCAAAACAGGCTACGCACCTTCTTCAGGGACTGCAGACGCCATTGCGGCGATTAAAAAAGATGCTGAAGCCAACGGAATCAAGAGCATCCAAGAAGTCTTCATCACCAACGGCGGAAGCGAGGCCATTGAGCTTGCGCTGACTGCACTCTTGGACACTGGCGATAACGTCCTTCTCCCAACCCCAGGCTATCCTTTATACACGGCCGTTTTGTCCAAGCTTGAAGCAGAAGCCAACCCCTACTACTTGGATGAAGAAAACGGCTGGCAACCCGATCCCGAAGACATCAAAAAGAAAATCAATTCCCGCACGCGCGCGATCGTCTTGATTAACCCCAATAACCCAACGGGTTCGGTCTGCTCACGCGAGGTCGCGCAAAAGATTGCCGATATTGCGGCTGAACATAACCTCGTACTCTTTGTGGATGAGATCTACGATAAGCTTATATTTGATGGCGAAAAACATGTGACCACCGCGGCGTTGAATTCAGATGTGGCTGCAATCACCTTCAACGGCCTCTCCAAAGTTTATGTAGGCCCAGGTCTTAGAATGGGCTGGGGAATTGTCTCTGGCCCTGCCGAAAAAGTGACGGATTACGTGCAAGCGATTCAAAAACTCACCCGCGCCAGGCTTTGCGCTTCTCACCCGGTGATGGCCGCCATTGCTCCTTCACTTCAAGGCGGCAATCCTCACTTGCCCGGGATGATGGAAAAATTAAAACGCCGCCGCGATATGACCTTTGAAATGCTCAATGCAATTCCTGGGATCTCATGCGTGAAACCCAAAGGCGCATTTTATGCGTTTCCGAAGCTCACGAATACTTCAATCACGGACGAACAGTGGTGTGCGAAATTAATTCAAGAAACAGGTGTGGTCACGGTTCCGGGCAGTGGATTCGGGCAGAAGCCTGGGACGAAGCATTTCAGAATCGTGTTCTTGCCGCAGGAAAATGTGCTTAAAGAGGCGTATACGGCGATTGGCAATTTTATGAAGTCGAGTTTATAACGCAAACTTTAACCAAAAGGTGGGGAGTACCTTTTGGTTGGTGGGCCTTGTAGGACTTGAACCTACGACCAATCGGTTATGAGCCGACCGCTCTAACCAGCTGAGCTAAAGGCCCACTCTCAGCAGTACTCTCAATACACTTACTTCTTTTTCGTCCCAAATCGAAGTCCAATCATCGCCTGGACCTCACTTAATTTAAATACCGCGCCCGCAGAACTATCGACCGCAAGATTAGGGATCCCCAAAAAATAATTAGCGCCAAACGTAAGCGTCGCTCTTTTCACCGGAACCTCGAGCCCAACGCCCGCATATCCGCCATAATCCTTAGTCTTAAGCCCGTACTCAGACGAGCTTCCGGCACCCGCATCACCCGAGGTAGAAGTCAGCACCTTACCCGCAACCCATGAATAATAGGCGCCGCCGCGTAATTCAAAAACCCTACCCAGCGAAATCCGAAGTCCCGCTAGAACCGGAAAAAAAGGAGCACTGATATCGTACTTTGTTCCGGCCGAGGTCTGAGTCCACTGATGAGCAAAGTACTCCGCCCCTAACTCAAATGCATATCGACTCTTAAACGGAAAAACGAGAGTTACGCCCCCACCCCAACCCAAGGCACTTCCAAATGTATCGGTAACGCCCGTCACTTTAGGCAAAGAATAACCCGTACCGCCTTGGAACCAGAATCCCACAGCCTGCGCAGGACTCGGCAAAACCGCATTAATTAAAAAGAGAGCAAGCCAGAGTTTCTTCATGAACCCCCCCAAACTCACCGAGAATTTACAACCAGATTAATCGACGAATGCCTTCAGGAGCTTAGCCCGCGAAGGATGCCGCAGTTTTCGCAAAGCTTTCGCCTCAATCTGTCGAATACGTTCACGAGTCACGAAAAAATCCTGACCCACTTCTTCAAGCGTATGATCGGATTTTTCGCCAATCCCAAAACGCATCCGAAGCACCTTCTCTTCACGAGGAGTCAAAGTGGCAAGCACTTTACGAGTCTGCTCAGAGAGATTGATGTTAATCACGGCGTCCGAAGGATTGATGATTTTCTTATCTTCGATGAAATCGCCCAGATAAGAATCTTCTTCTTCACCAATCGGGGTCTCAAGCGAAATCGGCTCTTTGGCAATCTTCAGAACCTTGCGGACTTTATCGACCGGAAGTTCCATCTTATGCGCAATTTCTTCGGGAGTCGGTTCACGGCCCAAGCTCTGAACCAGAAGTCGCGAAGTCCGAATCAGCTTATTGATCGTTTCGATCATGTGCACCGGAATTCGAATCGTGCGTGCCTGGTCGGCAATCGCGCGGGTGATCGCCTGACGAATCCACCACGTCGCATAAGTTGAAAACTTATAACCTCGGCGATACTCGAACTTATCCACAGCCTTCATCAAACCGATATTGCCTTCTTGAATCAAATCCAGGAACTGCAAACCACGATTCGTATACTTCTTTGCGATCGATACAACGAGACGCAGGTTGGCTTCAACCAACTCGCTCTTTGCGTGGTCGGCCTTGCGCTCCCCAATGGTCAACGTGTCGTAGATCCGGCGAAGCTCCTCGAGCTCGATTCCGGCTTCGTCTTCGAGGCGCTCTAGCTTCTTTGCAAGCTCTTCTTCAGAGGTAACGAGCTGGGTGAGCTTTTGCTGACTCACATCGTACTGTTTACAAAGCCCTGTGTGAGTTTCGTCGCCCTTGTTATATTCCCGGCTGATATCCTTCATCTGCTTGGATTCTTTGATGCCCAGGAAATCAAAAATCTTCTTCTTCTCGTCAACCAACTCTTTACCACGGCCCCAGTACAACTTGATGTTGGCAGAGAGGTAGTTAATGGTTTTACGATTAAACGCGATATCGTGAAAAGCGGCCTCAACGTTTTTCTCACGCTTGGCAACTTCTTTAATAAACTCTTCTTTTTTCTTCTGAGGCAACTTTTTGCCTTCAGGTCCGCGCACGGCTTCGTCCATCTTCTCCTGAGCAACGACAAGCGCTTTTACTTTGGAAATGGCGACCAGAACTTTATCAAGATACTTCTTTTCGTCGTCTGGCGAAATTTCTTCATCCACACCCCGAATCACATCTTTAACTTTGGTCTTGCCCGTTTCCATGCGCTCGCCGAGATCCACGATCGCAAGTGTGCCGAGTTTTGAGGCCAAAAGGCCGCGCAAAATTTCAACTTCGCCTTCTTCAATTCTTTTCGCAATCTCCACTTCACCTTCACGGGTAAGCAAAGAGACGCTCCCCATTTTCTTAAGATAAAGTTTTACAGGATCTGCACCGCGCGCAAAATCTGCCGCGGCAGGCGCGACGGCTTCTTCAGAAGCAGGACCTTCTTCTGAGCCTTGAGCGGGAGCGCCAAGCAAGGGCTCGTCCGACTCTTCTTCATCACCGTCGCTGTCTTTTGGCCTTTTTGCAGCGTCAATGACCTCAATTTCATTTTCAGAAAGGAGGTTCATGATCTCGTCGATGGATTCGGCCGAAATCAATTCAAGGGGAAGCAACTCATTCACTTCAACATAAGTAAGAAATCCTCGTTGAACTCCGAGATCCAGGAGTTTCTTGATTTCTTTATTCTTGATAAGTGAACCTGTGCTCTCAGGTTTGCGAGCGGAAGTCTGTTGGGACAGACTCGTATCCTTCGGTTTATTCATATGAAGCTCTTAAACTCCTTCATCTTGCGCTGAACGTCAAGAAATACTTTCATCAATTCCCTATGTGTTTCCATGTCTTTTTGCGCTTCGGCTTCCGCCATCTTAGTTTTGATTTGCTGCGAAAACCGTGCCCAAATCCGAGTGACCTTCTGATTCAGTGCACCTTCAAATTCTTCCTGAAACTCTGCATCTGATTGTGGCGCAGCCCCGGAGTCTCCAGAATCTAATGAAACCATGATTTCGCTCATGGCTGCGCGGAGATGAGTATCGGGCGCCTCGCTAGCCGCTCCAACCGACGCGGGGGACTCCTGTGAAATATAGTGCTCCGGTAGCTTTCGAAAGGCCTGCCACCCCCCGCCCGTATCGACTCCGACACTCTGAACCCACTCCGAAACCCAATTTTGTGCAACAGGTGCGTCAAAAAGTTCCGAAACAACGTGCCCTGGGGGCAGATTGCTCCCAGCCCTTAAAAATTGGCCATAAGCACTCTCGCTGCAAAGAAGACCTTTGAGAATCACGCGATCATTCGTTGTGAGTTTCTGCGGAGATAGGCCTTTTTGAATGCTCGAACCCACCCGAATAATCTTCTTTACCGGCGCCCCCCCACCCGAACCGGGATTAGGCCCAGCCTGCACCGAACCCCCAGGCGCGACTCCAGGCACAAGATGCCTCAGCATTTCTGGCCCCAAATTCAGCTTCTCCCGAAGATTCTTCAGACGCACATCACGCCCCAAAGGATCTTGAAACATGCTTAACCACGCGCCCACCTGTTTCAATGACTGAGTCATCGCCTCAGGGCCCTTTTCACATTCTTTGATCGCCTGCGAGATTCGCGAATCCAAAAGCGGCTCAGATTTCGCGAGGATTTCGCGCATCTGCGCAAGCCCATCAACCCTCACCTGCCCCGTCTTCGAATCAAGGAGCACGTCGTCGGGATCCTTACCCTCCGGCATCACGGCCCCGTAAAGGACGCAGCCATGCTCAAGGCCCACTTCCATCACGCGCTCGGTGGCTTCGATTCCGGCACGATCGCCATCAAACAATATGATGATTTTATCGGCGAATTTTCGAAAAAGCGTAAGGTGATCGCCCGAGAGCGTGGTCCCGCAGGTTGAAACCACGTGTTTGAATCCTGCCGCATGCATCGCCAAAACGTCAAAATAACCCTCAACCAATATGATTTCGTTCGTTTCGCGAATGTGTTTTTGGGCCTGAAACAAACCAAACGCGAGTTTACTCTTTTTGAAGATAAAAGACTCGGCGGAATTCAGGTATTTAGGCCCCTCGGACGCCGTCTGGGACGACCCCAAAAGGCGGCCGCCAAAACCCGCCACTCGCCCCCGCTGATCCAAGATGGGAAACATCGCGCGATCACGAAAGAGATCAAAAAACCCGGAGCCGCCCGCATTCTGTTTGGTCGATGGCTTCAGAAGACCCAGCTCAGCCGCGATAGGGAGCGGCGCCTTTTTTGCGGTCAAGTGCCCGCCCAGGGCATCCCAAGAATCGGGCGCAAAACCGACATAAAAATCCTGTTCAAGTTCAGGCGTTAATCCGCGCGCGACAAAATAGTCCCGCACCTTAGGATTTGACTGCAAGTTCTGATGAAAAAAAGCAGCCACGAAACGATTGAGCCTGAAGGCCAGTGCTTTTTTCTCGGCCACCGCATCACGCTGCTCCGGGGACTGTGATGAAAGACTCACACCATGCGGGAGCGGAATCCTCGCGCGCTCCGCAAGCTCGATCACCGCATCCGGGAAACTCAAACCGTGCAAATCAATGAAAAATGAAAAGAGATCGCCGCCTTTTTTGCAACCATAGCAATAATAAACCTGACGAGACTCACTCACACTGAAAGAGGGCGTTCGCTCCGAGTGAAAAGGACAAAGCCCCACATGATTTGCGCCCGTTTTGCGCAAAACGACGTGTTCGCCGACAACCTCAATGAGGTTGACGGCTTCACGAATTTTTTGAATGAACTCAGGCGGAAATCGTCCCGCAGAAACCTGTGGCAATCTGAATCAGCCTTTTGCAATTCGATCGCGGACAAGCTGGTTGACGAGTTTTCCGTCGGCGCGTCCTTGGATTTTGGGAACAACGAGTTTCATGACAGTCCCCATGTCTTTTGGACCCAGAGCTCCCAACGCAGGATTAGTCGCCTTCGCTTCGCCTACCGCCCATTCAACAATTTGCTGAACTTCGGCCTCACTCATTTGGGCAGGGAGAAAGGCTTGGAGAAACTGCAACTCCGCTTCTTCTTTCACCACCAAATCCTCACGACCGCCTTTTCTGAACTGGTCGATTGAATCTTGGCGCTGTTTCACAAGCGACGAAATAATCTTCAATACCCCGGCGTCGTCGAGATCAATGCGATCATCGATTTCACGTTTCCGAACCGCTGCATGGAGGTTGCGACAAAAGGCGAGCTTATCCTTTTGGGTAGGCCCGCCCTTCATTGCCGCTTTCATGGTTTCGGAAAGTGTTTCCTTAATTGTGGCCATGACTGGCCCCCTTTCCTTAGATACGGCTTGGCCGTACTTTTTTAACTAGGCGCTTGCGGGCGGCGATGTCCTTCTTCTTACGCTTTACGGAAGGCTTTTCATAAGACTCACGCTTACGTACTTCGTTGAGGATGCCGGCTTTTTCACACTGCTTCTTAAATTTCTTCAAGGAGCCTTCGAGGGAATCTCCCTCACGAATCATTATACCTGGCATAGTTGTCACCCCCTCTCGCTAAAAATTTGGTCCTAGGGGTAATAAACGTTTGCCAGGGAAAAAGCCATTACTTCTTCGTAGCGGGGGCCGCCGGCGCGGGGTCAGCCGCCTTTGACTCGCACATCTTCAGATCAAGCTCTAAGGGCGGAAGCGTCGTGTCAGCACTCCCTGAGTCAAAACGAACCGTAACGTGAGTCGTCTTCTTCTTGAAGATGTCCAAGGGACTGAAAGTCACTGTGGCCTTACCTTTTGCCAACTTGATTTTATGAACCGGTTGAAGATTTGCGTTAAATTCAAACTGTGGCTCCCATTGCGGAAGCTCAAAGTCCAACGTCGCTGAGCTTTCGTAACTTTTCTTCCAAAACGTCCAGAACTTCCGAACGGCGTACTCTTCAATCCATTTGTCTGTCGGTCCCGAAATACACGAGGGGACAGGGTAGATAAAGAGCGGCGCATTGGGTTCGCCAGGGGCCACAACTTGACTTGAGGCCACCCAGCTGATTTTGGACGAATGAGTTCCATTCCAAGTCTTATGAGTTTCGTCGACTTCTTTTTGGGCCTTGGGAACAGCCACTCGAAACGGGCGCTCTCGCAAGTTATTCACCGCCAACTGCGAGAGATCCGCTTGGCATCCACCGGGTACCGCGAGCGCATTCTTGTCTTTAGGGTTCGGATTCACGCATGCAAAGTTCGTTGCATAAACCATTTTTGCCATGGGTTCCGAAAGGCGGCCCTGAAGCTTGAGGTTCCACGTTTCTGAGGCATCCACGGGCGCGTGAACAATGCCGCGAACCGTGTCGTTTTCATCGATGATCGGTGCGCCCGCATTGCCATAGGAGTAAGCAACCGGACAAGTAAGAGTTACGACCTGAGTCGAATCATTGTCAAACTGCGGAAGCGCAAAGGAGTTCTGAACTGCCGTACAAATTTTCGTGCGAATTTCACCCATCAAATGAAGAGGCGTCGTCGAAATCATCTCCGAGACTCTCAAAACCTGCCCCTCTCTAAATCCATGTTGATCCACCACGAAAAAGTCCCGCGGGACAACTCGATCAAGACGAATGAAGGCAAAATCAGGGCTAAGCTGCCCATTAATTGCTTCAACCTGAGAAGCACTGAGAACTTCGAGACACTTCGCTTCGGTACTCGGAAGGTTTCCCACTGCGGGAAACATAACCTTGATACGATCCGTACAAACCGCGCCCTCTTTTTTCAAATCATCCGGGATACAGTGACTGCTCGTTGCAAGCGTTTCACCATTGTTCACCAAAAAGGCCGTGCACTGTGGAATCGAATTCTCACCCACCGCCAGAAACATTCCCACAGCAGGAGGACAAGCTGATGGATTCTCTTTGTCAGTACAGAGAACCTGCCCTTCGGAAACCAGTTTTGCTTTTTGCTCTTCGCTAAAAGAGGGGATTTTTCCATTGGTACCCGGAGTTCCCGCACCGCCCCCGCCCTGCGCACTGGGGTCCCCTTTCTGCTGATCTTGCCCAAGCTGCGAACTATCGTTTTTGCTCTTGGCACAGCCAGAGAATCCAGAAACGACACTCAGAGAGAGCCCACCCATCACCAAAACCGAGAATAATAAATTTGCTGTTTTCATAGTCGGTCCGGACCATAACCTGGGCTGACGCCATGTGTCAAGAGCGGATTTCAGGGAGGGCCTAGGCACGATAACTTCTCAAATAACGAAAAAACCCTCCCAACGCCCCCACCCTAAGCCACATTTCTTCACTCGTTAAGAAATTCAAGACCTTAGGGTCTATTGGACAGCCCCCCATTCCCACGATACAATCCTAAAATATGACCCCACCGCCACAAGGGCCCAAAGACCCTAAGAATCCCAGCGACCCAAATAACAAAGACATCCCCGTGGATGGCCGAGCCATCGCCGCCGAGCTTCTCAACGGGTTGGACGAGGCCACCCGCCAACGAATCTTGGGCGAAATGCGCAAACGCGACCCTGGGATCGCCTCCAAAGTCGAAGGCAGAATGTGGAATTTCGAAGACCTCCTGCGCCTGGAACCCATCGCCGCTGGGCGACTTTTTAGTGAAGTCCCCTCACGCAATCTCGCCATGGCCTTGCGCAAAGCCTCCGATGAACTTAAGAAACACCTCTTCGCAAGTGTCCCGAAACGGACCGCCGATATTTTGCGCGAAGAAATCTTGGCTTTGGGCCCCCAGCGCACTTCAACCGTCGAAGCAGCTCAGAAGGAGATTTACGATTTAGCCAAGGGCAAAGGCTGGATCTAAGACCGGAACTACGAGGCACTCTGGGGTGCCGCTAGAATCGCCGCCGCAGCCGGATGGTCGACGATACCAGGCTTCTTCACTTGCTTCATCAAGCCTTCAATGGATTGCCTGGGAATCCGTTTTTGATAAAGATTCACGATCCACTTCGGAATCGACCCCCTGGGGTCCGTATGCCCTTCGGCTTCCATTCGCGTTTTTGTCCCGTTTTCCACGGGGGTAAACACAAAGGTTCCAGAGTATAAGTGCGCACGAACGCATTTGTCGGTTTCTGGACAAGAGGGCTCATCTATAGACGCAATTTTAAGCGTGATTTTTCGAGCCGCAACATCCGTTTCCATGATCGCACGATAAACCAAATCGCGGTCCTTCAAAGGCCAGGGGGATTTGAGGTGAATGTACTCAATGCGCTCCACAGGAGAAACTTGTTTCACCAATTTTATGGCGTCGAGACGGGGCATCCACTCCGGTTTTCGAAGCGAATCAACAGATACACTTAAAAGTTTTCCAATCGGCGCGTCTAAAACACCAACTCCTTTGTAGGCCAAAACGGGAGTGCCAGGGACTTCTTTACGATAAATCGTGATGCCACCGTAGTTATCGACTTCTTCCCAACCATTGTCGGAGGCCCCAACACTGGCTGTGAAGACAAAAGTGAGCGCCAAAAGAAGAATCCGACAAATTCTCATTCTCAGAACATTACACGAAAAAAGAAGAATCGCCAGAGGGGAGCAAAAGATGGGAGCAAAGCAAGCGCCCCTTGTGGGCTACTCCTCTTCGTCGTTTTTCTCGAAATCAGCCGTAGAAGGCGCTGCCGGAGCGTCTTTTGAGTCTTTGAGTGAGTCTTTGATGACAAATCGCAGGGATCCGAAAACGACATTTCCCTGGATGTTGAGCACGTGGGGGGCGGTTTTCGCCGATTCTGAAACGTAGTTTAAGCTGCCGATTGCAACCATGTTCTGATCAGGCAAGCGTACCTCAGTAACCGGCGACAATTACCATTCCCCGCCGAAGCGCAGCAGAGGAAAGCCAAAGGCCCTCGCCCTCACTCAGTAAATCTCACCCGAATGCAACGCTTTTAGAAACCCATCAACCGGAAATACCTCAACGTTTCCTATTTTGAGTCTTTGCTCCCCGGTGTAAACCCCAATCAGTTTTTCCACTGACGACGCCCCCTTCCAAGCCCGAAACTCCTCAAGCTGTTTTGTCCACCCAGAATCCCACTTATTCTTCAATTTGAATTCAATGGCAACGACCCGGTCAGACTTAGAAGTCGTCTTCTTTTCAAGTTGAATAATAAGGTCAATATCCCGACCACCGCTTAGGGCGTAATGGTAAAGGTCACGCTTTCTACGAGAATATTCATTATAGGCGCGAACCTCGTTCAAAATAAAAGTTTCCAGCTGAAATCCCAACTGACTCCGATCCAGGGGCTCCCGCACCAAACCCGCAGCGGCTCGGGCGACACCGGGATCGAAAAAATAAAATTTGGGATGTGCGACCTCTTTCGTCTTGAGTCCAGGCTGATAAGCGGGCAAACGATATCCAATCAAAGTATCGATCAAGACTTCAAAGTATTTGTCGACCGTAGGTCTCTTGACCTGAGCATCGCGCGCGATGTTTTCAACGTTTAAGATTTGAGCATTCATCAGGGCTGCGACTTGAAGAAAACGCGTAAAGGGTTCGAGGTTTCGCACAATTCCCTCCTCCACTAACTCCTGCCGCAAATAATTATCGACATAGGTTTCCAGCGTATCCGCCCGATGCTCCATCTGATCGACAACCAGTGGGAGCGTCCCCCACTCCACCCGATCCATCAGGGGGATCGCATCCCCATATTCAGGGTAAACCAAAGGGAAAAAAGAAAAATTCAAAGCGCGCCCCGCGAGAAGATTGACACCGGATCGCTTAAGCTTTCTTGCGCTCGATCCAGTCAATGCGAAATTGATTCCGCGCTCTTCATAAATTGAATGAACTTCATCCAATAACGCGGGAATTTTTTGAACCTCATCAATGAGTACCCAACCCCCTGAGGCAATGGGTGCTGTGAGCGCGTGAAGGTGACTCGGATTGCGCTCAAGCTCCAGTCGGGTACGCGACTTGAGAAGGTCAATCACCAGATCAAAAGTTTGAGTCCGAAACCATGTCGATTTACCGGTGCCTCGCGGTCCCAGCAAGAAAAACGACTTCTTGGGCATTTGAAAGATGCGCTTAAACATTGATTCTATTTTTACATGTCTAGTATAGAAATAGAAGCAAATTAAACACTAGTGACATAGAATCAGAACCTAAGATCAACGACCGAATCTCTTCTGGTACATATACCTAAAATGGCGTACAATTTAGGTATATGTACCAGAGAATGTGTAAACCACTATTATCAAACAGTTTTTTTATGTTTGGAGGCAGAGGGTCCGGAAAATCCACGCTCCTAAAAGCCATTCTTCCAGGCGATAAGTCCGTCCTCTGGTACGATCTTTTAAACGAAGAATTGGCGCGCCAACTTCTCTTAGACCCCATGCTGCTGGAAAGACAAGTACTCGCTCAAAAGCCAAAGTGGGTCGTCATTGATGAAATTCAAAAAGTTCCGGCGCTCTTGAACGTGGTCCAGCGTCTGATTGAAAATCAATCGATCCTTTTTGGGCTGACCGGTTCCAGCGCCCGAAAACTAAAAAGAGAAGGCGCAAACCTTCTCGCGGGGAGAGCCTTTGTAAACTATCTCCACCCCTTGACCCAACGAGAACTAGGAAATGATTTCAATCTTGAGACCATCCTCCCATGGGGAAGCCTTCCGAAGACGCTTTCCTTCACGGGCGAACTGGAGCGCCGTGAGTTTCTAAAATCCTATGTCTCCACCTACCTCAAGGAGGAGATAAAAGAAGAGCAAGTGATCCGAAAACTCGAACCCTTTATTCGATTTCTTGAGATTGCCGCTCAATGCAATGGGCAGCCCATTAATTCCTCAAAAATCGGAAGAGACGCAGGCGTAGACTCAAAAGCCATCGATCGCTACTTTGAAATTCTCACCGACACTTTACTTGGTTTTTTTCTGCCGCCCTTTGATCGCTCCGTGAGAAAACGCCAACTCCAACGAAGCAAATTCTACTTTTTCGATCTCGGAGTGAAGCGGGCACTCGAAAATCACCTTACCGTGCCTTTGATGCCGCAGACTTACGGCTATGGTCGCGCGTTTGAGCATTTTTTTATTCTCGAATGCATTCGTTACAATGACTATTACCGCAAGGATTACCGCTTCAGCTATTTACGCACGAAAGATAATCTAGAAATTGATTTGATTATCGAGCGGCCTGGAAAGCCTCTCGTTCTCCTAGAAATCAAATCCTCTACTAATGTGGACGACGTTGAACTCAGCAAACTACAACCCATCATTGAAAAACTTGCCCCGTGCGAGCTTTGGATTGCTTCGCAAGAAAAGACAGCAAGACAGCTCAAGAAGGGGGACGGATTGGTCTTGCCGTGGATGGACGCACTTGAGCGGCTGTTCGGGGAATAATATTCGCAGTCACGCCCCAGGATATCAATGCTTTTTCGGAATCAGTGCGGGCAGAAAACCAGTGTCAAGCGGGCGCGCAGCGCCGATGTGTGTAGCCT
>CAIRTR010000107.1 GCA_903881565.1 Oligoflexia bacterium | reverse complement strand
TATTGCCGATCTCCAAGCGAGTGGGACAAAGCTTAACGCAATTCAGTTTGATGAGATGGAGAGTTTTGAGCACTCAAAATGCTTGCCCCTGAGTATTCCGCTAGTGGTCCAGCCCGAGAGCAGAAAAATTCTAGGCTTTCGTGTTTGTTCAATGCCAGCTAAAGGGCCGCTTGCAGGAATTTCTGTGAAGAAATATGGACGTAGAGCTGACCACCGCGCAGTCGCAGCATCCTCGCTCTTTGAAGAACTTGGTGCACGACAAAGCGCGCAGATCGACTGGCGCTCCACTTGGCAATCTACATTCAATATCATAACGAAGAGCTGACATCGAATTAGAGCGCCTTCCACTCCCAGGATCAGAAACAATACCGCGCTGGCAGAGGAAACTAGCGCAAGTTGCTCTCAAGGCGACCGCGCAAAAAGCTATTACCTGCCCCGATCAATCAACATCCACACAGTAAGGGGGCAGTTTGTACATTTTACTAAATGAAGTTGTTTTCCGTTCTTTTTTGAACGAAGGTCCCCAGATGGAAAATGCAATTACGATCGACATGATTGATGACTGGGCCGGCGCTGCCATGCAGGGCTTAATTATGAGTAGGGGTCGGGACAAGGATTTTGATATTTCTGAAATGTCCGAACTCGCCTACGACATCGCCAGAGAGATGGCAAGAGCAAGAGGAGTGTTCATCAGCTCCGACGGCGAGCACCTCGTAGATCAAGGAGATCAAGAAGAAGGAGAAGAAGAGGACGAAGAACTTTGAGATAGGACACTTGGGGTGACGACGAGCGCCTCATTGGAGGCGTAACGGAAGGCGTAACGGAGTCTTCGGTGCGCGGCGTTGAACTTGAACGCGAGACGAAATCCGCAGCCTTAAAAAAAAGGCGCAGGAACAGGGCCATCCTTGCTATCCTATTTACACCGCTTTGCCGTGCGTTTCTATAGACTGGCCGAACGCTTCCTTGAGATGTCTATAGATGTCTCTTTTTCAAAAAATGGGATCGTGGAGGGGGCTTCTCCCCTAAAAGCTGACGCCATTACTCGATAAGCCCACGATGAGGGAGCGGTTTCTGCGGTCCTTATGCTAAAAAATGGTTGCAACCCCCAGGATTGTGCAATAATTTGACGCAAACCCCGGAGCAGGCATGACAGACGTGATGGCCAATAAAATTGAACGACCCCTAGTCTTTATTCCCACCTATAACGAACGTGAAAACGCCGAACCGCTGTTCAACGAGATTCAAAAGCTCGGGCTGGAACTTGACGTTCTTTTTGTCGACGATAACTCCACAGATGGCACTGCAGAAATTCTCGATCTTCTCGCGCAAAAACATACCAATCTCAAAGTGGTCCACCGATCAGGTAAGCTCGGCATCGGCAGTGCGCACAAAGCCGGCATTCGGTGGGCCTATGAGCAGGGTTATAAGAACCTGGTCACGATGGATTGTGATTTCACTCACCCGCCACGATGTATTCCCGAAATCTTGGCCAAAGCAAAAGAAGGTCATGACATTGTCGTCGGCTCCCGTTATTTGCAGGAAAATAGTCTTCAGGAATGGAACCTTTATCGGAAAACCCTGACTCTTACCGGCCATTTCTTGACTCGTTTTCTTTTAGGCATGAGCTTTGATGCTACCGGCGGTTTTCGGTACTATCGCCTGTCTTCTATCCCGCGTTACGCTTTTAGTGTGGTGATCTCCAATGGGTATTCATTCTTTTTCGAAAGCCTCTACATTTTTCATCTGAATAAATTCAAGATCGCCGAAATTCCAATCCCCCTTCCTAAGCGCACCTATGGCCACTCGAAAATGGATTTTTCGGAGATCAAGAATAGCCTCAACCTTTTGGTGACCACCTATTTTAAAACCCTTTTTAATCCCGAAAAATTTGAAATCTATGAACCTTTTGTGCTTGAGGCCCAAAACGGCAAAGGCCCGTCAAACAGTGATGAACAAGGCTGGGAAAAATACTGGGAAAACCAAAAAAGTCACGCAGGCGGGCTTTTATATGACGCCATTGCCGCATTCTATCGCAAATTCATCATCCGCCGCTCGCTCAATTGGTTTACGGGTAAGTATTTTAAGCCTGGCTCTGCTGTTCTGCATGCGGGTTGCGGCAGCGGCCAAGTCGATACGGATATTCGTCATCAATTCAAAATCACGGGCCTTGATGTCTCCGTCAATGCTCTGCATTTTTACAAAAAAACCAACAAGCAGTTCTGCCAAACCCTGCAAGGAAGTATTTTTGATATTCCACTCCCCGCTTCATCCGTAGACGGGATTTACAACCTAGGGGTCATGGAGCATTTTACTGATGCTGAGATTCCCAAAATATTAAACGAATTCCATCGCGTCCTGAAATCAGGCGGCAGAATGGTCATTTTCTGGCCCCCGGAGTTCGGGTTAAGTGTCATCTTTTTCAAGGTTTTGAAATTCATATTTGCGACGTTCCTGGGCAAGAAGGACATCAAGTTTCACCCTGACGAAATCACCCGTGTCAGATCAAAAGAACATGCGCTGGACGTATTTAATAAAGCGGGGTTTACCGTGCTTGAATACTATTTTGGACCCAAAGACCTGTTCACTTACTCCGTAATTTGTCTTGAGAAAGGAAATCTCACAACATGATCCCAACCATTAAGCAGTGTCGAATCTGCGGAAACTCCGAACTGCTCCCCATCATGAATTTGGGAAATCAAGCCTTGACGGGAGTGTTTCCCCGTACGCAGACAGAAGCGATCCACTCTTTTCCCCTGGAGCTCGTGAAGTGCTCCGAAACGCCAAAGGGTCACACCTGCGGTCTGGTGCAGCTCCGACATTCAGGCGATTTAAGCGAAATGTACGGGATGAACTACGGCTATCTTTCAAGCTTGAACCGCTCCATGGTCTCGCACCTTCACGCAAAAGTTGGAAGAATTCTTGAACAGGTTAAACTCAGCTCTGGCGATTTGGTCATCGACATCGGAAGCAATGACAGCACCACGCTACAGGCATTTCCTAAAGATCTCACCCTTGTGGGCGTTGATCCCACCGGCGTGAAGTTTAAACACCTTTACCCAAGTCATATTCAATTGATTCCAGATTTCTTTTCCGCAAAGGCCGTTCAATCTGTATTGGGTTCGAAAAAGGCTAAGGTCATCACCTCCTTTTCGATGTTCTACGATCTTGAGAACCCACTGGCGTTTGTCGAAGAAGTCTCTTCATGTTTGGATGACAATGGAATTTGGGTCATGGAACAAAGCTATCTCCCTACGATGCTTGCCAAGATTTCTTACGATACCATTTGTCATGAGCACTTGGAGTATTATGCGCTTAGACAGATCCAGTGGCTTGCCGATAAAGTGGGACTCTGTATCGTTGATGTCGAACTCAATGATGTTAACGGGGGCAGTTTTTCGCTCACCCTGCAGAAAAAGACTAACGCTCAAAGCACCCACGCGCCCATTGTTTCAAAACTCTTAGCCCAAGAGCATGAGCTTGGATTGCATACGATGAAGCCTTTTGTGAAATTTGCCAGCCAAACCGCAGCTCACCGCGGCGAACTTCTTACGTTTCTGGAAAATGCACACAAAAAGGGCGAGAAGATTATCGGTTATGGAGCCTCTACCAAGGGCAATGTGCTGCTTCAGTATTGTGGTTTGAGCCCAAAAGAGCTCCCGGCTATTGCAGAAGTGAATCCTGATAAATTTGGCCGATTCACTCCGGGCACGTTGATCCCCATTATTTCAGAAGCCGATGCTAAGGCCATGAAACCAGATTATTTCCTGGTTTTGCCCTGGCATTTCCGCGAGAACATCATCAAGCGCGAGCAGGATTGGATAAAATCAGGTGGGAAATTACTGTTTCCGCTGCCTGAAGTGTCTGTCGTATCATGAAGCAGACTTTGAAAACGGCTGTTATCATTGGCAGCCAGGGCCAAGATGGGAGGCTTTTATCCGAGCATCTCAGGACGCAGGGGTACACGCTGATCGGAATCGACGTGGGTTCAGAAACCGACATTTGTGATCCCGTACAGGTTTCAGACCTCGTAAAAAAAGTGCGGCCCGCTGAGATCTACCACTTGGCGGCCTATCACCAGTCTTCCGAAGGCCATTCAGATGAGGGACTCACCTCGATTCACGAGTTTTATCGAATTAACGTTTTTTCACTTCTGAATTGCTTGGAAGCCATTCGAATCTCTTCGCCAGCAACTCGGCTTTTTTATGCAGCTTCTTCCCATGTTTTTGGTGAACCCAAACAGCCCCTTCAAAATGAAGAAACGCCGCTATCACCCG
This sequence comes from Oligoflexia bacterium, assembly GCA_903881565.1. Lineage (GTDB taxonomy): Bacteria > Bdellovibrionota > UBA1018 > UBA1018 > UBA1018 > CAIRTR01. The sequence continues at coordinate 9,949 of CAIRTR010000107.1, read as the reverse complement.
TCTCGGCTTACGGCATCACCAAGACGGATGGACTGAACTGGTGTCGCTCGTATCGTGAGAGGTACGGAATATTTGCTTCAACCGGAATCCTTTATAATCACGAATCCCCTTTGCGAGGCCCTAGTTTTTTGTCGAAAAAAATCATGAAGGGTGCTCTCGACATTCGCGATGGCAAGGCGCAAAAACTTATACTCGGAAACCTGAGTGCCGAAGCAGATTGGGGATATGCCCCGGATTATGTTGAGGCCATGCACAAGATGCTGACGATCGATCGCTCAAGCGAATTCATTGTCGCCACCGGCATTAGGCACACCGTCCAGGATTTTGTGGAGATCGCTTTCGGATTGTTGGATTTGGATTGGCGCCAATATGTTGAAGAAAACCCCTCTGTAATCAAAAGGATTGAAGGCGCCCGCATAGGAGACGCTGCCAAACTCAAGGCCTGGACCGGTTGGAAACCCAAGATCGACTTTCGTGAGATGGTCGGGCTTTTGCTGGACGCTGAAAAAGGCGGGCGGTAAGGTCTAGTCGTCATTTCGGATCGTACCCACTGCTTGAGCACGCGAAATAACTAGGCCGCCCGTCGGGCCAGTGAGGTTCACATAAAACGTTTCATCGGGCTCCTTGTTCGTATCCCCTTTTATGGAAACGCTGATCGTCCTGGTTGTCGTGCCCGCAGAAAAAGTTAGAGTGTTCGAAGCCGCAGTAAAATCTGTGCTGCCTCCAGTACTTTTTGCAGTTCCGTCGGCAGTCGCGTAGTTGACGCTCACAGTTGTCGGCAAGGCGCTACTAAGCGTTACGGTAAAGGTCAGTGATTTTGTGCCCGAATTTCCTTCCAGAGTGCTCGCGTCCGCAATACTAACGGAAACACCTTGGCAAGTATTATTGGTCACAACAAAGCCGGCCACGCAACTACTCACTGCACAACTTCCAAAGACATAATCTGAGCCTGCGGCATTGCACGTCTTGGACTTCGTGGCCGTAGCTGAATCCAGTATCTCATTGATGCACGAAACCGGTGCTAAGATTTGGTTAGGGGTACAAGTGTTGGCCACACACGAATTGCTCTGAAGGTTGTAGCCCGTTAAGCAACCCGAGACACTACATGAGCCATAGGTGTAGCCTGAACCCACGTCATTGCAAGCCATAGGTTTGGTTGCCGTTGCGGAGAACGCGATCTCATTGATGCACGAGACTGCTGCTAAACTCTGGTTAGGCGTGCACGCATTGGCCACACACGAATTGCTCTGAAGATTGTAGCCCGTTAAGCAACCCGAAGTACTGCAAGTGCCGTAAGTATAATCGGAACCAGTGGCATTGCAGGCTTTAGTTTTGGTTGCCGTTGCCGAAAACGCGCTCTCATTCGTGCAGGAAACTGTTCCTAAACTCTGGTTAGGAGTGCACGCATTGGCCACACACGAATTGTTCTGTAAATTGTAGCCCGCGAGACAGCCTGAAACGCTGCAGGCACCATAGATGTCGCCCGATCCTGTTGCATTGCAGGTTTTCGTTTTGCTAGCGGACGCCGAATAGGAGATTTCTTCCGTGCATGATACCGTACCCAAGCTTTGCCCCGGACTACAAGCATTTGGAACACACGAGTTATTCTGCAGATTGTAACCCGCGAGACAACCCGAAGTGGTGCAGGATCCATAAATATAGTCTGCGCCTGTGGCATTGCAGGTCTTGGGCTTCGTGGCCGATTCAGAATTTGGAATTTCATTCACACAAGAAACCGTGCCCAAGCCTTGATCGGGGGTACACTTGTTAGCGACACACGAATTGCCCTGAAGATTGAAACCCGCGAGACATCCCGAAGTGGTGCAGGTACCGAAGAGATAATTCGAACCAACGGCATTGCAGGTCTTGGGCTTCGTGGCCGATTCAGAATTTGGAATTTCATTCACACAGGAAACCGTACCCAAGTCCTGATTGGGGGTACAGGCATTGGGAAGACATGAGTTGTTCTCAAGATAAAAGCCTGCTAAGCAGCCCGAAGTGGCGCAGGCGCCATAAACGTAGTCTGCGCCCGTAGCATTACAAGATTTGGGTTTAGTGGCATTTACCGAGTAAGAGATCTCCTCTGTGCAAGAGACTAGGCCGTAGTCTTTATTCGGGACGCAAGTGTTGGCTACACAAGAATTGCCACTAAGATGATAATCGGGCAAGCAACCTGAGACACTGCAAGCCCCATAGACGAAGCTGGAACCAGTGGCATTACAGGTTTGGGACTTGGTGGCGTCTGCTGAATAAGATATCTCCTCAGTACATGAGACGCTTCCGTAGCTTTCACTAGGATTGCAGGCATTGGGAATACAAGAATTGTTCTGCAGATTATAGCCGGTTAGGCAACCCGTCGCGGCGCACGAACCAAAAAGGTAACCCGAGCCGATTTCATCACAAGTTTTGCTCTTGGCCGCGATCGCTGAGTAGGAAATCTCACCCGTACACGAGACTGTGCCTAAGCTCTCATTGGGGGTGCACACGTTGGGAACGCAGGAATTGTTCTGAAGATAATACCCTGCAAGACATCCGCTTACGCTGCAAGCGCCGTAAACATAGTCTGCGCCTGTAGCATTGCAGGTTTCGGTTTTGGTCGCACTTGCGGAGAAGGGAATTTCGTCGATACAAGAAACCGTACCCAAGCCTTGATTGGAGGTACACTTGTTAGCAATACACGAATTGCCCTGTAGATTGAAACCCGCGAGACAACCCGAAGTGGTGCAAGCTCCATAAATAAAATCTGCGCCGGTGGCATTGCAGGTCTTGGGCTTCGTGGCCGATTCAGAATTTGGAATTTCATTCACACAAGAAGCCGTACCCAAGCCCTGATTGGGTGTGCAGGTGTTAGCAATACAGGAATTGCTTTGGAGGTTATAGCCGGGGAGACATCCCGAAATGGTGCAGGAACCATAAACGTAGTCTGCGCCCGTAGCATTACAAGATTTGGGTTTAGTGGCATTTTCCGAGTAAGAGATCTCCTGTGTGCAAGAGACTAGGCCGTAGCCTTTATTCGGGACGCAAGTGTTGGCTACACAAGAATTGCCACTAAGATGATAATCGGGCAAGCAACCTGAGACACTGCATGAGCCATAGACTGAGTCCGAGCCTTTACCATTGCAGGTTTTGGACTTGGTGGCGTCTGCTGAATACGGAATTTCTCCGGTACATGAAACAATTCCCTGGCTTTGATTTGGACTGCAGGCGTTGGCTACGCAAGAATTATTTTGCAGATTATAACCTGCGAGGCAGCCCGTAACAGCACAATCACCGTACACATAATCGATGCCGGTTGCGTCACAGGATTTAGTTTGGGTCGCACTTGCAGAGTACGGGATTTCACCCGTGCAAGAAACCGTTCCTTGCTCTTCGTTGGGTTTGCACGCATTAGGAACGCAAGCATTCTTAACCAGATGGTATCCCGCCAGGCACCCCGAAACACTGCAGGCACCGTAAACATAATCAGCCCCCTTTGCATCGCAGGTCGAACTTTTTGTGGCGGTGGCGGAAAACGCAATATCGTCAGTACAAGAGACGGTGCCCAGACTTTCGTTCGGTTTACACGCATCAGCCACACAAGCCTCATGATCCACATGATAATTGGCCAGGCACCCCTGCAGAGAGCAGCTGCTGTAGATAAAATCGGATCCGGAAGAATTACATGTTTTGCTCTTTGTGGCGCCGGTTGAATTGGCAATGTCACTTGAGCAATCCACCGCCGCCGCGCCCGCGCTGGAGTTGCAAAGAGAGACATTTGGGCTACTCGTTCCCGAAGGGGAAACCGCCCCTGAAACGTCCTGCTTCTTTTTCTCAAAGACACACGAAGCGAGGATCAACAAAAGAGGCAAACACAAAATAAGTTTCATTTATTTTTCTCCAAGGCAAAAGTGGAACTGCCCTACCCTAATACACAGGTAACAAGACCCTATCGGCGAAAATTGAAAAGTCTTAAATCATGTATTTGAGATTGTGGATTAAGCGCGGGAGATGTAGCCAGAAAGACCAAATGCAAAAAGACTGTCAAAAAAATGACCCCGACCTGCTGCCCGACCTACCAAACGAAAAGAGTTCAATTGACGAAGCGACAATGGAAAACCGTAGGCTTCAACTTGGTGTCACCCGTACCGGTGTCATAGGTGCTTTTGCCATAGTCTACATGACTGCATTGCCCGCCGTGCCTTAAACAGTAGGTATCACAGGTGTCGCCCACGTGAGCACATGACTGACACAAGAAAGACAAAATCATCGAGAAAGCTGCCGTGAAAAAAGTTAGTTTTGTTTTCATACCCTAATGATCCTCCCCTCAAAACTGAAGCGTCAAACTCACGTTGTGATAACTATAGGATAAAGGCTGAACAGTTTTTGAGAAAGAATAATCTAAAGAAATCATCGGGAAAAAAATCCCTACGCCCCCCCCAAAGCCATTACCAGCGGCCGCCGATAATGGCACCTTGGCATTCTTGAAGGTTCCGGCTCGTAAAAAATAGTATTCAAAAAAAGGGACTTCAAGCCCCAACTCGTAGCCCATCCGCTCTTGGCCCGTCTCCAAACCTGACAAAGTCCAATGAGGATCCAGATAAAGCGCAAAAATCGAATCGAGGCTTACCCTTGTGCCCAAGGTCAGTACGCGTTGAAAACCGTGAGACGTCAAAGACCCTAAAGAGTTATCCAAAACTAACGCGGCCCTCATCCAACTGTTGATGATGCCGGTCGCCGACAGAGTAAACTCCGGCCTAGGCAGCATGGATGCATTCAAAGGAGTGTAAAACAGGGTTCCCACCCCAAAAGAAAACTGACCCAAAATCTCACGAGCAAAGGCAAGACGAGTCACAGCCCCATCATCGCTTCGCGAGTATTCTGCACCAAACTGCACGGGAAGCTGATAGCTGCTCGCCATGGCAGCGTAGGTAGAGGCACCGCCATGGGAACCAGGGTTCGTGGCCGGAAGAAGATACTGCGCACTGAGGGCATACGAATTCATGAGGGAGAGATACGAAGGGTTTAGATCAAGGGCCTCAGTAAACAGCGGTCCCGCATGCCCTGCACCGCCCAAGGCCGCACTGCGAGCGGATTGGGAGGCAGATGCTGTTGCGCCACCTGCAATAACCGCTACAAGACAGAAAAGGATCCTGACAACTCGAATTCTCATCCCTAATGCGCTGACCTACTTACAAACCCCGAAGGAGCAGCTCTTAAACATCCCGCAGACGTTTCCGCAGGCGCCGCAATTATTGTCATCGCCGTAGATGTTGACTTCACAGCCATCATTGGTCATCCCGTTGCAGTTAGCAAAACCTTGTGCGCAGTTCGAAATCGCGCACACTGAATTGTTACACGCTGTTACAGCGTTCGCGTAGGCTGAACAGACCAAACCACACGCTCCGCAGTTCTTTGTGTCGTTATACATATTGGTTTCGCAGCCGTTGTAGGGCGACCAATCGCAGTTCGCAAATCCCGAATTACATTGCTTCACTTGGCACGAGCCCGCAACACAAGCCCCTTGACCATTCACGATACTAGGGCAAGCCGCTCCACAAGAACCGCAATTCATATAGTTCGTGGTTAAATCCGTACAAGTTCCGCCACACAATACTTGCCCAGAAGGACAAGTATTTGCGCACACTCCACCCTGGCAAGACTGGGTCGGTCCGTAACAATCGGAGTTTCCCGCGCAGGTTTTTCCGAGTTGACATGGGGGACACTGAGGCCCACCGCAATCGATGTCGGATTCAAATCCGTTCTTAAGCATGTCGTTACAGGAAGCTGTCGCGCATTTTCCCTGGACGCAATTATTGGAGGAGCAGTCAGAGCCTTTTGAGCAACCGACGCCATCCATACATGGGGCGCAAGTTCCGCCGCCGCAATCGACACCGGTTTCTCCCCCATTTTGAATCCCATCAATACACGACGCTTTGATGCACAATCCGTTTTGGCACATGCCATCCTGACAATCCAACCCGGATGCACAAGCATACCCGTTTTGGCATTTGGGGCAAATGCCCCCGCAATCCTTGTCGCTCTCCGTGCCATTTTTGACGCCATCGTTACAAGTAGGATCCGCGCATTTTCCAAAGGCACACACGACACTGCTACAATCGGCCGATTTTGCGCAGCCCGAACCAGAGGCGCAGGGACCACATATTCCCCCGCAATCCACTCCGGTTTCAAACCCGTTTTGAACCCCGTCACTGCAGGTTGGAGTCGAACATTGGCCGTCCTTGCAGTTATTGGAGCTGCAATCGCTGGAAACTTTGCAAAACTTGCTATCTTTACAAGACGGACACGCAGGGCCGCCGCAATCCACATCCGATTCAGTGCCATTAAACAGTCCATCGGTACAACTTGGGGTGTGACAAACACCTCCCGTACAAAGGCCCGAGACACAATCTGAAGAAGCTACGCAGCCCTTCGTATCTTGACACTTCTGGCAGGCGCCGCCCCCACAATCCACATCAGATTCAGTCGCATTCTTAACGCTATCGGAGCAGGTAGGAATATCAAGTCGTGTTCCCGAAAGGCTAACTTGAGTTTTTTGTGCCGAAATCCCGTTAAAATAAGAGAGAAACAACGTCGCATTATAACTGCCTGGCGCTTGCGGCACAAATTGAAGTTCGATCTTACAGCCCGCTTTTGTTTCAGCCGCGCATGTGCCAGTGACACCAGGGTAAACACCTGACGTGAACGAAAAAGGTGTTCCTGGAGGAACGATCGTCATCGACATCGACTTGGCTTTTAACAATCCGGAGTAACCCACGCCGACAGACTTTTTGACTAACCCTTTGAAGTTTGCATCGACATCGATTTCGCCAAAGTCGTAATCTGCATTATCGCCCAAGGAGAGGACCGCAGGATTCGCTCCACCATACTGACAAACTTCAGCATACTGAGGCAGGAGTGCATTTCCACACTGCTGATAACTTGTTAAATCCTTGGTCGCCTTATCAATGATGACTGAGGCACTTACAGAACCTGCGACCTGCCAGGCACTTGAAAACTCGAAGGACCCGCATTGGGCCAAAATTTGTCCATTAATGTAGGGCTTGCCCGTGGACTGACACGAATTCAAAGCCAACGTCGAATCGTGGCTTTTCCCGCGAACGCGAAACTCAAACACGGATCGCTTCGCCAGTGCCGCAACGGCACTTCTTGATCCTGCGGGGATAAGGTTCAAATTAAGGGTACTCGGCTTCGAACAGATTTCAGTCGAGAACGTCCCGTCCGAATTAACGACCGGGTCGACCGTTCCTGATACTGAAGTGTAAAATCTTGCCTGAACAACGCGATAATCCAAGCTGAAATCAAAAGAAGAGATCGGGCTAAGCGCCGTGGGCCTCACAAACGACGACAAAAACCTTGATCGCGCACCGGGATCAAAAAAGAGCCGCCCCTGTATCGTCGTTTTTTGATAACCCGCTGGACAAATCAGCGGCAGACGCGCTCTCCCAATTGCAGCGGGGGATCGAGAACCATTAAATACCTCACTATGCATGCTCGAATAGATGGCTAAGACCGAAGCCCCCGCAAGCACGACGCCTGACACCGTGAGCACTTTCGTGAAATGCTGCTTCATGACTGAATTTACCTTAGCGAAATTAAATCTCTTAGACATGGTTTCGTGTTCTCCCCGTTATTTATCCCACTTAAAGAGTACACTTAAATCCGCTGACATTCAAAATGGGAAAAGCCTGGAAATGACTTAATTTCCCACACCAAAATGTCGCGCGTGCCATTTTTTTGACGGCACTCTCCTTCTCAAAACGGAACAGCCAATGCATGTGATTGCGGGCCGAAAGCTTGGCAACCATTAAGCAACAAGGAGGCAAAAATGGAAGAATTATTGCGAAAAGAACGAGGAGAGCCAGAACATATTAAATCCATTCAGCACGCGTTAAGCGTTCTGAATGACGCTGCCAAAGACAGCTCACAGGAGATCAAATCTATGGTAAGTCGCGACTTTAAACAACTCAGAGAAACCTTCAGTGATTTGAAGCCCGAAATCAAAGGCGTAGTCCGAGAGATTCGGGAGGCTTCGAGCGAATCCGTTACTCGCGTCAAAGATCGAATCGTGGACTCCTCCCGAGAAGTCTCACAAAAGGTGGACCAATCGGTGCACAACAGTCCATGGGCCTACATCGGCGGAGCAGCAGCACTTGCGGCAATTGCCGGTTTTTTCTTAGGCCGAAAAAGAAGTAAATAAACCAAGCGAGATGACAGGAGGGGCCTATGTCCACACTTGAACGCATTCTTGGGCTCTATCTTGACACGCTTCTGAGGGAAGGAGAACGGTTTGCGAAAATCAAACTCTGTTCTCTTTCCCTCAAAATTCTCTTGGGCGCCAGACGAGTCACTCTCCTGTATTTTTACGGTTTCCTTGCGTGCACCCTTTGCACGGCATCGATCTTCTCATTTCTAATTTATGGCGTCACCCTGTTTGCCGTGCGCGGAAGATTTCCGATCGACGCCTTCACGGTTTCATCGGCCGCGATCGCAGCCGTTTCTACTTTATCGGCCCTGTGGTTCTTGCGCGAGAGTCGCTGGGTAGGTGCCTTTGGACTACAAGACGAAGTCATGAAAGTCGTCACGAATCACAAACGTGAAGTCGAAAAAGAAACAACAACTGCAGGATTGGACCCAGAAGTACTCAAACACTTAATCGACAAACTGGTTGATGAAAAACTGGGGCAAAATCGCAAAAACCAGGAGAGCGCGGCCTAGTGAAAGCCGAGGACTTAAACTGAATTCAATACTGAAAGGACGTGTGTATGCTTTGGACCGTTGCTTTGATTCTAATCGTTTTGTGGGTCCTGGGATTAGTGAGTAGTTACACGATGGGGGGTTTTATCCATCTCCTCCTCGTCGTTGCCATCATCACGATTCTCATCCAAGTCATTCAGGGAAGGCGAAAAGTCTAAACCAGGGGCCCCGAGTATTACGGGGCCCCTGAGTTTGAGCTCTATTTGTGTTTGTCGTTCTTGAAGGTGTCTTTGACTTTTTCGGCAATTTTCTTCGTCGCGTCCTCAACCTTACCCACGACGCCTTTAAGATTCCCTTTGATCTCTTGCGCCACGCCTTGTCTCTTGCGTGCGCTATCCCCGGTAAGGTCCCCTTCAAGCTCCTTTGCTTTACCCTTTGCTTTGTCCGTATATTCGCCCATCATATCCTCACTTTCCGAACAGCGTCTTGGCTGCGTCAAGGCACTGAGTTCTTGCGTCACCCGCGACTTGATCGCATTTTTGAAGCTCGACATTGTATTCTGCATCTCGATTTGCTTCACCTGCCTGCTGGTGCGACTTACTTTCCGATGTCATGAATTCAGTGGTGGCTTCAGCTGTCTTTTTTGCGAGCTTCGCCTTCTCCTCACCGCTCACTTTTGCGGCTTTAGCTTCCTGCCGACAAACGTCTTTTTTGTTACCGGCAAGATCATCACAGCGCTCTTTGGCTACTTTGTATTCAGCATCCACTTTGGCCTTCAACGCCTTAAACCGAGCCTTCTCAGTATCCTTATACTTGGCTTCAGCATCTGCTTTGGCAACCGACCGAGCCCCCTTTGCTTCAGCCATGCAAATGTCTTTGGCGTTCGCGGAAAAGGAATCACATTTGCTTTTCGCAGTGCTATAATCCATCTCTGCCTGCGACTCCGCAGCTTTGTAGGCATCTTTGGTTATCTTCTCGGCCAAGGCGGCCGACCCTGAAAAACCTAATGCCACGATGCCGGTAACGATCCACTGAGTAATTTTCATCTTATTTTCCTCACGGTTCTTAAACCTCACACTGATGCAAGATTGCGGCTGTGTGCATCGCTGCACGCATTGCTGGCCGCAAAAAAAGGGGGCCAGTGAATCAACACTTAGCCCCCCCCGAAGAAAACGTGTATTTTGAAAAAGATCGAACCTAGTGACTTACGGAAGTATGCAATACCGGCAAGTCTGCTGTCGTTCCAATTGAGGAC
>CAIRTR010000106.1 GCA_903881565.1 Oligoflexia bacterium | reverse complement strand
GTCTCGAGCATTGTCTCCTGCTGTTTTAAGGCCAACTGCGCTTGTTCGAGAGCGGCGTCCTTCTCCACGAGAGCGGCGTCCTTTTCCACGAGAGCGGCGTCCTTTTCCACGAGAGCAGCGTCCTTTTCCACGAGAGCGGCTTTCTGTTCCACGAGAGCAGCGTCCTTTTCCACGAGAGCGGCGTCCTTCTTCGCGATCATCCGTTCCATGTCTTCGAGGTCTTCGAGATAGTCGTCCTCGACATCCATCGTCTCGCGCACATCGGGCTCGCTGATTGCTTTGATCAACCGCCGGATGACGCCTTGAAACTTCTCCGGGTAATCTTCTTCCCTGATGCTCAGAGTATGGGCGTCGGCAGGATCTTTCTGACTTTGATCAAAGATTCCCAACAGACATTCCAAATCGCTTTGGCGACGATGGGCTAGGTGCGGAATCTGCACGATGATGCTGTCGTGGGTGAGGCTTTCGATGAATTCCTCCCGGCACTCAATTGGCTCCTTGCCTGAAGCATCCAGATATTGACGCACAACCCGGATCACGGGCCGTTCCGTGTGGGAAAGCGAGTGCCCGAGCAGGTAGATGCTCAGAATCGGCATCGCGTGCAGCTCTCCCTTGACGGTATAGGAATTGTCCTTGGAAAGGTATTGCTGCCCGAGATACTTGCGGAATCGCATGATGTCGGTCGCGTATTTGGCCTTCTGAATCTCGATGATAACGAGCTTCTCCCCGCCGTCCGGTAGTGCGATGCGTGCGGAGAAATCCATTCGAAAAACGGTGACGCTGCGCTGCTCCACATCTAGGCGATGTTCGGTGGGACGGAACGTCAACTCGGCGATCTCCTCTCCGATAAGAGTCGAAAGAAACAGCCGCGCGATCCGGTTGTCGTCCAAGAGATACTTGAACGCCCCGTCGTAAATCGGATTGGCGATGCGTGTGAATTCGGTGCGCATGCGGCCAATCTCGCCCACGCTGAGCATTCCGGTCAAGCCGCGAATGTCGGATTTCCTGAAAGAGAGGTTGCAGCCACCGGCGGCCCCCCTCTAAAATCCAAAAAACCACCCGCAAACCCTAGTTTGATGCGAGCGCAAAAAGTCCCACAAAATGAGCCGCCCCATTGCAACTCGTTGAATCGCTTTTGTAACTCATTGGAATATGAGCGGTCATTTTAGAGGTTTGGACTTTTTGCGCTCGCGTCTAGCTTATTTTAAGCTCCTATAGGAGCCATTTGCAAAACCCAAAAATGAACTCGCCAACATTGACTCGAATTCCAATTTTTTTCCAAATCAGCAGGGATTTGATCCAAGATTTCTAGTTTTTTGCTTAAAAGCCCTTTTTTTCCTTGAAAAGGATTATTTTTGGACATCGGTTCACTTTAAGGGGGATTTTTTCTCAAAAACTGGCGTTGCTTTCGGGCTCAGGGAGCCTTTGAGCTACGGCAGGATGGAAATGAGTCGGTCTGCGGTGAGGGCCAGCAAACCGAAAAAGAGGTGACAGGCGACTTTGGCGGCACCTCTGACCCGCACAAATCGGCCGCCCCAGTTGTCTTTGAGGTTGGAGTTTACCCGTTCCACGGAAGAGCGTTCCTTGAATCGGGATTTTTCATGGGGATCCAGTGTGCGTGGGTTGGCACTCCGGCGCGGGTTGGGAGCGATGATGGGGACGTGGCCGAGGCTGCGAGAAAACGCGTGAATCTGTGGGGCGTCGTAAGCAGCATCACAAAGATCGTAGAGGCTGAACTTGATGAGTGTCTTGCATGTCTGCATCAAGGGGATGGCTACTTGCGAATCGTGGAGGGAAGCCGTGCTCAGGATGGCGCAAATCGGGATGTCAAAATCCGTGGCGGCGATGTGAAGTTTGTGGCCTTTCCAGGATTCCTTATAGCCTTGGCTGTTGGATTTGCAGCCTATGTCGCAGAAGTCTGGCAGGTCGGCGAGGTTTTCTTCAAGAGAGCGAAAGGGTTGTAAATTGAGGCGTTTTTCTGGAATGGGAGGGCGTTCTTCGCCTTTACGCCGACGCCCCCGGCGGTTTTTGGGAGCTTCGGGTGCTGGGGAATCCGGGGCTGTTTCGATGGCCGGAGAGGCTTTTTCCCTACTAACAATGGCGGTGGCATCAATGCTGATGTGGCCAATGATGCGGTCACCCAAATGGGTTTTGATGATTTGGTTTTGAGCGAGTTGTGGAAGTTGACCATCGGCAAATTGCCGAAAGGCTCTGGAAAAAGTCGAGCGGTCAGGAATGTCGTTTGGGGATTCCCAGCCGCAGAGTCGTCGCAGGGAAGGGGCGGCATGAAGAAAAGAGATGATTTCCTCGGTAGTGGGTAGGTCCCAGACCATTTTGGCGATGAAGGCCTTGGCTATGGCTAAGCGGGAAAGAGGCTTGCGGCCATTGCCCAACCATTCATAAGGGGTCATGAGAGTGTGGAGTTCACAAAATTCCACGATGCGAACGAACTCTACTTCCTTGGGAGTGAGAGGGCCGAGTTCGGCTTCGAGAGCTGGAAAGAGTTTTGTTTGAAGGCAGTTTAACCAGAGATGAAAAGACATAATAAATAAAAGATTGACAAATGGCCTTGCGGCTTTTATAGGCTAGCCTATGAAACAAGTCTGTCAACCCTCTTTTCCAGTTAAAGTGCAAGAAATGCGTTCAAAGAAACAGAAGCCGCGTTACTACATTTACATTCCAGTGGCTCTGTCCTCGGCATTGGGAGTCGCCTCAGGGGAGGAAATGTCGTGGGAGTTACTGGATCGCAACGAACTGCACCTCGTTAGACTGAATCCGAAACCCACAACTACCGCGCAACGCGTGAAAGTCAAAAATCCCGCCGTTTAGGGGGTTTTGCAAAAGGCTCTCTTGGCTATCTTATTTGCAAAGAGGCTGTAGCGGTGAGTCTCTCTGCCGTTG
>CAIRTR010000105.1 GCA_903881565.1 Oligoflexia bacterium | reverse complement strand
CTCACGCCCTTCACGAGCACCCTCGCACGGACGCCCCACTTGGATTATAGATTTCGAACTCGAGCCCCGCAACGTATTTGGCACTTGCGTGCAGCAGACACTCCCAAACACAAGGTTCAAGGCATTCGAGCAAGAAACACTCAACTTTGCCACCCAGAAGCTGCGCGCCCGGCGCGCCCTGTTCACCCCGCTCCTTGCGAACCCGATGCCCCAGCAGCCGCGCCCGAATCACGCGCGAATTATTGGCGACCAAAACGTCTTGCGCGCCTAAATACTCCAGAATATCGGAAAATTTTCGATGCTCAATTGTGCCCTTTTTTCGATCAATAACGAGAAGGCGAGAATGATCCCTAGCCTCAAGTGGGGCTTGCGCAATCAAGCGCTCAGGCAAGACAAAATCATAATCGGTGAGGGCGTGCATACTCCCAAAGGCCTACCACAATTTGCGAAGTTCTGCGTCAGGGTAATAATGCCTGAGAATTGAAGAGACATTAAAACCCCGCTCTCCCATGGTTTTTGCGCCATATTGGCACATTCCGACGCCATGGCCAAAACCACGCCCTTGAACGCGCCAGACCCCCGCCCCCCCGATCAAGGGCACGACTTCAAAGCCCGTGCTCTTTAGACGATCAGAGCCCACCCATCCGCGAAAGCGCGCAGAAGAAACGGCGAGTTCAATCCATCCCCCTCTAGCATCTCTCCAAAAAGTTCGAACTTTAGACGCACGCCCTGATCTGCCATCCCCCAGAACCTGGATATCCCCCAAGCGGCCGAGCTTTAAAACAGCCGGCCAATCTTTGCGCCAACCGCTGGATGCCCCATCGACTGAGGCTCCTCGACGAAAAGCAGAGACCACATCGGACGCTCGCAGTTCGAAGTTCCATCTGAATTTTGGAGAGCTCGTGCAATAGGGGCAAGGAACCCCATGATTAAGGCCGGGATAGTGCTCCCCCCAAACCCGCTCCGGCGTGTCGGTTGAGCCCCCGCAAGTAGAATGGTAAAAAGCTTTGATGGGAGCGGCAGAATTGCGACCTACGGTCAAAATCCAGCCGCGGGTTCGCTCCACACTTTTGGACGCTCTAAAATCCTCTTTAATGGAGCCGTCATAGACCTGATCAATCACCGTCGAATCCACATCGTAGTGAGCCTCGGGCTCTGACTCGCGCACATGTTTAATCTTATAATACGCATAGGTGCGGGCGGCAACGACTTGGGCGGCAATGGCTTCTTCATTCCACCTTGAAGAAAACTCCGCATTTACGAGTCCGTCGAGGTACTTCTCAATATCCACTTCGTTAACGACTTCGCAAAACGATCCGTTTGAATAGATCTTTACGGTCTCCCGATAGGGCAGGCCTCGAAAACTCAAAAAGCCTGCTGGAGTCTGTACCGCCACCGGCTCGGCCAGATCCAAGGTTTTTCCATCAAGCCGAGATGACGTCGCGCGAATTCGCCCCTCATGGCAACGAAACTCCCATTCGCTCATTTTATCCAAAGACGCCAGTGGCTCCCTGCCTTGGCTTTCCGAAAGTTTCAAATCGAAACCGCGTAATTGCACCTGAGAGAGCGCATCAGCAAGTTTCACACGAATTTGTAAGGAGGAGGCCGCTTGAGGTGCCAGGCGCCTGGGCGATCGATCGACGGAAGCCCAAACGGGTTCGCCGGATGGGTCTAAAACGCAAAACAACAAAAACAAATAAAAGAAAATCCTTCTCATCTGGCTCTTCATGCTTATTCGAGCGCTCCCCGGGCATCCTGCCGCCTAATGATTATGCGCAAAAAAAACCAAAACAGCCATAAAAACAAATGCGACGAAATTTTGACGCCTTCTCCGTGCCTTTTGCGCAAACCACCCTGCAAATCTTTCCCGTTTAGGAACTCACGGCATCTGCCGAAGGATGTTTTGTACGGCCCGCTACGACCACACACACACAAGGCCTGACGAGAGAATAGCGATCGAAAAAAGAGGAGCACGAAAATGGACGAGCGAAATGAGATCGATGAAGTGCAGGAAACACAAGATGTCGGTACTCCGGAATCTTTGACGTTACTTCATTTTCAAGGTACCGCAAAAGACGCAGTGGCGAGATACACTCACTGCGCAATTTGCGGTGCCAACCTCCACTTCAATTACTCAACCGACTTTGTCCGCAATGTGACGCAAGAGTCGGCCCGCTGCCCTGAGTGTGGCGTGAAGGCTAGACACGTCCTTCACCGCCTTCAATAATACTGTAAAACTATTGGCATAATTCTGAGGCTCGGCTAGAATTCCTATAGAGGAGAACTTTGCCGATGCCCGTTGACCAAAACGCCCTCGCCGGTATTCTTGAATTGGATTCGGACCAGCCAGGGTTGCTCAAACAGCTGGTTGAGCTATTCATCGATCTCACGCCAAAGTACATCGCCAAGATGAAAACCGGACTCGCCGAGAATGACGCCAAAAAGATTCGGATAGAAGCCCACACGTTAAAATCAAGTTCTGCCAGTCTCGGCGCCATGGCAATCCACATCCTTTGCAAAGAGCTTCAAGACATGGGAGACGCAGGCGACATCAGCCAAGCCGGCGAAAAAATTGCTTTATTGGAGCGCGAATTCGAAGTCGCTCAGGTCGAACTCAAAACCCTAGCCGGGATAAAAACCTAAGCCCATGCTCTCGCTTAAAGGCAAAACCATTCTCATCATTGACGACGCCCCGGACATCCGACTTCTTGCACGCAAGATTCTTGAAGGGGATTTTGCAAACGTCATTGATTGCGCCAATGTTGAAGATGGCTTGAAGATGGCGCGAAAGAAACTGCCCCACCTCATCATCACGGATTTGATCATGCCTGAAAAAGATGGATTCTTTTTCTTATTGCAGAAAAGCAAAGACCCCGTATTGAAAAATATTCCTGCCATCGTGATGAGCGGGCAAAAAGACATTCCCTCGGTCCAACGCGCGATTTCGCTTTCTGCAATCGATTATCTGACCAAACCCTTCAAATCGAGCCTCATGATTCAGAAGGTGAAAAAAGCGCTGAAAAACAGCGCCTTTAAATCAAGAAAATTCGCCACCAAGCCTCGGCCTAAAATTTCGATCACGATCGATGGCACGTTACTCATGGCCAACGAGGCAGGGCTCATTATTCAAACGCAAGTTCGCCTCGGCGCCGACGCGGATCTCGAAGTCAAAGCCCCCGTCATTGAAGAAATGGGCTGCGCCACCACTCCCATGAAGACCGTCCCGACTCCTTTAAGAGCAACCGAACCCGGAACCTACCAAACTGTGGTGAGCATGATTGGAATTGAAAGCTCAAAAGTCGCAAAACTGCGAGACCTTTTAAGGAGCTGGTAATGGCCGTGATGGTAGGTGGGAAAAAAGTCTGTTATGCCATTGATGATGATCCCATTTTTCAAGTGGCCTTTGAAGCGGCGCTGCCGAAACTGGGCGTTCAGTGCAAACTGTTTCAGAGTCCAGAAGATTTATATGAAGCGACCCGTAAGCAATCCCCCGACCTTTTTTTGATTGATTTGAATCTAGGCGAAATGGGAAGCGGACTCGATATCATCATGACCTTGCGCAATCAGATGAGCATTTCGGCGCCGATTCTGGTCGTTTCGGGAGACGGGCACTCCAAGACTGTCGCTGAAGCGTTGAGTTTAGGCGCGAATGACTATGTGGTAAAACCTCTAGATCGTCGCAGCCTGGGAACAAAACTGGCGCTGTTCATCAAAGTTCCAGAACTCAACGAGTTCGCCGCAAGCTATACCAAAGTCCCGATCGAGAAATCTGAAGTTAAAGTTTTAATTAACTGCGAAATCCTCGAAGTCGACGAACTCGGCGTCCAGCTCGTCGGCAGACATCTTTTGCCACGAGGCATGATTTTTAAAGTGGCGGGCGCGGTTTTGGACGAAATTGCAGGCCCTGGCACTACCAAAACTGTCAGCATCATCTCCAACGAAGTGGCCGAAAACGGTCGAGATTATGTCGCCTATGGCGAATTCGATACAGATGACCATGAGTTTCTAAGAGCCTTGCGGCAATGGCTGATGGGAATTCCGCGAGCAGTAGCGCCGCCGCCGGATGCCGTGGCCGCGCCGAGTGCGGCACCCTCCAAAACTGTGCCGCCTACGGGAACGACCCCTAAGAAGTAGCTGAAAGTTCGGATTTTGGGGCGCCAAGACTGTCGTTCACCCGCAGCAGCTTTATGGGCAGGACTTTATGTCTGAGCGATAGCATTCGCCATCAATACCAAACGAGGACCTGACGCTAAAAGATAAATCCAGCCCCAGGTCCGGACCGGGATATTACCAACACATCCACAAAGTCACTGTTGAGAATACCAACAACCTAATTCGTCAGCACTTCCCTAAACACACAGGTCTAAAGGAAATATCTCATGCGCAAATCAAAGGCCACGAAAGACTCTCGGATATCGAGCAACAATCGAATCACACTTGACCAGGCCCCCTTGGGCGGGAGGACCAAAATAATACCATAGCCCAAGCATTATTTAACACGAACACATGATTTTCGCCTTGCAAACGGCTCGCAGTTTCGCTACGTTGATCCTCGTGAAGCAGCTGTCATTTTTACCCAAACTTCGCATTGATCATGGAGGAGCGATCCTTAAGGATAAGCGCAAGGAAGCGCGCCCATTTTCACACAAGCATGCGATTCATCTCGTCTTGAGATCCACACAAGCCAAAGGAGCATGGTCGTTTCTCACGCCCAAGAACAAGACTCGCGTTGAGAAGATCCTCGGAAACTGCGCTAAAATTTACCACATCAAGATCTACCGCCAGGTGAATGTCGGCAATCATCTTCATCTGCTCGTCAAAACAGAGACGAAGCAATATTCGATCGCCCAAAAAGAATTTCGAAGTTTCCTGAGGCGTCTTGCGGGCGAAATCGCTTTTCAAATTACGGGCGCAAAAAAGGGGGATGCCTTTCGACGCCCCGATGACAACGAAGGTTTTTGGGATGCACGCCCCTATTCAAGGCTCGTCACTTGGGGGCGCGAGTTCAATGCGCTTGCGAAGTATTTTACCAAGAACTTCTTGGAAACTTTTGGAATCGCTCGCGGAATCAATATCGACATCCTTGCGAAAGTCCTCACCTCCCTCCAAGCCGCAGGTTTTGCCCCGCCTTAATTGCGGCAACTCTCTTGAGTCCTTCTTAAATCCCCGTAAAATCCTAAGCTATGATCAAATCGCTCGGAATTCTCTCCTTGGGTGTCTCCGTTGGTTTTGGTGCGGCCGTTTACCTTGGCAAAACCCAAAAACAGTCTGTTCGCCTGGATGCGGTCACACTGAAACTCAACTCTGAACAAAATCAAAACTGAAACGCGACCGAGAGCAGCGGCGCCAGAGTACTGCGGTGTTGCTTTTCATCAAGCGTAACCGTTTCGCCACCCACCTCAGCTGAGACATAGGTCATTGACCAGTAGACACCGTAAAGTCCGACCTCCAACACACCCCAAACTGGAAACGAGTAACCCAAGTTAATCGCGTAGCCTCCACCACGTCGTGCGACACCGCCTGAGATGTCCCGGCCACTCGGCAGATAGGCCGCCGTCAATTCAAACCCCTTCAAGAGCAAGCCCCCTTTTGGACCCCATGCCCAACTCCGTTCGCTGCTGCCCGTCGATGCCGAGCCTAAGTATTGAATTCCCAGCAGAAAACCCTGCAAAGCCGAATAGCCGAAAGTCGCGGTATCCAGAAATCGAAAGTCGCTCTTTGCCGGCACACCTTGAGCATCATCACTGGTCCTAATCGTCGAAAAAGCGCCCTGGATCCAAATCGAGGCACTGGCTTGCCTGGTGGGAAGCAAAAAAACAAGCAGACATAACAGGAATAAAAATAAACTCTTCACTTTAATAAAGGTATCACGGATAGTCGCCCCATGACAAATTCGAAGACAAATCCAAGCCACAGTTGGACCGGTTTTCTCCCCCCTCATGCTCTTGTCATGGCCAAATCGGCTGCCATCGCCCCAAGCGCCACTGCTGCTCCCGACCTCATTTTTGTAGGCACCGGCGTTACCGGAGGAACCGCAGCCGCGAAGCTTTTGGATAAAATGATTGAAGCCATGGGGATGAAGCCTGAGCAGTGTCTCCGAATCGAAACGGCCCCCGCTGCCCTTAATCCCAATGCTCTCCCAAAATTTGTGATCGCGCTGGGAATTAATTCCGCAAAAGCGCTCTTAAAAACTGACAAGCTTTTTACAGAATTACGCGGCCGATCCTTCGAGTATCAAGGCACGAAACTGCGGGTTACTTTTCACCCCGCAGAATTGCTTGAGACTCCAGTACTTAAGCGCGAAGCATGGGCGGATTTACAAGCCGTGATGCAGGAACTAGTTCTTGCCCGCAAAGCCCCTTAAAAGTTCGATCGGAAACGGAATGATCATCGTGGTCGCCTTTTCAGAGGATATCTCACGAATTGTTTGGAGATAACGAAGCTGCAACGACATCGGACGCACTTCCATGATCTGGGCCGCTTCGGCTAGCTTTTCAGACGCCTGCAACTCCCCTTCGGCTGCAATAATTTTGGCGCGCCGTTCACGCTCAGCTTCAGCTTGCCTTGCCATCGCACGCTGCATCTCGGTGGGCAGGTCGATCTGTTTCACTTCAACGTTAGAAATCTTCACACCCCAAGGCTCAGTTTGCTTGTCCAAAATCGCCTGCAGGCGATGATTAATATTATCGCGAGAAGCCAGCAATTCATCAAGCTCGACTTGTCCGAGCACGGAGCGCAGAGTGGTTTGCGCAAGCTTAGAGGTCGCCATCAAATAATTCTCAACTTCAACGACCGCACGATTGGGATCCACCACGCGAAAATAAACCACGGCGTTCACTTTAATCGTCACGTTGTCGCGGCTGATCACATCCTGCGGGGGAACATCCAGCGTCACGGTTCGCATATCGATGCGAATCATGCGATCCACAAACGGAATCAGCACAATCATCCCCGGGCCCTTTGCGCCGATGACGCGACCTAAGCGAAACACCACGCCGCGTTCATACTCGTTTAGGATTTTGATCGATGTGAATGCAAACGCCACAATGAGCGCCAGAAAAGTCATTGAACCAACACTTAAGAATTCCATGGGATGCCTCCTGATAATTGGCCAAATCGGTCCAACGGGGTGAGGGGCGGATGTGAAAAAAATGGCGGAGAGACAGGGATTCGAACCCTGGTTAGGATTTCTCCTAAACACGCTTTCCAAGCGTGCGCCTTCAGCCACTCGGCCATCTCTCCGTATTAGAAAACAGACTGAAGACCGACCTTACCCAATATTTTCTCCGTTTTGAAGCGGATATATCTCCCCGTCATCTTATTTGATTAGTAATGCAGAGCGTGATAACCCCCTTTTATGAGCCAAACCTCGCGCAACGAATCCTGCCCCTGTGGCAGTGGCCGAAAATATAAGCGCTGCTGCCTTATTAAAGACAACCCCACGCTCGATACCTCGCTACCTTGGAAACAGATTCGGGCCGCACGAGAATCTTTGAATGGGCAAATGCTGGAGTATTCGATCAAACTCTATGATCGCGACGCCCTTGAAGAGGCGTGGGAAGAGTGGTGTTGCGGGATAGAAGAGCCTCTTGAAATGCACGGGGCAGAGTTCGTGGCCTTCATGTCGTGGTTTCTGGTCGATTGGGGCGCCTCTCCCAACAATGATGAAGAGGACATCCCACTTCCGTCTGTCGCTAAATATTTATGGGAGGAATCTCGAGACAAACTCTCCCCCATCGAACGGGAGTACCTCGACTTTATCTTAAACGAAGCCTACTCGTTTTACGAAATTCTCGAACCCAAGCCCGGCGAAGGCTATCACTTGAGAGACCTCTTAAGAGGAGTGGAACACTTTGTCTGTGAGCGCTCGGGCTCTCGAGGGGTGCAGATTGGAGACTTTCTTTTTGGCCGTCTCGTGAAGGTTGGCGAGGTGACAATATTTGATGCCATCTCAGACATCCCCTTGCCTCTGAAATGGAAAAATGAAGTCTTAGAACTAAGACAAAACCTTCGGAAAATGCAAAAACTCAAAAAAGATGAAATGCCAGATAACGATGACCTTCTCATGTGTGAAGGCTTCATCAGGAGCCTTTATCGCAATCTTCGAGACGCGGCAATAAACCCGCAACCCCCTCAAATGACCAACACCGATGGTGATCCGTTGTCATTTAATAAAATAATTTACGACATCGACGATGCGAACCTCGTCTTTGAAGCACTTCACCCTCTTTGCTTTAACACCTCTCGCGAAGAACTATGGGAAGACGCTGACAAAGACCCTTCGGGAAAAATCACGAAACTGGATTTCCCCTGGCTTAAGAAGGGCAACAAGGCCAACAAGAGTTGGGACAATACCGTATGGGGCCACCTCACTCTTGAAGCCCACAGATTGATCGTCGAAGTGAACTCTCTCAAGCGCGCTGAAGTGTTCAAAAAACTCGCTGCTAAGCTTTGTGGAAAGCTGATCCGCTATAAAACAACGCTCATTGAGCCCTATGAAGCCAAGATGAAGGAGCTTGAAAAACGGCAATCTCTTGGGCAAGAAGACGAAGACAAAGCTGAGCAAGAGGACCTCAAAAACCATCCGGAAATTCGGGCACAAATTCAAACGATGTATCAAGGGCATATGGAAAACTGGGTGCATGACAAGCTCCCTGCGTTAGGCGGAAAAACGCCGACACAAGCCGTAAAAACCCCAGAAGGTAGAGAGAAGGTAGAAAATCTGCTCGCGGATTTTGAGAGAAGCGCAGGTGTTATGGCCGACAAAGACTTCGAACTTAGCGTGCTCCATAAGGTCCGAGAGAGGCTGGGCTTAACGCGCAAGTAAATTGCAATCTGCAATAGGCAAAACTGGAGCTGGACCCTATCGTATTTAGCGAATCAATGATAGAATCTCATCGAACTTATGAGCGGGATTATTTTGCGAAAATGGCAGCAAAACCTAGTTCGCACGACTGCAATCGCGGGCACGTACTTCTTGCTCGCGCAGCTCGGACTCCTCTTCATCATCCCCTCCAGCAGTTTCGCCGTGATTTGGCCGGCAAGCGGATTCATGCTGGCCGTACTTTTGTTAACTGAAAAGCGATCCTGGCCTCTTACCATGACCGCAGTTTTTGCCACGATCACGCTAGCGAATTTGCACAATGGAAATCCCCTACTCGTCAGCCTGGGCTTTGCGTTTGCGAATTCACTCGAATCCATTCTCGCTGCCTTTTTTCTCACCTATTTTGTCATCCGTCCCGGCGGGCCCTCACTCAGCTTTAGCAAGATTCGTGAAGTCGTCCTTTTTGCGCTTGTTGCCGTATTGGCAAGCAACGCCCTAACCGCCTTTGTCGGAGCATTAGTCCCGACGTTTTGGAAGGCGGAAGCATATTATCACGCATGGCTTACCTGGTTTATCGAGGATGGCGTCGGCATGTGCCTCCTCACGCCGCTTATCGTGACCTTGGCGCAGGATTGGCGAACCCTCTTTAGATGGCGCGGCTGGCTTTGGATCCTTGAGCTCGCGGCATTGCTCACGACAATTATCATAGGCAGCATCATCATTTTTCGCGATACCGACGTGAATGCCGAAAGTATTCTTCGCCCCTACCTGATTCTTCCCTTCCTTATCTGGGCGGCCCTTCGTTTTCACAAATCCGTTCCCATTTTTTTCGTGTTCATTCACGGCGCAGTCGCAGCCATCTTATCGAAGTCGGGCACGGGACCTTTCGCGGTGGATCTTGTGGCCTCCCCTGACAGCATTATTTCGCTGCAAATTTATCTGGGCATTACGAGTTTTCTGACCCTGTTCTTATCAGCGGTAAATGCGGAACGCGCGCAAGCCATGAACGCCTTAAGGAGCAGCCAAAGTTTTCTCATGAAGGCCCAGAAGGTCGCGAATCTTGGGATTTATGAACTGGATATTGCCAAAGGACGATGGGCAAGCTCCGAGACACTCGATCTGATCTTTGGAATTTGCAAAACCTTCGAGCGTTCAGTCGAGGGTTGGGTATCCCTCATTCACCCTGAAGATCGCGAATTCATGACGGCCCATTTCAAGAACGAAGTCCTAGGCCAACATCAACGATTCAATAAAGAGTATCGGATTATTCCGAACAATGACGGAATCGTCCGCTGGGTCCACGGCCTGGGCGAACTTGAATTCAATTCTCGCGGCGAGCCCATCAAAATGCTGGGAACGATCCAAGACATTACCGACCGTAAACACGCGGAACAGGAGCGAATAAAGGCCAAACAAAGTGCCGAAGAAGCAGCTCGTGAAAAAGCGAAGTTTCTCGATACCGCGGCCCATGAACTTCGCACGCCGGTCACGGCGGTTTCTCTTTTGCTGCAACTTGCCGAAAGACAAATCAAGATTGGTCAACCGATTCCCCCCACTCTTTTTGAGCGCCTTCGGGGCCCGATTGATCGATTGGTGAGATTAGTGGTCGACCTTCTAGATGCTTCACGGCTCGAGCGCGGACAACTCGTTCTGAGTTGCTCACGCGCCGACCTTGCGTCGCTGATCACCCAGTGCCTAGATGAGTTTCAAGTGATCGCCCCAAGGCATCGCATCGTTTTTGCCAAACCTAACGCCCCCATCGAGCTCGATCTGGATCCCGTCAGAATCTGCCAGGTTATTTCGAATCTGTTAGATAACGCGGTCAAATACACTCCCGAAGACAAATCCATTGAGATGGCAATCGAACTGAAGCCTGATGCAGTCCGCGTATCAGTCACCGACCACGGTGCGGGAATTTCTAAACTGCAGCAGGAAACGCTTTTTCAGGATTTTTCACGAGGAACCACAGACAACGTCGTTCGCACAAGTGGACTGGGACTGGGGCTCTCCATTTCGCGGAGCATTATCGAACTGCACAAGGGAGCGATGGGTGTCATCAGTGAAGAAGGCCAAGGGAGCACGTTCTATTTTGAACTCCCGATAACGGGCGGAACCACTTTATAACCTTATTATGAGGTTATAGTACCTTAAGTTAAGGTACTATTCGCTTACTTCCCCAATATTCTCTTCGACCGAACCGATCGATGGTAACTTACTGCGAACCGATGCGCTTCGTCACGCAGATGAGTGAGCACTCGATAAGACGCAGTGTGCGGCAACAAGATCACTGGATTCTTACGATTAGGCAGGAAAATGCGTTCAGCGGAAACTTTTACCTCTTTTGAAGTAAAATCCCCTTCCGTCCGCGCCTTGGCTAACCCCACCGCGGGTACTCCCTGCACTCCCAACTCATCCAAAACGGCGAGCGCTTGCGCAAGCTGCCCTTTGCCACCGTCTACAACAACAAGATCCGGAAGCGCATCTGCTGATGCGTCAGCCGACGCGTCTTCTGATTTGGCCGCAGCCAAAAATCTACGGGAGAGCACTTCCTTCATCATCGCAAAATCGTTCGCCCCTTCGACCGTTCGTATTTTGTAACGACGATAGAGGTTCTTATCCGGCGCTCCATCGATAAACACGACCCGTGAGGCGACGGCATCCTGCCCCTGAATATTCGAAATATCGTAGCACTCCATCCGGCGCGGAAACTTCTGCAGATGTAGCTTCTCCTGCACCTCTTCAAGGGCCGCAAACCCATGGCCCCCAACGGCCTTACCCTTGGAAACCAGGTGATCAAGTGCATGGCGCGCATTGATCTGCGCGACATTCAAAAGCTGAAGCGCCGTGCGATCGTCAGGGTCAGCTAAATGGGCGGGAACACCCGTAACCTCGTCCAGAACACTGGCCACCTCCGCATCTCTCGCGGTATCCCCCGCCCCCTTCGGCATCACGGAAACCAAAACCTCCTTAGGCGAAACCAAAGCAACGCCCTTTTTTCCAGGATGCGCTTGCGCGAGGTAATACTGGGCTAAGAATTCGTAACTGATTTCACAGTCAGTGAGGCCAGGATCGGTGTTTTGCAGATGAAAATGCTCAGCAGAAATCAACTTCCCGCCTCGAATCCGAAGCACCGTGGCGTGCGCCTGTTCGCCTTCACGGGCTAGCCCCAATACGTCGCGGTCCCGCTCAGAACCCGCCTCCAGCGCCCCTTGAGTCTGAGTCACGGCCTCCAAGCAGCGAAGATCGTCCCGAAGCTCTGCGGCTTTTTCATAATCCTCAGCCTCTGACGCCTGCTCCATTTGGGCTCGAAGCTCATCCAACCAGGCGGTCTCGCGCCCCTCAAGAATGGCAATCACTTGCTCAATCACTTTGCGATATTCGACCTGCGAAACCTCGCCCACACACGA
The DNA here is from genome assembly GCA_903881565.1 of Oligoflexia bacterium. GTDB lineage: Bacteria > Bdellovibrionota > UBA1018 > UBA1018 > UBA1018 > CAIRTR01. The sequence continues at coordinate 7,051 of CAIRTR010000105.1, read as the reverse complement.
GCCCGAGCACTTGCCCATTTGAAACAAGATGCAGGGTCGGGAGCGATGGCGAAACGTATTGTCCGAGCACTCTCTGAGCCTGAAACTCTGGGTCAACAGCTCCATGGCCTGACGAGCACTCCAAGCCGAGGGAAAGGGGCCAAAATACCGGGCCCCATCTTTCTGCACGCGCCGAGTCCACTCTAAGCGGGGAAAAGCCTCAGTCAGTTGAATCTTCAGATAGGGATACGCTTTGTCATCTTTAAGCCGCACATTGAACCGGGGGCGATGCTTTTTGATCAGGGTGCATTCCAAAATCAAAGCCTCAGCTTCGGTTTCGGTCAAAATCACATCAAATCGCTCGATGCGGCCCACCAACATCTCCGTACGACCCACATCATGGGGCGCAGGCTGAAAGTAGGTCGTCAGCCTGTTTTTGAGGTTTTTGGCCTTCCCAACGTAGAGAATCCCCCCTTCTGGGTCCTTCATGAGGTATACACCAGGGGAGATTGGGGCAGTTTTTGCGGAATCTAAGAGAAGTGCACGTTTGGACACTTGATTTTCCATCCAACTCCACTATAACCAAAGGACGCAAAAATTAAGGAGATTAAAATGGCCGGTACCTCAACAGAAGTTGCAAAAGAAACATTAGCCTACTGCACAAGCTGCAAAATGGATCTGAATTCCATCATCGTCGCGATGAAAGGCGATAAGATCGCTAAGGTACAATGCTTCACTTGCAAAAAAGAGCACGTCTATCGCGCCCCTAAAGGCGTGACTGAACCTAAAGCCAAAGCCACTCGCGCTCCTCGCAAGAAAAAATCTGAAGACGGCACCACTCCTGAGAATTCGATCGAAGCAGAATGGGAAAAGCTGATGAACGCCCATAAAGACGCCCCCATGAAATCCTATTCGATGAAGGGCCAGTTCACCTTAGGCGACAAAGTGAAGCACACAAACTTTGGCGATGGCATCGTCGGCCGCTTGATCTATCCAAACAAGATTGAAGTCATTTTCCAAAAAGACATGAAGATCTTGATTCACGGTGGAGTGCCGGATTCGAAGTAAAGGTTCAAAATACTGTTAGTTCAAAAGGGGAGATCAGAGTTTCTGTTCTCCCCTTTTTTTTGTCCTGGGGCTAACGCTCTAAGTAAATCATTAAAATTCAGACACTTATACCACTTAAAATCACACTTTACTCGTACTGCATTTTTGCCGACAAGTTCTAGTGATCTTACGCAAGGCGATCGTCATTTTACTGATGCTTACAAGCGTGTCTTCCCTCACTTGTCCCGCCTCGCTCGCCGCCGACTCCCCTTGCGCAAGCGCCCGGAAAATGTTGAGCGACGCACTCGCAAGACTTCGAAAACCTCCTGAAGCAAGCTTAAGCGTCGCCCACAAAATTCCTCGCGAGTCGGTCACCCAGATCAGTGTCGAACTCGAAACGATCATCAATCACGTTTTTCCTGCCGGTGCACGCCTTGTTGATAAAATGAGTGGTGAGCAATTTCAACTTGCGCTCACAGAGCTCGAAAAATTTGCGCAAGCGCACCACATTCAAATCACCAAAGGCACCGGAATGACCGGCGTCTACCCCAAAGGTTTGCGCGGAATCGAACTCGTCTTTGGTGAGACCGATGCAGAAGGCCCCGGCTTCGCGCTCCGCCACGAACTCGCTCATATGTTCCACACGCTTGAGGTACGCGCCGCTTTAATCGAAGCCATTAAAAGTGGAAAAGTACTCGAGGAGGATGCGGCAGCTTTTCTAGCGGACCTAGAAGAAGGCGGCAACTACCTCGAATTTGAAAAGGTGGTGACCTCGGCATCTTCGTTCGCTAATCAACTCACCGGGCACGAAAGTGCTCGCGGGTACGCTACACGCTTGCGCGCGATTCTCAAAGGTACCGCCAAAGGGTTACGACTTGGAGTAATCCATTTCCCAAACGGCAAGAGTCTTGAGGACGTTTACGGGCTTTTTTTATCTAAAGCACCCCTTGTGCTTGGATCATCCGGAAAAAGCATGGCGCTACGAATGCCCTTCATTATGTTTGGCGTATTCTACGCGATCAATCCCGATAGCCGCGACCTGGGCCTTAACCCTGATGACTGGGGCTTGAAAATGAAGCCCGGACAGACGGGATTTCGCGACTTTTTGAAGCAGCTTCTAAGATCTGCATCTGTGCCTCGATCTCCCACCTTTTGAAGTAATCAAAACGAAAGCTAATCTTTTGGAAAGTTTGAATTTCAGATACATAAATGACCACCCTCAAATATCTGATATTATCGCGGTTTTGCGGGAGAGGACATTTCTCCGCAGGCACCGAGACGGTTAATAATAGAGTCGCACGCTATTATGATTTAACGCGATGTGTGGTTTTTTTTGCGCACCATGCAATTAGCGCTCGTTTGCGCGAGGTGCTTGGGTTTTTGCTGTAATTTTAAATAAAATCAGTAGATTGGAATTACACTATAAATCGGCTATTATGAATCTGTCTATGACCGACACAGAAACACCCCTCAAGGGTTACAAAAACTATAAATGGATTGTGAAAGACGCCCGAATGCTTTGGGGTACCCCTACAGTTCGTGGAACTCGACTCCATGTCTCGCAGATTCTTGAATGTCTTGCCGCCGGAATGTCTGCGGACGAAATCGCGGATGATTATCCAGGTTTTCCTCAGGAATGCATTCCTGAGGTTCTCAGGTTTGCGGCTGAAGTTGTGAAAGACGGCGATGTGGCTGCTTGATCACAATCTCCCGCGCCAGCTCTATGAAGTATTCAAAGAATCGATAAAGATCCCAGTAGAGACCGCTAATAATCGGAATTGGGAAGCGCTTGAAAATGGAGAACTTGTTCGAGCAGCAGTTGCTGGTGGGTTTTCCTGCATATTAACAAAGGATGTGCGTTTCCGTGATTCAGCATCCAAAACGTTACTGTTTTATCCAAACTTCTCGATTGTACTCATTACACTTAAGCAGCAACGTGGCCCACTTTATGCCAAAGCATTTCTTTCTTCCTGGAGCGCGGCGCCTATTCAACCTGTTCCAGGGCGCCTTGTTATTTGGCCGAAAATCTAATGTTGAAAATTCAACGAATGCGCGGAATTATTGAACTTTAACGTCCGCAACCCGGCCACAATCATCCCCTCATCCCAAACTCAACTTCAACCGCCCCAACCTCTTCACTCGATCCCGCAAATCCGCCGCGCGCTCAAACTCCAAGGCCTTTGCGGACTTCTTCATCTCGGTGTCCATCTCGCGAATAATTTTACTCAAATCCTCGACCTGCGTAAAATATTCTCCGGCCGCTTCGCGGATCTGCTCAACACAACTCACGCCATCCACGAAATCCAAAGCAGCGACTGCGGCAGCACCTGAATCTGCGGCCGCCCAAAGACTGGCGCGCCTCCCCTGATCTCCACCTGTTCGAAGAGCATGCTTGGTTGCCTGCGCACGCTCACTCTTGGAACTGTGCGAACCTCGCGCCCCTGAAGGCCCCCCCATCACTTCATCCTCATCGCCCGAGGAAATCGGCGCGGCGATCTTCTTCTGAATCGTCTGGGGCGTGATGCCATGTTCTTTATTATACTGCGCTTGGATTGTCCGCCTTCTACTTGTCTCATCAATCGCCTTGCGCATGCTATCCGTGATTCGATCTGCGTACAAAATCACGAAGCCATCCGCATTACGGGCGGCGCGCCCCATCGTCTGAATCAAAGAGCGCGCGGATCGCAAGAAGCCTTCTTTATCCGCATCCAAAATCCCCACAAGCGATACTTCGGGCAAATCCAAGCCTTCTCGAAGCAAATTAATCCCGACCAGCACATCAAAGGTCCCCAGTCGCAAATCCCTGAGAATCTCAATTCGCTCAAGCGTATCGATGTCGGAGTGCAGGTACTTCACCTTCACGCCTTGCGTGAGATAATATTTTGATAAATCCTCTGCCAGCTTCTTTGTCAGCGTCGTCACCAAAACGCGCTCGTGCCGCTCCACCCGCTTTCGAATCTCGGTGAGCAAGTTATCGACTTGCGTTTTCGCCGGACGAACTTCGACTACCGGATCCAGTAACCCTGTGGGCCTGATCACCTGCTCGACGATTTCGCCACCCGCTTTGGTGAGCTCATACTCGCCGGGCGTTGCCGAAACATAAATCGTCGAGACCAACCCCTTCTCCCATTCTTCAAAATTCAGAGGCCGATTATCAAGCGCCGAGGGCAAGCGAAACCCATGATCCACAAGCGAGGTTTTGCGGGCGCGATCGCCCCGGTACATCCCCCCAATTTGCGGGACGGTGACATGGCTTTCATCCACGATGCAGAGCCAGTTTTTTGGAAAATACTCAAGCAGCGTGGGCGGCGCCTCGCCGGGGGAACGCCCGGTTAAGGTCTAGAATAGTTTTCGATGCCTGAGCAAAAACCAAGCTCTTCGATCATCTCCAGATCAAAAAGGGTCCGCTGCGCCAACCGCTGCGCCTCAACGAGCTTTCCCTGACTCTCCAGCTCTTGAAGGCGGGGCTGCAACTCGGCTCGAACTGAATCAATGGCGCGCTTGCGACTCTCAAGCGTTGTGACGTAGTGACTCGCCGGATAGATTGTCACTTTAGGAATCCTTGCCAACCGCACTCCCCGCAGGGGATCCACCTCAGAAATCGACTCAATCTCATCGCCAAAAAACTCGACGCGAATGGCCCGCTCTTCTTCATAGGCTGGGTAAATCTCCACCACGTCACCGCGAACCCGAAACGTGCCTCGATGAAAATCCACGTCGTTGCGCTTGTATTGAATTTCGACAAGTTTGCGAAGCATGTCCTGGCGCTTGATCTCTCGCCCTTGCTCCAGGTAAAGCAGCATCCCTTCGTAAGCCTCAGGGGATCCTAGGCCGTATATACAAGAAATTGAAGAAACGATGATGATGTCGTTACGTTCCAGCAACGAACGCGTGGCCGAATGTCTGAGCTTATCGATCTCATCGTTAATTTGAGAATCTTTTTCGATGTAGGTGTCGGTTGTCGCGATGTACGCTTCGGGCTGATAATAATCGTAGTAACTGACGAAGTACTCCACCGCATTATGGGGGAAAAATTCGCGAAATTCGCTAAACAACTGCGCCGCCAGGGTTTTGTTGTGACTCAAGATCAGCGTCGGCCGATTCACCTGCGCGATGACGTTGGCAATGGTAAAAGTCTTCCCGGAGCCCGTGACCCCTAAGAGGACTTGTGAGTCTTTATGCTGATTAAGCCCACGCACCAACGCCTCAATCGCTTGAGGTTGATCACCTGTGGGTTGAAAGGTCGTATGAAGATCGAACTTTTGTTCAGTGAATATTGCCATATTCCCAGGTCGTTCCCCCTGGTCCGTCTTTCAATATCACACCGCGCGCAAGCAAATCCTTCCTGATTTCGTCTGAGCGAGCGAAGTTCTTTGATTTTCGCGATTCAAGGCGCTCGACAATAAGGGCTTCGATTTCCTCTTTGCTGACCGCAGCCGTCCCTGACGCCGCTGCCTGACGGGCGCCTCGAATGCGCTGCAGGTCTTTGAGTGCCTCTCCAGGCGGGCGTTGTCCCACGCCCAAAATATCGCCCAAGTCCTTCTCAATGATCTCGATAAAGAACCTAGCCGCCTCATTGCCGCCTTGAGCGCCACTCCCCGCGATCCGATTAAACTCCCTAATCAGAATAAAAACCGAAGCGAGAGCGCCCGGCGTATTGAAGTCATTTGCGAACGCGTCGTCAATATCTTTGCGCGTCTTCTCACACGTCGTGCGAAACGCCGCCCACTCCGGGGCTTCCAGCAGCAGCGGGCGAGCCAAAATTTCGCACGCCTTTTGCTTTGCTTCGTAAATGCGTTGCAAGGAGTTCAGCGTTTGATCCACTGCCTCTTCTCCAAATTCAATGATGGAGCGATAGTGCACGGAGAGTAAAAGGTAGCGGGCAAATTCCCCTGAATAGGTTTTCAAGAAGTCTTGGGCCGTCAACACATTGCCCAAGCTCTTGGACATCTTCTCTTTAGCCATGTTCACGAACACGTGATGCAACCAGTACTTCACAAAAGGTGCTTTGCCAGAGGCCGCTTCGCTCTGGGCAATTTCATTTTCGTGATGCGGGAAAATCAGGTCTTCTCCGCCGTGATGAACATCAATCTGCTCTCCCAGCCATTTTGAGGACATGGCCGAGCATTCAATATGCCAGCCCGGCCGCCCTTTTCCCCACGGACTATCCCAAGAAGGTTCGCCTGGTTTCGCGGGTTTCCATAAGGAGAAATCCAGAGGATTTCGCTTCATTTCCCTGACTTCAACACGCGCCCCTGCAACCAGATCGTCAATATTTTTGCCCGAAAGTTTTCCATAGCCCGGAAAATCTGAGATAGAAAAAAGAACTTCTCCATCCACTACGTAGGCCTTGCCCGCCGCCAAAATCCGCTCAACCAGGGTGATGATTTCAGCAATATGAGTCGTGACTGTTGTTTTGTGGGTCGGCTCAAGCAGACCGGCGGTGTGATAGTCCTTCTCGACTTCCACGGTATATTTTCGCGCAAGCTCCTCGGACGAAATGCCTTCTTCCTTGGCGCGCTTGATGATCTTGTCATCCACGTCGGTATAGTTCCGAACATAGGTGACGTCATAGCCCGCGCGCATAAAGACGCGGAAAAACAGATCAGACGTTAAGCCTGCCCTGAGGTTTCCGATGTGAATTAAATTATAGACCGTCGGGCCGCACGAATACATCGTGAGCTTTCCGGGCGAACGTGTTTCGAGCCGCTCTTTGCGGCCCGACATAGAATTGGTTACGGAAATTTCTCGAATTTGTTTTTGCGTCATAAACTTGGGTTAGATATTAACCCAAGCTTAATCAAGATGCAAAAATCGTCTGAATTTCTTGTTCGACAAATGACTCATTGGCTTTCTTGGCCAACGAGATTTCTTTCACAAGCAAGTGTTTGGCTTGATCCAGCATTTTTCGCTCGCCAAAGGAAAGGTCTTTGCTATGGCGCAACAAGAAGAGATTGCGCAAGACTTCAGCGATTTCAAAAATCGATCCAGTCTTGATCTTTTCCATGTATTCGCGATAACGACG
>CAIRTR010000104.1 GCA_903881565.1 Oligoflexia bacterium | reverse complement strand
CGCCCTGCTCACCACCCTGCTTTTCTTCAAACCCTCCTGGGATCACCATGATGGTTTGAGCCAGGTCTTCTTTTAGGATGTTTTCAATGAGCGCAGGAATCTGCTCCGCCGCCACGGCCAGGATCAACAGGTCCACCTTGTGGGTGAGTTTTGAAACACAGGCGCAGCCTTCAATTTCCGAAACGCCTTCTTTGATGAGCTGAATCTTATCGTGCAGGAAACCGGCGCGAAGAATATTTTGCAAGATCACGCGTCCCGGATTCATCCGCTCAGACACGCCCACAATGGCGATTGTTGCGGGCTTAAGTAGCGCTTGAATCTTCTCAAGCGGCTTTGGAAAAAGCAGCGCGCTCACCTTGGCTCCGCCCCCGGGCGCGAGACGACAAACGACATCCACCGCAACCAACTCCCCTTGCGACACGACGAGGGGATTGATTTCAAGTTCCAAAACTTCATGAGGGATAAACTTCAAAGCAAATTCCTGAAGCGTTTTGGTAATCCGTTCAAACTCTCTGATTGAAACAAGCGGATCTTTGCCACGAAAACGCTTGGTAATGAGCTCCAAACCAGCAAGACTCTGATTGCCGATGAGCGCCGGCTCTCCACTGGAAAACGCAAGCAACCGCTTCTCAGAATCCAAGACTTTGGCTAAATACTCCGACTGAACGCCGCCTGGCGAAAGCGTCACCACCCCACCAAACTCCGCACTAAAACTTACGCCAAACATCCACTCGTTTCCAAATTGAGCGTCGTGCGGCACAAATTCTTCAATCAAGAATCCCTCACAAGGGGCAATCCCGCCGAGGCCTATCAAGCAAGCGTGCATCTGAGCGATCTCGGCGTTCAAGGTCGCAGCAGAATTAAGCACCACCTTAACCGCGCCCACTTCGGTCTTGTGCATGAGTCCGGGACAAATCGCCTTGAGCACTACCTTTTCGCCAAACGCCTTGAGGCGCTCTTCTTCCAAAACAAAAACACCATTCGTGGAGGTAACAACCAGGGTCTTCGGCACTCGGATGCCTAGGCATTCAAGCAGCGCCAACCCTTCGACTTCCAGCAACGACTCGCGCCTTTGATCACGCACGCTTTTGAAAAGGTTTTGAATTTTAGCAAAGTTCAAAGGACTACACTCCACGTCCCAGTGCAAAAGCCTTCAAATTCTGCTCGACAACAACCGGACCTTTGGACGAAAAAATCTCGCGAATCGCGTCTTCTAACGCTTGGACTTTGAGCGGCAGAAACTTTGAAGCAGCACCTAGCATCACCATATTGGCGCTTCGTAAAGTCCCGGCTTCTCGGGCTAAACGATCCGCGTCCACGAGAACAGTCCCTGGAATTTTCTTAAGCTTCAAATGAAGCTCTTCAAGCACAGGATAATCCGGGATATTCACCACCGGCGCCATCGCACTTACCACTCGGCCTTGCGCCGAAAGATATTGCAGATACCTGACGCTCTCCATGGGCTCCAAACTCAAGATCATCATCGCAGCCCCCAGCGGAATCAAAGGACTGGCCACCTCTTGATCTGAGAGGCGAAGATGCGCACTGACGGCGCCTCCACGCTGAGACATTCCGTGAACTTCGGATTGCTTGACGAACAGTCCCTGATGCCTGGCTGCAATCGCCACGACCGCTGCGATCGATAAACCGCCTTGCCCACCGACGTTGGCTAGCACGAGATCGAATTTCACGCGCAGCCTCCTTCAGATTTACTTTTCTTACTTCTAACCGCTGTTTCCACACACTCGCGAACGGCGATCACAACGGACAATCCCGGATACTCGATTTCTTGCCGAATAATGTCGGTATTTTCTTTAATCTTCGTCCGATGCGCCTCAACGAGCCTTAAATGCTCAGGCGCAACGCCCAGGCCCAAGACGACATCTTTTAAGCGCGACGAAGCAATCAGGGTCTTCTGCCCCCCCGTCATGGCCACAGCTTCGTTATCCAAAATCACAAGCGTCATGTTCGTGTTACTGGCCACGGCATCAAGCAGCCCGGTCATGCCTGAGTGCAAGAAGGTGCTATCGCCAATGACCGCAATCACGGGATGAACCCCGGCCTCTGCAGCGCCCTTGGCCATCCCAATGGAGGCACCCATGCAAACACAACTCTCAATGGCAGAATACGGCTCAAGCGCGCCCAGGGTGTAACACCCGATATCCGAGGTCACCAGACTTTGTGGAAAACCCTCAAGGGCAGGTTTAATCGCAAAAAACATATCGCCATGAGGACACCCCTTGCACAATTGCGGAGGCCGCCCCTTTAATTCGAGCCCAAAAGAGCTAAAATCCGTCAATGCACGTTCAGGTAAACCCAACGCCACACGCACAATCTCTGGAGTCATCTCGCCTTCAATAGAGATCAAGCCCGAGAGTTTGCCTCCAATTTGAGCTGAAGATCCTGAGGGCGGCTCGATAATGCCGCGCAAATAGCGCTCGACATACGGATAACCTTCTTCAAGCACCACGACTCGTTTGGAGCGCGCCACGAGTTTGCGAATCTTCTCCGTAGGATAGGGATAAGCCCCAATATGAAGGTGCGCAGGTGTTTGCGGGAGCTCTGCTTTTTCTTCCAAAAAATACTCAAGCGCAATCCCGGTGGTGATCACACCAAGCTCTGAACCCCCATCCAGGTGGGTCAAAGGATTGTGGGAAGTCTCCTCAGAAAATTTCTGAAACACTTTTTGTTTTTCCAACAGCCCATGCCACTGCCGTTTTGCATTTGCGGGCATGAGAATCCAATCCGAAGACTTTGCGGCTTTGGTTGGAGGTTTTGAGCGGATCACTTGCCCTGGATCCCCATCTCTCACACTTACCTCTGCCCGCGAATGAGACAGACGGGTGACCAATCGCAAAACCACGGGAACCCCAAAACGCTCAGAGAGCTCAAACGCTTCAAAGGTCATGTCGTAAGCTTGCTGAGGGGTGGCTGGCTCAAGACACGGAATATGCGCAAAATCTGCAAAAACACGGGTATCTTGCTCATTTTGCGAGCTGTGCATTCCCGGGTCATCGGCCACGGCCAAAACTAATCCGCCATGCAAAGTGACCAGTGTGGAGCTCATGAACGGATCGGCCGCGACGTTTAAGCCCACGTGCTTCATCGTAACCAGCGCACGCTTGCCCACGAGCGCCACCCCCAAGCCTTGCTCATAGGCAGTCTTTTCGTTTGCACACCAAGCCGCATGCGGAAACCCTTGTTTGGCTTTTAGCTTCAGCAAGTATTCGAGAATCTCGGTCGAGGGTGTGCCTGGATAAGCGTAGGCCGAAACGATCCCCGCATGAAGGGCGCCAAGTGCGATCGCTTCGTTACCCTGCAAAATAAGGCTTTTCGTACCCGTGGCCATTAACGTTTCACGCGCTCCCCGTCTTCTTCACGCAAGAAGACCCAAGACACGACACTCCCTAAAGATCCTTGTTTATCCACGGTTTCCCAATGCGTTTGGTTTCGCACGTAAGCAGAACCCGTATTCTCGTTATCAGCCCTTGTGGCTTCTTCACGCAGGACGCTCAAACGGGTGAGCCAGGACTTCATATTAGGCTCACGTAAATCAAGCCAGCCTTGACCCGCATATTGATCCAGGTGCTTTGGCCCGATTTTTCCATCGGCCGGAATATCCCAGCGACTCGGAATCACAAGCTCCGGGCCCCGAAGCACGCGACCGCTTCGCAAAACAATGGCGATGCCCACAGAGAGAATGGCTGCGCGAAGTTTTGCATTCCTTAAAATCTGTTCTTCGCAACGTTTGCCCAGTTCAGCAGCGTCGAATTTAGGGACGTCAAGAAGGCCCATCTCCTGGGTAATAAGATGCAGTTCAAACAGTAATTTTGAAAGCCTTGGAGGCCCAAGATTTTCGAAAGCGACACTCGGCACCCCATTGCTGCGTTCAAGCTGCCTGAGTTTCTCCACAGCGCGGGCTCTTAAGAAACCGGCGCGATACGTCGGGCCTAGGACCACCGAGTCCAGGGCGCTGACGCAATCTGAGCCGCTATTGCCGCCCATGATTTCGGCTTCGACCGTTTCAGCGATTTCTTCAGGCGTGATAAATTCCATCTGCCCTTCATCAGTGATGGCTTCAAATTCGCCGCGCGAAAAGATCCCATTCTCACCCGTATCAATAAAGGGCGCTTGCAGATAATCATTCTCCACGCGCTTCCAAGGCTGCGTGCGAGGCGCCAAAAGCTCTTCAACGCTCAAGGCACTTGCGGGATCCTGGTCAAAGAGCTCCACGAGTTTACCTTTGCGCCTAATCTTGCCAAAACTAATCTCTTTCCAGCCGATGGCGGTTGCGGGCTTTACTTCTTTAATGATCGGAGAGGTTGGCTTGATATTGCGATCTGGAGACCACTGAGAGGTCGAGCCATGCTCGCGTGCGGTACGGCCCAACAAAAAGAGCAGCATCGTATGGGCGCCAGCAATGGCGGATTTTGCCAAAAGTACGCGAGACGGTTTATCCTCTGAATGGGTGTAAGGGATATTAAGCCCCATGCCCCCGGTACCGGTCGTGCCTACTTTGAGATAAGTCTGAACGTTAAAGTCGGTGAGCGACTCCCAGAGAATCTGCACGTGCCGAATCAGTTGCGGCGTGTACTGCGTGCCGAGCAGGGTTTCCACGCGCGTTTTGAATTCGGGGCCTGCACTGGCAACCGGATCCTTGAGCATCGAATAAGTCTGGCGCGAAGCTTCAAATACGTCTTGATAAGCCAGAGCGGTCGCGGTGTTGATACAATCAATAATCGTATGAGGCTTATACTCCTTGATCATTTCATGAAGAGTCGAAGCATTGAGGATCTCGTCGTTTAAGGGTTCAATCGTATCTAAAACAAACCGGCTCAAACGCGTGGGATTGCCCAGGATCTCGGGGCGCGCAAGATCTTTGAATTCGGAGCGAACAAAGATATTGCCCCATTTTCCCGTAATTTTCGTCTTGCCTGCCACGGGCTCAAGCTCCTTAAGCGCCGCATCGACTTCGGCCCGGGTCAAGCCTGTGATCAGAAGCGATTCAGGTTTATGAAACAAAAACCTGCGTACGACCGCCATACCCACTAATCCGGGTCCACCGAGAATCAGAATCCTACTTCCTGCAATGTCCATAATCTTCTCCTTACCTTGAGATAATCACGTGATTAAACGATTGGTTCAAAACGAGCTTGAAAGAAACGCAAATATTTAGGCTCATAAATCATGTTAAGCCCCTTGATCTTGTTTCGATTGCGATAAACTTCGATCACAGATTCAATCAGTACATCGCAATGCGCCTGCGTGTACACACGCCTTGGGAACGTTAACCGCACCAATTCAAGCGCAGGATAATAATGATCCCCCGTCTCTTTGTTGCGCCCCGCGGAGACGATCCCGCGCTCCATCGCACGGATCCCGGATTCAAGGTAAAGTTCAGCTGCCAACGCTTGCGCCGGAAACTGGGTTTGCTTCAGATGCGGCAGGAACTTCTTGGCATCCAAGAAAATCGCATGCCCCCCCACCGGCAAAACAAAGGGGACATCAGCCTTAGCAAGTCCTTCTCCCACATACTCCACTTGTCCGATGCGGGCACGCAGATGATCATAGTTTGCGGCTTCAACAATGCCACGGGACATGGCTTCCATATCGCGACCGGCAAGGCCGCCGTAGGTGTGAAGTCCTTCATATACAACAACGAGGTTTCGGGCTTCTTCAAAAACTTCCCATTCATTGATGGCTAAGAAGCCGCCAATGTTGACGAGCAAATCCTTCTTACCACTCATCGTGCAGCCATCGGAGTAGGAGCACATTTCGAGTAGAATTTCGGGGATGGTTTTATCGGCAAAACCCTTTTCACGGATTTTGATGAAGTAGGCATTTTCCATGGCGCGGGTGGCGTCCATGATCACGCGAATCCCGTGTTTCTTGCAAAGTGCCCGCACATCGCGGAGGTTTTCCATCGATACCGGCTGACCGCCTGCCATGTTCACCGTAACCGCGACCGAGAGATAAGGAATCTTCTTGGCGCCCACTTTGGCGATCAACGCTTCGACCTTTTTCAAATCGACGTTGCCTTTGAAGGGATTCAGATTATTGGCATCATGAGCTTCATCGCAAATGACATCGACAAAACTCCCGCCAGCCAACTCCTGATGAAGGCGGGTGGTTGTGAAATACATATTCCCCGGCACAAAGTCCCCGGGCTTGATCAGAATCTGTGAAATAATATGCTCCGCACCGCGCCCCTGATGAGTCGGTACGAGATATTTGTAGCCGTAAAACTTACGGACGTTGTCCTCTAAGTTGTAATAGTTTCTGCTGCCTGCGTAGGCCTCATCCCCCAACATCAAGCCCGCCCATTGCACGTCGCTCATCGCATTGGTGCCGCTATCGGTGAGTAGGTCGATGTAGACGTCGTCAGATTTCAGTAAAAAAGTATTATAACCCGCTTCTTTAAGCGCGGCTTTTCGCTCCTCAAGAGTCGTCACTTTAAGGAGTTCGACCATCTTGATTTTAAAGGGCTCAGCCCAAGAGCGTTTGGTTGGTGTGCCCGCAGTGCCTGATGAAGTGTTCATACTCAGATTCCCCCGAAGTTTAGGTTTGGGGGGAATAGTACTCAATTCACCTTGATTAACAAGGGAATAACAAGCCAATAAACAGGGACAAACGAGGGCTTTAAATCAAGACTGCGGGAACTCGGGAAAGTCGTTTCCCGCGTCTTTTGACGTGGATGCGTTGGGCGTCACGCGCTTTAGGCCCCCATCATCATCAAAAGTGAAATTAATATGATCAATCATCTCCGAAGCATTTTGCTGCTCCAATTGATCAAAGGATACCTTTTCCAGCGCAATCCGGGCGCGCCGCAGCTCCGAGGCAGAGGGCATCTTTGGCGCAGGACGCGGTGCTTCGTTTGCGTCAGTGGTAGGCGCCAGCGCGCTTGCCACAACCTCTTCTTTGGTTTTGACTTTCACCAAGTTAGCCCGAACCTCTTGCGCACTGCTCTGAAGGGTACTGAGGCGATCATAAAGTTCCCCGCATCGACGCTCCGCTTCCGTAATGCGGGTCTGCATCGCTTCTTGGATTTCTCGTGCTTCAGCCCGGGCCTTCTGGGCTTCGAGTTTCGAGCGCGTGCTCTCGTCCTGGGTGCGCCCGAGATCCTCGCCAATCTTGCCCATCCTTGCGCGATCATCCGCAATCACTTGCTTGAGCTTGCGCTCATGCTGCAACATTTCGTTCCATGCGGATTTATAACGCGTTAAATCGTTTCCAGCAGCTTCAAGGCGCTGCCGCATTTTATCGCCCTCGGATTTTATGACCGAAAGCTCGGTCGTGGTCTGCTCCAAGCGCTCTTGGACTTTTTCGCGTCGAGTGCTCTGCTGCTCCAGTTCAGACCGAAGCTTCTGATCCTTCATCTGCAGGGCGTGAATATCACGCTTGAGTTCATTTTGAAGCGCTTCATAATTCAGGTGCAATCTGCGAAGCTCTTCTTCAAGTTCTTTTACACGACGTTGCTCTTGCTCAACCGATGCCTTCAGCGACTCGGTTTCGCCTTCGTTTTTCTTGCGCTCGCGCGCAAGCAGGTTTCTCGTATTCGTCAGCTCCGTCTGCATTTCGGCAGTGGTGTTGGAAAGCGATTTGACATGCTCCTGCAGTTTTTCTTCGCGCGTTTGGCGCAAAATGACTTCAGATTTAAGTTTTTCCATCCACGCGGCAAAATCTCGAATTTTCTGATTTGCCTCGGTCATGATCGCATGATTCTGTGTGCGTTCCTGATTGAGTTCATTTTCCAATCCGCGAGCGCGGGTCTGTTCTTTTCTCAAGCCCATGTCCAACTGTTGATTGGCGACATAGATGGATTCAATCGCATCAAAAATATGAGCGGGAGTGGCGGCATTATTCGCAACTTGGCGGTTGGCATATTGCGGATTGTCGTTCGTAGTTAGAGGCGTAGCCATAGGCACCTGCGCTTGATGGGTCATATTGTTTATGTTTGGACTGTTGGCCATGTTAGGCATGCTAGGAAGATTCAGGTTGGGAAGCGTCGGCATGTGCGGAACATCTATCTGTGGCGTCTTAATCACGGTCCCCATCGAATACCCCTCCTTGGGTTTTCAAACCTAACTCTCTTAATTAAAGCAGTCCTTGCGCTTTAAGCCAAGCACAGACTTTTGAGAAGATTTGCCCGATTTTCGCTTCCCCGCCGGGCCCCGGCTGCACGTGATCGCCGGGCATCACCCAGCGCTCCCTGACGACGGTTTTGGATCGAAGCACAGAATTCCAGAGCGCGGCGGACGCGCTTTGAGGGATGAAGCGATCGTTTTCCGCACTGATCACGAATACTTTCGTTTCAGGCGTCAATTGACTGACGGCTTCTTCGGGGGACTTCATTGCAAAATACCACTCGCCGATTTGCGTAAGACACCAAGCCACCGGTGTCACAAGCCATGCCCATTTTGCAGGCCATTTTGCATTACCGTTTTGGCTTTTGGGGCTCCATGATTGTTCAAGTTGAAACTGAGCGGTTTTTTGGATCTCTCCAAAACCATGGACAAAAACTAAGCCCGGAAAAAGTCCGGGCTGCGCAGCCAGTGCCGCAAACGGGGCGCCGAGACTTGCGCCGATCAAGGTGATGCGATGAGGATCGACGTTCCATTTTTCGATGAGGTGACGCCGCAGTTCAACAATTCCTTCAACGGTCTGGTGAATCATAAGTTTTGCTTGGGCCGCAAAACGGAGGCTCGCGGGAAACTCAAATTTTCGAGGCGGCTCAAACGGGTAATCGAAACTGGCAAGCACGACGTCGGAGACGCCGATACCCTCGAGATGCGGTGTCAGAAGATCCAGGACCTTTGCGGCATTTTGGAAACCGCCAAAGACCAATATGGCGGCGGGTTTCGGTTGGGGGCTCTGCTTTTTCGAGTCTTCGATTTCCGCGCTCCACACTTGGATCTGCGCTTCAAGGGCTGCGCCTGAGGGGATGTGGAGCGTTTGGGTTTTCGATTGAAGTGAGGCATCGGCTCGGGAGGAGAAGCTCAGACAAACGCCGAGTGTGATTAGGAAGACGATAAAACTACTTCGGCGCACGAATCCCTACGCAACAGACTACTGTGCATCGTGAAACATGGTTTTCAGATCGGAGGCATTGCAAATATTCGTCTTTAAATTGCGGAAAGTTCTCCCCGAAAAACCGCCGCAATCCACCCATCCGATCTAAACGCTTTTCCCAAGCTTTGGCGATCTCGATAGGCGCTGGCCCCTCGAAGCATAACTCTTGATCGGCCAACTGAATTTGTTTGACCGTGAACCCTGCGGATTCAAGAACGCTCCCTATTTTGGATCCAGATCTGAAGTCGTATCCTCCCCCTTTGAGGGTGTGGTCGTAGAAGTTTTGAATATTTTCCTTCGTTTTGGGCGACAGCGGCTCATGCCCCAGCAGCTCGTCAATTTCGGTAAGGCAAACCCAGGCGCTCTTTTTGAGGAACTTTTGCCAGGAGGAGAACGTGGTTTTAAAATCTGTAAAGTACGCAGCCGCGAAACTACACCACAACCCGTCATAAGTTTCGGGGGCCAAATGCAATGCGCGCAGATCTTGCTTCTCAAAGTGTCCCTGGGGGCAGTGCTCTTTTGCAGCCGCAAGCAACTCTGTGTTTCCATCAATCCCGGTGACAAACGCTCCGCGCTTCATGAGTTCCACCGCGATATCCCCCGGACCACAACCCAAATCCAGAATGTGGCTGCCCTGCGAAACGGGGCATTGCTCAAGGACTCTGCTCCAGTCTCGCCAGGCAAATTGTTTTCGATATTCATCAAGCAGCGACATCCGTGTGAGTTTAGCGAAGTTAGTGATGCGGGTAAATGGGCAATTGATTTCGCCGCACCCCGTGTTTCCCAAATGAGGAAACTCGGAGCCCCAACCCCCTCCCCTTGAGGCCTCCAGCTTCCCATTTTCGGAAATTGCGGGTTACGCTCTCCTCAAAAACAAACTTGCAAAACCCGGTCGCTCCCTGCGATGCTCCACGGCATCATGAAAAGCCTACCCATCTTCTTATCAGCCCTGCTCTTCTTAAGCTGCTCAACACTCAAGCACTCCTCGACTGCTCATGCCCTTTCAACCGGCGGCAGCGAAACCACCATCGCACAATCCATCCCCCTTGAAACGGATCTCGCAAATCCCGCGTTCGCGATGGCCAAGGATGTCTGGCTACAAATGATTAGAGAAGCCCAAGTCAGCATCGATGTCGCGCAATTTTACGTGACCAATCAAGCAGGCAGCGCACTCGAAGACGTCATCCAGGAACTCGAAAAAGCGGGCAGCCGAGGAATCAAAATCCGTTTCCTCCTCGACAGTCTCATGCTCTCTCAAGATACGCCGTCCATTGAGCGGCTGAAAAAAATCCCGGGCCTTGCCTTCCGCGTTTTGAATCTCAAAAAAATCACAGGCGGAATCCTCCACGCCAAATACTGGATCATCGACGGCAAGCGCCTCTTCATCGGCAGCCAGAACTTTGATTGGCGCGCGCTTGAGCACATCCACGAAATGGGCGCACTCATCGAAAACGCCGCACTCGCCTCCCAACTCACCGGCATTTTTGAAGCGGACTGGGCAATGGCGCTCACAAACATTCCCCCTGTTTTTGCCCCAAAACCGGGCCAACCCGCAGCGGCCCCCGCAGGCGAAATCGAACTCGTCGCAAGCCCTCCTGAGTTTAACCCGCCCGGCACCCGCTCGGCCATTGATGCACTCATCCCGCTTATTGAAGGCGCAAAACAACAGATTCGGATTCAACTCCTAAGCTACGCGACCCAGGAAAAATCCTACGACAGCACCAAAAAGGACCCAGCTCCCTGGCTCGTCATTGACCAAGCTCTTCGCGCGGCCCGGGCACGTGGTGTGCAGGTTCAGTTGCTTGTAGCGGATTGGAGCATTACGGGCGCTGAAGGAGAATCTCTTAAGGCACTTGTTCGCCAAGGGGGCGTTGACGTGAGGTATGCAAAAATTCCGCAGTTTTCAAGTGGCCCCATCCCCTATGCGCGCGTGATTCACAGCAAAGTGATGATCGTGGATCACGAGACCTTGTGGTTAGGAACCAGCAACTGGAGTCATGGATATTTTTCGACCTCTCGAAACGTGGAGCTGATTTTCAAAGGCCAGCAAGGACTTGCGGCCTCAGAGCAAATGAACGTGTCATTTAACAAGGTGTGGAACAGCGCCTATGTCGAGAAGATCGATCCCGGCAAAGATTACCCGAAGGCCTCCAAAAACTAGAGTGTCTCTGCGGCAAGCGAGAGTTCGTACATCTGGAGCGCTTCTTCGTAGCCCGGGCAAACGCAGTATTCTTTAAGCGCCCGCATTTTTTTCAGGGCCTCTTTAGCCGTGTGATCACAGTGCTTGATCAAGTACGCTGCCGCCAAAAAACCGCTGCGATCACGGCCGATGTAGCAATGGACAAAGGCGCGCCCGCCACGTGAAATTTCTAAGTGCAAAGCCTCGACTGAGGGCCCAATCTGCTCAATCAGCGCCAACTGTTCCTTTGTATTATAAAGCGGCTGATCCGAAATATAATTCGTGTGATGCCGTAGCCCCGCATACGAAACACTCGGAGCTGCCCCTTCATCCGACATCGAAAACACGGCCGTGATCCCGGCTTTTTCCTTCAAGGCCTGCAAATCCCACGGGGCCACCCTCGGTCCGGGCCGGGTTGCCAACTGATCTTTTAAAATCCAACTCAGGTGTTTCATACATTCCTTTACACTCCTCTTTACATTCTGAGATTTTTGTTCAAGACTCAAGCCCCAATATGAACGCATTTCCATTTAAACCAGACCGCAAACTCACCGACGTGCTCGCTACTGATGGATTCACCATCTCGGCAGAAGTCATTCCTCCTCGAAACGGCTCTGAGCAGTCCTTTGTACTCAAGCAGATTCAGACGCTCACTCAGGCAGGCGCCCAATTCTTGGCCGTCACCAAAGGAGCAGGCGGCAGCCTCCGCGGCGGCAGTCTCCCCATTGCCCAGGCTGTAAAAGAGCAGTTTGGCGTGCCCTGCATCGCCCATTTTACGTGTCGCGATCTCACGGCCCATGACATTGAAAACCAACTCATCGATCACCACTATTTTGGAATTCGTAACATCCTGGCGTTGCGTGGCGATCCCCCAGAGAATTCTCCCGAGTGGAAACCTCGTGACGGCGGCTACTCGCTTGCCCATGAGCTCATCGCACAAATCCGAGAAATGAATGCCGGCCGCTACATTCCCCGTCCCGGTGGCCCCCCTTCTGATGGGCATGAGAAAACCGATTTTTGCATTGGCGCGGCTGTTTATCCTGAGTTTCCGGATACGGGACATCGCCTTGAATACTTCCGTAAAAAAGTTGAAGCCGGCGCGCAGTATGCGATTACCGACATGCTTTTTGATGCTGAGTCGTATGCGCGCTTTCGCGAGCGCTGCGATAAAGAGGGGCTTAAAATTCCGATCCTGCCAGGCACGAGACTTCTGAAGTCGCGCAGTGTGGCAGAGAAGATGGCGGCGCGGTTTAAAGTATCGATTCCTGCGGCGACTTTGGCTGCTTTGCCTGAGGGCGATGGCGCACATGAGAATCCAAGAGACAAAGAGGCCGGCGAAGAGCGAGGGATCGAGCTGTTCTTGAAACTCGTCGAGGATCTCAAGCGCTATGGAGCGCCGGGGGTTCACTTTTTTGTGATTTCCGACACGCCAGGTGCTGCCAATGCACTTAAGCGGTTGGCTTCGCATCTAAAACAGGGTATTTCTTAAGTACAAGCCCACGCCTTTATTGAATGTGCCGGGGTGGCGAAATTGGTAGACGCACAGGACTTAAAATCCTGGGTTTCGAAAGGAACGTACCGGTTCGATTCCGGTCCTCGGCACCAAAAGGTGGTCCCCACCTTTTGGTTAATATCTTCATTTACTCAACCAAAACCAGACGAGCCAACTCCTCGACAATCTTCCATGCGTCATCAAAGTTAAACCGATCAAAATCAGCGGAGCGAAGAACAGGCAAGAGATCTTGCTTCATCTGTCGTCGAAACTCGCTTCGGCGCTCTAAGGACATCGACGCAGGCCCCGTTCCGGGCACAGCCAACTTCTGACGGACGAGGTCTACGAACGCAGGATCTCTAACCGGCAACAGTCCCTTTTCAAATGCGTACCAAAGATCGAAGACATCGCGGATCGCAGGCTTTAGTCTCGTCAAAGTAGCTCGTACTTTTTCAGCCATGGCCTCGCCTGATGACATCGTTACTACGGAGACTGCACCGAGAACGGGTTTATCAGAATAGCTATCCATCAACAGACACTGCGCATCGCGCCGCTCTGATTTTAATACAAGTAGCTCGCGAAGCCCCACCTCGATGGAAATCGTTCCAGGCTGACTGTGAAACAACGATGAATAAGAAATCTCTGCCGCGTATTGCGTAGAACTATTGGCCCCGACCCACGGCTTTGGGCAAGTGGTTTAGACGCGTCTCAAATGGCGCCCGTGCCTTGCGGCGATCCCCTCGCGTGGCATCGTGAGCAACGGAAAGCGTAAAGTCGAGGTCTTCACTCAAACGATAAAATCCGAAGTGAACCTTGTTCAATGCGGTTCCACCTTTGAAGACAAAGGACTTTGAGTCGTCATGATCCTATACCTGCAACGTTAACGTATCCAGACGCTAAGGTTCTTCCCTTGCAAAAAGGCGGCAAATCGTAGAATTTGTCTGCGGATGTCTCACTTTGATTCCGATTATTATCAGCTCTTTCGTCCCGACTATCCCGTGAAACTTTTCGTGGGATTTAAGCGCGAGCTGATCGCGCAGGGCTTCAAAGAGCCCTTTGAAATCGCTGATATCGGTTGCGGGACGGGGCTCTCACTCGCGGCTATGCTTAAGACGAGCCTGCGAGTGCACGCCTTTGCGGTTGACCCGGACGCGCGCATGATCGAGAAGGCAAAAGAAGACCCGCGCCTGGCCGAGGTGGTGTTTAGCATTGGCGAGGGCGCCAGATCCGGCCTAGGCGAGCATTCGGTGGATGCCATTTTAGTGGGCTCCGCTTTTCATTGGATGAACAGCCAGGAGACAGCCCAGGAGTTCGCCCGCATTTTACGTCCCAATGGAATCCTTTGGATCTTTGAAACCCAGTTCCCAAAGAGTCTTGAACTTGCGGAATTAAACGAATGGATCAGGCGTCAATTCAACCTTTTTTGGAAGGCTCCTGGACAAGTACCGAGAGGAAATTTTCAGGAGGTCACAAAGGTTTTTAGAAACGGGAGTGGCTGGAAACATTCCCGCACGTGGAGAGAACCCATGACGCTCGCCCTTGATGCCAGCGCCCTTCAGGGTCTCCTGTTGTCACAATCTCGGGTGCTCCATTACGAGTCTTTGCTAAACGCCCAAGATCGAGATGCGTTTAGAGTGGAACTTCTACGCAAACTTAGGACGTGGATGGGAGACACTTTGCACGTCTTTGACTTCTCGCTCATGGCTGCAGTATTTTTTAAAACGAGGCAAGATCCAGATTGTGCTCTTCCATTTGCTAAATGAGACTGAATACGTCGGTGGAACTTTCCAAAACTAATTTTGAATTCATAAGCGACGCAGTACAACTTGTCCGCCAACTCACACAGACATCCCCACCTTTTGGTTCAGTTCCGCGTTAACTTTTCTACGTAACTCTGTGTTCCCGGCACGCGCACTCGAAGAGGTGCTTCTTCGACGGAGAGGTCAGGAGCAAATGCTTCGGGAGCAATCAGCGCCGAAACCCCGCGCGCGGTAGGCGTCTCCCCTACAAACATAAAATCAACGTTGGCAAAAAGCGAAGTGCCCCAAGCGCTCCCCGTTTTTTGAGCAACCCGGATCGTCCCCTTTTGCATGATCTCGCGATCCTTGCGATTCACGGGATAAATGCTGTTATCACGCTCAAGCTGTGCATCCGTCTGATAATCCCAGAACCCCATCCCCTCAGGCATGGACCAATCTCCCAACCCAAAAGCAGTGGACGTCTCGACGCTCCCATGGGTTTGCCCCAAAACGAGTTCCGCAATCCCTTTAGTAAAATTATCTCCCGCACGACCCAAACCCACCACACACGACACAAAATGAATGACAGCCTTGTCTGAAAAAACGGCCTGTAAGCCAGGCAGCTTTGCGACGACATTTTTCCAACCCGACAAGCCCGTAGTGCAACCATAATTCATCGGCGCCGAAGACTGAGACATCTGGCGAATCTGCATGATGTCGTCTTTGCTTATGGCGCCGTAATATTGGTCGTAGTTCTCCTGATCCGGGGCATTGGCAGCATTTTGCCACGAATAACAGCCCAAGCTTTTCAGATCATCGGCGTCTTGGGGGTACCACATTCCGCCGGGAAGCCCGTGACCGTTAATGCTGATCGCAGTAATCAGTTTGCCCGTCTTCTTCGAGAGATCCATCGACGTTTTGAGTAATTCTTCTAACGTAGAAAAAATGATCGAATAGGATTGATCGTCTTCCAATCTCACTTGCGGGGTATGCGAATCAGCACCGTCTGGCAAAATATTGTGGCGCCAGACATTCTTTGCTCCGTATGCGTGGACTTGATTGCCCTTGCGATGGAACTTTGCCACTCCGATTTCGGCCGCATGAATAATGAGGCCCGTATCGGCTTGAGCGAAACCGGATAAAGTGAAAAGCAGCAGACTAGCCAGTGCGATTGTTTTCAACATGGAATTCCCCTTGTCCAAAAAGGTAAGGGGGTGCGCGGGTCTTGTCAAGGATTGTACTACGACTTTAGCCCAGGTTTTAACGCCTCCAACGCCTTGCGCGCCACTTCATGCGAAAAGCCGCGCCTGATCAAATACTGATACGCGCGCGCAAGAATTGCGCGACGCTCCTCATATTCCTTGCGAGCTTCGCCTGAATCTTCAAGCTGCAGACTGCCAAATTTTCGCGCCAGCAGGTCCTTGGCCATTTCAAGCTCTGGAACGCCTGTCAGTTCTTCTGCCTCCGAGCGAACCTCACTCACCCCAAGATCAACGCCTTTTTGCTTGAGTTTCAGCCGAATTCGCACCGCCCCTCGGCCCATCGAAGCCTCTTGCCTGATCAGCATCCGCGTAAAACGCGCATCATCCACCAAACGCTCCGCGACCATGCGCTTGACCGTAAACGCCACGATTTGCTCCGAAAACCCGCGCTGACTCAGATAATCTTGAAGCTCGCGCGCGGAGCTCTCCCTGCGTCCCACGCGCCGAAGAGCTACAACATACGCTTTATCAGGATCATGCGGAGAATCCGTCTTTGTCCGAAAAGAACTCATTTCCAGCGCCCCAACCAAGTACCCTCCCGACAGGCAGCAGGCAATCCCGAGGCACAACCTTCTCCATAAGCAGAGCGAGAATTCTTGTACGCCTCGCGAGCGCAGGCTGCAAAACCAGGCTTACCTTTGGGGCAGCCCGGTTGCGTGATCGCCAAAAACTCAGAAGGATAAAAAAGCGAAGGTCGCTTCGGAGTGCGGGCAAAAAGCCCCAATATTTTGCTAAGCCCCGCAGAGGCATAGGCCTCATCTTCGTGATTCATCACTGAATCCACGGGACCCGTCACACGACAATCATAATCCAGTTTCTTGCCATCGCTGTTGGAATGTCTGGGCTCCCCCTTCCCATCAATGACATAACCCGAAAACTGCTCGCGATATTCATCAACAAGCCCCAAGTGATGCAAAGTCTCATGCACGACACTTGAGCAATCCATCCCCGCACTCCAATGCAGCGAATCGACTCTCGGAAGGTACGCCAAAATCATGATTGATGATTTTGGAGGAATTTCTCCCCCTGCGTCGCCCTTAACCAACTTGACCTCCAAAAACTCACCCTCAGGGCCTCGAAGCATGGGCGCTGCTTGGGCAAAACATTCGGTGAATCGAGATTCCATTTGTTTTGAAGCTCGTGAGACTTCATTGCCGTTGCCCGCTTGAGCATCCATAAATTGAAAGTTCACTTTTGCCTCATAACTCTTTACCCGAGCCCCCGACCCAAGCACTTTGCCTTCTGCAGTTCGAAACTCTTTGCTCAAGAACCGATCGGAGCCCCGCTTTAAAAAATAGCCAGAAGGAAATCCCGTATCCGGATGCTGCCCCACATGACGCCCATCGCCCTCTCGAAGTTCAACGCAATCAGCAGCATTTGATGTAGCCTCAATCAATTTGCGAGCCCCTTGTGAGAGCGCCTGAAGTGTGGGCAGACATTCATTGGAAAAAAGCGCCTGGGCGGTTTCTGGGGCTAACCCCAGTTTTGCAAGTCTGGCGTAACTTCGCTGAATCGAGAGTTTCAGATCCCGGCAAATCGGCGTGCCCGATGAGCAGGGCTGAGCATTCAAATCCTCGAGCAGCTGCATATAGGCGCGCGATACACTTTGCTTGCAAATTGCGAGCGATCCCATTTGAGCTGGAGTCAGCCCTGAGAGATAACTCAAAAACCGATCATCCAGATAATCAAGGGTCAAACTTTGCTCTCCGCAAAGAACGCCCAATTGAATCAGCATCTCCTCCATTTGCTCAGACGACAAAAGTGGAACCGCTGCCGCTCCTGGAAAATAGGGCAGCACCGCCCCCCGCTCATAAGCACGCGCCCCAAACACGCTCACCTTGAGCAAACTACTCCAGTAGATTTGGGAATATCGCGCGACAAACTCGCGCTCTTTAGAGAGCTTTTCAAAAAGCAGTGAAAGCCCCTTCTCAAGCGTCTCTTGCGCACAGGATGTAAAGTCATACTGGGGGGCTTCTTTTTCCGCCTTTTCCAACACGGCAATCAACTCAGAGGTATCCAACGAATTCGTTTTAGAATCCCAAAACAGTTTGATCCCTCCTTCGACGGGAAAATCAAGATCCACTGTGCGAGGGCAATCCCAGGGGGCGGAAATCTCCAGAATCGTTTCGGCGTGAGCGCACAAACTTACGATGCCAACCCATATCATGAAGTTGAGTGCGACCTTAAATTTCATTTTTCTCCAAGATAAGCATACCCCTTAAGCAAGGACTCATCACAGTACTCCAGCAAGGCCTGACGCACCATTTTAGCCGGAGATGAGGGAAGATAAATTTCTTTTTCATTCAGAAAGTAACGTATCGGGTGTTGCCCCTGGACCGCGGGTCCTGGCGTCCTACCTAGCTTTTTTTCAACAGCAGAGAGCACCTGAAACTCTTGTTTTTGCGTGGGGTTCATGGCTCCGACAAATTTCCCCAACCTCACCTTCGTGGCATGGGGACAAAGAAAACCGGAATTCTTTGAAAATTCGACCTGATTATTCTTTAACACCAAAGCCTGCTGGTGAAGTTGGCCTTTGATTTCTTGCTCCGCTCGCAAAACCACAATTGACCTGCCCAGATTTTCAGCCGCAACAAAGCCCACACTTAAAACGCTGAAAAACAATAACGCCACCAGAATACGGGGAAAATAAAAGCGCATCACCCTACGATTGTGCCACATCTTGGACTCGAGACACAATCCACGCCTGAGTGTCAATTTTCTAACGCCACCCCCCTTGAAACCTGCGCCCAGCTATTCGATAATGCTGCCAATGAGTTCCCCGAAAATCAACAAGATGAACGAGTTTGAATTTATCAGCGGCGTATTGCGCAAATTTGCCCATCTCACCCCCAAAAACGCGTTGGGAATCGGTGACGATTGCGCCGTTCTGCCAAGCCTCCAAAACTCAGGGGATCGTCTGCTGGTCACTACCGATTTGCTCGTTGAAGACATTCACTTTATTCGCGCCAAATCCAAGGCTCAAGACATCGGCTACAAAGCTTTAGCGGTGAATTTGAGCGACATCGCCGCAATGGGGGGCAGGCCTCTGGCCTTCTTTTTAAGTCTCGCGCTCCCGAAGACTCTGGATAAGAATTGGGCAGCGCATTTCTTAAAGGGCCTGCACCAATGTGCCCATGAGTTTCACGTTCCTCTGCTGGGTGGGGATACAACAGGGTCTAAGAAATCGATTGCGATTAACATCTGCGTTTTAGGAAGCGCCAACGCTAAACGGATAAAACTGCGCTCGCAAGCCAAAGTCGGCGACGTGGTTTGTGTGACTGGATTCTTAGGGGATTCGGCGGCTGGCCTGCAATTGATTCGGGGGAAATCCTCACTCTCGTCCAGGGATCAGGCGCCGCTCCTGCGGGCGCATTTTAAACCCAAGCCCCATCTCGAAGAAGGCGTGTGGCTTGCAAATCAAAGCGCCGTTCATGCCATGATGGATGTTTCGGATGGAATTCATTCCGACCTCCCCCACATTCTTAAGGCTTCAAATTGCGGGGGGAAGGTTTCGTTTGAGAAGCTTCCATTATCCGGTGCTTTGGTTAGGTATTGCAAAAGCACAAAACAAAACGCTATCCCGCTCGCCCTAATGGGTGGCGAAGACTATTGCCTGCTTTGCACGATTAAGGGTTCCAACGTCGATCAGATCTCACGCGAATTTGAGCGCCGATTCGGGCGGCCGCTTTATCGAATTGGGGAGATCACTTCGCGCCCTGGTAAACTTGAGTATTTTCATAATGGCGAAAAAGTCACCCCTTCTGGCCATTCGTTTAGGCATTTTGGTTGATTGAAGCCACTACCTCGATTTGAGGGCCGCCCATACCTCGTCTGTGGCACCGTGATGAATAAAGATTTTTTGATTTTTAGTGATTTCTAATATTCGAAAACCCTTCCCACAAATTCTTGAGCACATATTGGGCAACAATGTCAAAATCCCGCCCCAAACTCACGATCCGGGTAAAAGCCAATTGATCCCAGAACTCGCGCTGGGAATTCACCCCGCGTTTTGGAGGATCTTAGAACCACATGAAGCGCTTGCTTGGGTGTGCCGATTAAGTCCTGGGTGGTAAGGCGCTTTCAGTACTATTTTAGCTTTCACCCCAGATGCAACTTTTCCAGTGCGACAATGCAAATTGGCTTGAGGGCCTATTAACAGGGGGTTATTTAAGTTTCGGCAAGCGCCATGGAATGAGTCCAAGCGTGGTGCGCGGAACAAATGGTCGTTAAATTCTCGATTGTGTTTTCTCCCCCCTCGGATACAGGGATCTTGTGATGGATCTCGACCCACCTGCTTTGATTGCATCGTTTTTCAGAGTGGGG
>CAIRTR010000103.1 GCA_903881565.1 Oligoflexia bacterium | reverse complement strand
CTGGCTCAAGAACCAGCTGCGCCCGCACCCTTGGCCTGACTCGGATTTCATAAGATTCATTGAGGCGGTCCCGCTATTCCGAGTGCCCACGGCGGACATTAAAGCTCAATAATTCCGCGCATTCGTTGAATTTCAATCATTACTTAAATGAACACCTCCCTCGCGCCAAGAAAGAGGTTCCAGAGGCGCGGTTTCCCGCAACAAAAGTGATAAATATATCTTGACTTGTTGCGTCAAACACCATACTGTGCGCCTCAAGTATCAACCGTCTCAGTGTCTGCGGAGAAATGTCTTCTCCTACGAAACTGGGACATTACTTTATCTGGAGATCCTATGAAATTATTAATGCTAGTTGCTGCAGCATGCCTCGTCAGCTCTTCTGTATTCGCAACAGAGGCTAAGAAAGATATTTGGCCAGCCACTCTCGTCCGACAACTGCCCCAAGGTGTGACTCTAGACTTCGTAAAATCATTTCCAATAGCACAGATAGGGAAGTGCCAGCTGGGGACAGGCGAGTCGTGCAGCACGGTGTCATTTCCATCACAAGTTCAAAAGGACTGGGGATGTGGGTTTGCCCCCTTTTCGTCGGACACCAATTCTGAAAGACATTTTCTTGATCTCCAAGGGCGATCACTACCGGTGCAGGTAAAAGCTTACGGTGATTCTACAGCTCGACTCCGTCCCGACGGTTCCGATTCGGATTTTGATGAAACTCCCGCACGCGCCTTCTTTATTTTTAATCTTGCCGATGGAAACCGCTCTCTGCGTTTTGACTGCACTGAATTGCCAACAGACATTACAGTCGGAGAGTTTCAGAACGCTCTGAATGGATCTGCTATTTTTCGCCAATAGCATGAGTGAATCCGAGGGTAGTAAAATCAATGCACATACCTAAACGCTGAAATCCATGACCGGCCTCAGCAAAGGGGGCCCCTCTTCTCTAAGGCTGCTACTCAGCCGAGAACTTGGGCGCACGAATGTCGACGCCAAGATCGTCCGCTTAATCGGTTACACACTAAAGGAGTGCATCATGTTTCTGCGAATATCCGGCTTGATTTCTATTGCTCTTATTTCAGTAGTGGCTTCTGCCGCCAACAAGAGGAGCACACCCAGCGCAACCCCACCTTTTTCCGAATGCATTGTTACTGCCCTTTACCAGGGGGAAGAAATCGAAAAGAAGATTAAACTCGAGCCAATCGAAGAGAATACCAAAAACCCCGTTCGCGGCGATTTAGCGCTCCAAGATGGCAAAGTCTTGAGTATATTAATTTCAGCCATGCCCGAAGAAAAGCCCTACATCCAGGAAAGCAATATTACAGTGATGATGTCCTACGAGGATTCACAATCAAAGAAGCCCATTGCGACAGCAGGGTCAATCACGCCAATTGATTCAAAATTCCTTGGAACCACGCTTACGCTCGATGCGCCTGGGGACAAAATCAACTTTTTCAGTCTTTCTTGCCGAAAGGCTTCAAAAAAGGTCCACCCTTAATCATTTTTGCCCCTCGAAACGCCTATCGCTTAGCCTCGAGCACGGGAATGGCAGAAAAATGGGGTTGGCCGACATTCACTCGTTTTGGTTTGACGCCGCTCGATGCCACAAATACTTGTTTGTCGGAAACGACAGGTTCATTAAAGCGGGCAAATAAAATACAGCGCCAAAACGAATGGCGCTTACCCTTACCCGCGCGGCGATGATGTCTTATAGGTCAAATGCGGAAGCCGTTTTTTCTGTAAACCAAACTAAGACAGGGAAGATATGTCAAAAAAAGGAATATATCAAAATTTGACATGGCAGTTAAACTAGGGTACTCTCTTAATGGTGTGGCAAGTAACGGTAACCAGAAAAGCGGCCAAACAACTCTCAAAGCTGCCTAAGCATATTCAGGCGTGTTTTGACCGTTTAGCGAAGGAACTTGAAGTAGAAGGTCCAGTGCAACCCAATTGGTCGCACTTCGGAAAGTTCAAGGGATCAGAGAACCAGTACCACTGCCACATTAAGTCAGGACGCCCTACCTATGTGGTTTGTTGGGCTGTAACTGACAAAGAGATTCGCTTGATGGAGGTATACTATGTCGGCACCCATGAAAACGCGCCCTACTGAAATTCAGATTAAGGCGGGCGAGAAGGTCTTTCGGTTTACAGATGTACCGACGTCTAAGCTCAAACCCATCTTGGTGTCCCTTAAAGCTTACTCGGACGAGGCATTGCCTTGGAGGGAGATCGCAGGAGATCGAATCAAGGCCGCAGGGGGTGAGTCTGCGCACATGGTGAAGACAAGCCGCGAGATGCTGGGGCTTACGCAAACGGAGCTTGCGAAACGCCTGGGAATGCCACAGGCCAACGTTTCTCAAATAGAGACAGGAAGGCGCTCAGTTGGAAAGGCATTGGCCAAGAAGCTCGCTAAAATCTTTGAAGTGGATTACCGGGTGTTTCTCTAAATACTTGCACCGCACCGCAAAAAACACCCCCGCCAGCCGGTTTGTCGGAAATCACGATAAGAGCACTTATCGCTAATGGGTCATGTCCCTGAATACCTGCGTTCACTTGGGAAGTAAGAGTTTCGCGACTAAGCCGCTCGCTTGCGCCCGGTTGTTTTTGGGCGACGTGCTTTTTTGATCGTCTTAAGTTCGGGTGCAGTTTCCGATAGCGACAGCACCTCAATGCCAAGAACCTGCCCCTTCCGGTCAAGGTCCATCAAAAGACCATTGCGCAATTTAATCGTTTTCGACGCTGATCCTTTCCGAAACTGCACATAGGCAACATTCAATTTTTTGTCACTTGTAACTTTCACGGATATTCCCCTTTCCAATAACAGCTCACCAAAATAAAACCGCCTGTACAATTACGGTAAATAACCTCTAGCACCCGGTTGCCAACCTGAAGATGGCGGACTTGTCGCCCGTTGGGCCGAACCTCTATCAACACACCACGGGTAATGCAGCGACGAACTAGATCTCGCGAAATTTTTCTGCTCTTTAGTCGTTTCGTCGCGTGTGATGGCACTTCAAGAATGAATGGACTCACACTCCCTCCCCCGCCAGCGATTGCTCACTTTCTAGCCACAGTGAATCCGCACAGAAATCGATTTCCCCCGGCCACTCAATGGCTCTTCCAGCTTGAGTTACCTTAACTTGCTTGAAACATTCGAAATTTAAAAGCGGCGCCGTAACTGTTCCGGGCTTAATTTTATCTTTAAAATCCAATTCCACAGCCCGGCCATCGGCAAACGTGATCTTCAAAAGATGTGCTGATAGGACTTCAACCTCTGTAATTTTTTTCATCAAGCCGCCTCATCGTCTGTTGCCGCGGCCTTTTTCTTGCGAAGGTGTGAAAAATCAATCTTCAATGACTTTAAATTAGATCGAGTAATTCCTAATTTTTTTGCTAATTTTCGTGTTTCCCGATGAAATTTTTCAGGATCGACGGCCTCGCGTTTAGCGGATTTCTCGCGACTCTTTCGGACTTCCTCAACAATATCGTCTTTTTTTCGTCCCATGAATTAACCGTTCCTCTCGCTCTCACCAATGGCCCCGTCAATCTGTTTACGAATCTCTGCGCGATCTGAGGTCGATAGGCCCAAACTAATCGTTTGGCGTTCTGGCCAAACGTATTCTTCAAAATGAACTTTCAGTGCTGATTCTTGAACTATTCCTGGCTTACGTGCGTGCTCAGGTAATAGTGCGATAATTTCGGCGACTGAGACTTCCCTCCTCCAACTCGAAAACTCTAACTCCAAAATTTGCTGTTCTTCTGCTTGTCTTTGGGACTCTTCACGTTGAAGGAGCTCCAAACGCTTACGCCGAGCTGCTTCTTGGGGCGTCTCATAATTCGGGGGGCGTGCATACGCAATGCCCTTGCGTAATGTTCCCATGAAGTAGTTTAGCGGTGCTCCCCTCAGCTCTTTCTCCTTGGCATTTTCTCGGAGGTCAAAAGCAAAGGCGTAGATGGAGTCCTGAACCATCTCGGGAGTGAGTAACTTGTCACGCACAATTTGCGACAGCTGGGATTCACCAAAGCCATAGTCAGCCAAGGGGACGCAGTTAACTTGTTCCCATTCAGGAGGAAGTTTGGTCGGGTCGACTTTGCACAAATCGGGTTCGCCAGTAGTAGTAGTTTTAAATTCTTCTTTAATTAGAATACTACTACTACTAGGGACGCTTGTTCCCAGTTGCGTTCCCAGTTGTGCTCCCAGTTTGTTCCCGGAATGTTCTCGATTTGTTCCCAGTTTGTTCCCGGTTTCGAGTTCAAAGAGCTGTCGATAGATGTTTTCTGGGAGAAAATAACTTGAGAAGCCACCACGCCCAGCTCGGTAATTAAGGCGCTGTATAAATCCTTTGGCGATTAATCTCTTTATAGTCTCTTTAACCGCCCCTGTAGTGGTTTGCAGGCTGGAGGCGATCATCTCTAAGCGGACGTTTTCTGTTTCACGAGTTCCAGCCGCACGACATAAAGAGTACATAAAAAGAACAGTTCCGCGTTGAAGACCGCTTAACGATAAAAAGCGAGACTCCGTTCCCAGTTTGTTCTCGGTTTGTTCCCGATTTGTTCTCAATTCTGTTCCCAGTTGTGCTCCCAGTTTGTTCCCAGTTTCTATAGAAAGCATTATTGGGTTTTGGGGATTGTTCTCAATTCTGTTCCCAGTTTGTTCTCGGTTTGTTCCCGATTTGTTCTCAATTCTGTTCCCAGTTTGTTCTCGGTTTGTTCCCAGTTCTGTTACCTGTTTGTTACCCGTTTGTGCTCTGTTTATTTCCGATTTTGAAACTGAGTCTGCGTTTATTGGGACAGTAGTTTGAACACCCAGATCGTTCGTATATGGGCGATCGTCCGTTGCCACACTTGGTGCAGTGCGAGTGTTTTTAATCTTACTTGATCGTTGCTCAGTTTTTTTGAGAAGTCCCTGGAGATCCATTTACTACCTCACGCCTGTCCGCCGCTGATTTGCGATTCTTTCCAGGCATTAACACCAAGTATCTCCTTAGCAAATTGATCAATATCTTCGCGTACGACAGACTTTTTATTGAGATCAAAAACTGATTTTGAATCAAAAATGGCGTTCTTAACTGAGGAGTCTGTTCGAATTACAAAAGGGAGGACCATTTCGGCACGTTCTGGCCGTTTGGCGAGTTCGTGAATATAGTACATCCCCAGCCGCTCGCGGGCGTCATAGCGATTCCAAACGATACGGAAATCAAAACCCAGCTTAAAGTCAGCTCGAATACGTTCCAGCTCAGTAATCGTGAAATCCAGCCCATCCATAGCGTAGGGGTCTGGATTAACTGGAACAATAATGCGATCAGAAGCACAAGCCGCAGCCGTGTTGATTTTGTTGATCGCAGGAGGGCAATCCATAATTACCAGGTCATAGCGATCACGAATGTCTGCGAGTTTGTCCCGAATCATGTCCCTGAGGTTTGAGGCGGAACCTGTTAGTTCCACATCAAGGCGTGAGTTATTCAGGTTAGAAGGGATTAAGTGGAGGGTATCCGCTACTTCAACGACGCCTTGAGATGCATCCAAACGGTCGCGGAATAGGTTCAACCACACGGGCCGGTCGCGGGCTTCGACATTGAAGGAGCGTGTCAGATTTCCCTGTTGGTCAAAGTCAATACAGAGCACGCGCGCACCATACTGATAAGCTCGGACGGCGAGCGAGTAGGAAAGGGACGTTTTGCCGGTTCCGCCCTTCACAATTTGGAAGGAAAGGTTTTGCTTAGGGTAGACGAAGCCACGATCTTCGAAGAGCTTTCGAACGCCTTTGGAAGGAACCAGTTTTCGACGTGTGGAAGTTGCTTCGGTAGGGATTTGAAGGGAGCGGAGTGCTTTATAAACCCCTTGGATCGTAATCCCGCCAAGTGTACCGGTTAGCTCCGCAGGAGTGATACTGCTCCCAAACTGAATCTGAGTCATTGTAGCCCCTTTTAATGGTTTCAAAATTACTGCTGAGAAACAGATTAAATGAAACCAAAGAAAACGCCAGTAATTCTTACGAAAAAAAAACAGAGATTAAGACGACGCTCGAAATTGACAGCCCGATTAGGCGGGGTTTTGTAATGCTGGAATAGCGCTGGTTTCGCGCCGTATTATTTTGAGCGGGACGGGCAATAGATGCACTCTTGCCCTGGCTCAAGACAACACGCCAAAGAAGGCTTCAGAGGGTGGATTTGACAAAACGCAATAAGTGGGTGATAAGGGCGCAGGTTTGGGCGCAATACCCCACGCAAGACCATTAAAAGTCATTGCGTGGGTGATTCGATTAAAGGATTACAGCAACGGCTTGAGAAGATAAAGAAAAGCGGTTCGTGGTGGTGCAGTGATCGGAGGCCCATACCCTCACTCCAACCCCGACCACCCACTCTCTACGATAGTAGGTGGTCGGGGTTGGAGTGAGGGTATGGGAAGAAGGTAAGAGATAGATAAGTAGAGTGAGAGAAGTAAGTAGTAAGTAAGAGAGTAGAGATAAGAGAAAGTAAGAATAATAAAATAAAAATAATAAGAAATAAGAAGAAGAAATAAGAAGAAAACAGGGAACAAAAACGAAGACAAAAACGGGGAAAAAGACAAAGCAAAGAACGGGACCAAAAGGCTAGAAAAGAAGAAACAAAAAAGATCAGGAATAGAAACGCAAACGATGGAAACAGAAATAAGCGAAGTCGAAAAACCAAAAGAGGGCAAGCGCAAGGTCGCAGGTGTTATAACGCCGCGGGATGTTAAAGCGTGCCTATGGGTCTGTGAGCAAGGCTGTATGACAGTCGATCAGATCTGGCGAGCAGTTTGGTGGAGCGATGCATCAAGAGGTCCAAGGTATGCCTACGAGCGTGTGCTGTTCTTGGAGCGCGCGGGGTATCTGAGCCGGGTAACAACGAATCACAGTCTTAAGTCATACTTCAGAGCGACGAGGGCGGCCCAGGAGCTTGCCGGAGCGAGCGGGGAGACCCAAGGCTACGTCCCGCTTGCCTCGCCGCCCATAAACGAAATCCCGCACGCTGACATGCTTACGGAACTGAGGCTCTCGGTTTTGAAGGCAAAGAAATGTGTGTCGTGGAAGCCTGACCGGGTTTTGGTCGTCGATCCTAGTTTTCCAAAAGAGAGGCTCTACGGGATCGTGCCTGATGCCCTTTGGATAACCCAATCAGGCAAACGTATTGCCGTTGAGTATGAGCGCACGAGGAAGGGCGTCTCTAGGGTCAGGCTAAAAGTGGAGGCGCTGTCACGCGAGATCGTGCGAGTTGATCGCATCATTGACGTTGTGCTTTGGGTTGCTGCCCCTGGGGCTTATCAGGACTTACAGGGGATACTTCAAACCCATCCAGGCCAGTTACTCCGAACCGCCGATCAATTTACGAGTGAGCTTGAGAGCGAGGCGGAAAAATGAACGAGCTTCGAGAAAAGGCTACTCGCGAAGTTGAGGCCATGTTTGCGGACGTTTTAAAAAGTGTCCATGATGCGGTTGGTAGAACTTTGAACCAGCACAGGCAGGGCCTCATAGAGCAGGTGTTGAATGACTTGCAGAGCGAGCTTGCTCATGGTGAATCCGGAGCAAACCAAAATCCAACAATCAGACATAAACGCCTTCGCGGTCTTAAGAGATTTAAAACTGGAAACGGGTACGTGGGGAAGCTTCTGAGTAGTGAAGTTGTACGCTTCAAGAAGGCACTTCGCAAGGCAGGGGGTGATCGCACACTGGCTGCTCAACTGCTCGGGATTTCCAGGGCAACTTTTTTTAGGCACGCAAAGGACTTGGGTCTTGTGAAAACAAGAAGGAAGAAAAACTTAGATTCGCCGTCAGTCACAACAGGGGAGGGGTAGAGTATGTCCGACGATCCTTTTAGTTTTGGTTCATCGAGTGGTGGTGGGAGTTCAGGACCCTCTCAGTTTGAGCGCTCTGTTCAGGAATCATTTAATCGCCCCGCTTCTGAGTCTCAGACCAATTTCCTTGTGTTTGCCTGTGTTGCAGTGGTTATCACTTTTCTTTCCGGGCCGTTCATCCCTGTGGTCTTAACGGGTGCCATTTTTGGGATTCTACTTTATGCAGCAAGGTTTCAGAAAAATACCCCAGCGAGGGTGAGAACCGCGCTAGTGAATCTCCTCCTGATTGCCGTACTGTGCTTTGTTGTGGTCGGCGCACCGCTAACGTGGCACTGGCCCGTGGGTTTTTGGGGAGTGTTCTGGGATTCCCCCTTAAGTCACGATGTTCTGCGGTGGTGTATCAAGTTTTGGGACGATCTTGTCCCTTACAACCCCACGTGGTTTCCATTCACAAAGGGCCTCTTAATCCATGAGATCACTTTTTTTGAGGTTAGATTCTACGTTTGGGCAATTCTGCCGCTCAGTCTTGTGTGGGCAGGCGTTTACTTGTTTTTCGAAAGACGGAGGAACCCATACGACGTGCCAAAGAGTAACTTTTTCACGCACGCGCTTGGGAGCTGGCCAGGA
Organism: Oligoflexia bacterium; assembly: GCA_903881565.1. Lineage (GTDB taxonomy): Bacteria > Bdellovibrionota > UBA1018 > UBA1018 > UBA1018 > CAIRTR01. The sequence continues at coordinate 2,722 of CAIRTR010000103.1, read as the reverse complement.
TATATTTTCAAAATAGTCTCAGTCCCATTTTTTTCGATCTGGGGAAAGTGGGGGTATGAACTTTCAGCTAAAACGCAAACCAACTGGAAATACGGCATGGCTTTTCTCGCTGTGGTGGCGGGTCTTTTTGTGTCCATTGCCTTGATCTTTAATGGCGTCTGGCATGAGATATTTAAGTATGACCACGCGCTCTGGCCCACCTATTTTGTGAGCGCCATTCCTATTTTTGCAGGTTTTGTTGGGTTCGCGACTGGAAAATCAAGCCAAGGCGATTACGTCTTTGCTGCGATCTTTGGTTTTGAGCCGCCAAGAATTGCCAATAAGCCGCTTGAACCCGCCACGGGCAAAGCCAATAGCTTTGGTCTTGGAAATACGTTTCAGGGATACCCCTTTGATCTGACTGAAAGAAACTTAGCTTACCACGTCGAGATGGTCGCGCCCTCGGGCGCTGGTAAAACCAACGTGATCAAAAACCTGATCGCAGACCGCATCAAGAAGGGACACGGGGTTATTTTCTTGGATCTCAAGGCCGAGTTTGATCTGACGGCCTGGGTTTACCGCGTCGCAAAGAGTGTGGGGCGTGAGAGTGAGTTTAGGATTTTGAGTCTCGCAAATCGTGAGTTCTCGGTTCCCTATAACCCAATTAAATTCGGCGACCCTTCAGAGATCTTAAGCCAGCTAATGAACGCATTTACATGGGACAACTCGTACTACCGGGATACGGCGAGTATGGCGCTAAATAAAGTCGTGCGCGGCCTATGCGAGTACCGCGACAAAACGGGCGAGCAATTTCACCTGGGTCACATTCATCAGATTTTTGAGAACGCAGGCGTTGCGCGATCATTTTCCGACAAGCTAGCAAAACTTAATTGCACCTCAAGTGCGCGTGTCGCTGAACTTGCCGAAGCCCTTGACCGCCCCTCTGAGCGGAAAAACTTCATGGGGCTTATTGCCAACCTCGATAAGCTTTTGTTTTCGGCGGCAGGCCCTCTCATGAGTGAAGACGTCAAACACGGAAGTTTTGATTTTAAAGACGCAATCAACGAGGGAAGAATCACCTATCTGCTGATTAACAGCATGAAGCTTAAAGAATCGGCTGACGTTCTTGGGAAGATGATTTTGCAGGATCTGATGCGTCTTGTGGGCGATCGCTACGCCGATTTTGAGGGTGGAAAAGGTCATAAACCAGTCACACTCATTATCGACGAGTTCGCGCACTTTGCGACCCCTGAGTTTATCGACTTCATGGATAGGGCCAGGGGTGCGGGTATTGGGATTTTCTTTGCTCACCAGTCGCGTGCTGATTTGAGGTCCGTCAGTGAAGAGTTCCAAGACCGCATCGAGGCCAACTCAAACACGGTTCTAGTGAGCGGGCTTAAATCCTCAGACGATGCAGAATATTACGCTGGAATGATTGGCACACGCACCGTTGAAAAAGAAACCCATCAATCAACAAATGGATTTTTCGGAAAAAGAAAAACTGGGGATTCGTCGATTCGCGAAGTGGAAGAATACATTGCGCACCCAAATAAGCTCAAAACTCTGGGGCAAGGGCAACTTCTGGCAATCGCAAGGCTCATTGATCCTCATTGGGCGTTTGTAAACGTGCCTGAAGCTAAAGACATTCAAGACGGCACAAGCCCGCAGGCAATCGTCGAAGGGTTCAAGGTGATCCGAGCGAAATACATGAAGCAGGAAGGGGAAAAATACCTAGATTTGACCCCGCCGCCGAAGGAAACTCCCACAAAGGACGACGAAAAGCCTGCGCTCAAAAAAGGTGAAAAGCTTTGGAGCTAAGCGAAATAGCTTTATCCCCCGGACAGGTGCACGTTCGCACGCTTGCCTCCGAGGTCTTAAGAAATCCAGGCGCAGGAGTAGCCGCCTGGGAGGCCCTCCATGCGCGCATTGCTGTCGCTAGGGTCATCACCGAGGATGTGTTGACTGGCGAGCTTTTGGGCTATCATCGCTTCGCCTCATCGTTTCTTGATTTTCTTTCAGAAAACTCCTCGAAAAAAGAGGTGCGTAACCCAGGACCGACGTGCGTGGATCTTTCCCAGCTCGTTTACCAGCGCCCGGACCTATCAACCGCTCTTGCGATCAAACGGTGCTCAGGCGGGATCAAGTACCCAACGACATTCCAGTGTATTCTTGCGCTTGCACAGGGCAATGTGCTCCGACCTGATTTGTGGGATTTATCTGTTTTTGAAAACGAAGGCATTGCAACCATCGGCAGCGGAGGAAACCACAGGACGCTCGCGCATCTCCTCTTTGGCGACTACCGTGTAACCCCCGAGAAGATCGTGTATCTGAAAACTGCGCTCACAGGCATTGACCTCGCCACCCTCAACAGCGCTTTTTTGGAGATCGACACTAGCATTGAACCGCGACGTTTTTTGAAGACCGCCGATCAGGCGCGCGGCCTTATTGAATGGTTCTCGGAGGTCGAGCGCCAAGATCGTCAGCTAATCTTGGCCTACCTTCACGATAGAGGCGGTCGCACGGCCAATCCCTCTCTGCTGAACACCCTAAAAAGATGTGCCATCATCCTTCAGGACCATCGTGGTAAGCCCAGGTGGAAGCGCTGGCTCAAGAACCAGCTGCGCCCGCACCCTTGGCCTGACTCGGATTTCATAAGATTCATTGAGGCGGTCCCGCTATTCCGAGTGCCCACGGCGGACATTAAAGCTCAATAATTCCGCGCATTCGTTGAATTTCAATCATT
>CAIRTR010000102.1 GCA_903881565.1 Oligoflexia bacterium | reverse complement strand
TCGCGATAACGACGGTTCCAGGTCGTTTGATCGATCTTGACGTTGCGATCTTTCAAAATTTCATAAACGGTCTTCACGTCTTTGGTTGAAACGATCTGACGAAGCCCCACAGAGGCGACGTTATCGGTTGGAACCATGATCGTCATCAGGTTATCGACGACTTGAAGGACATAGAATGTCTTCTTCTTGCCACCGACGTCCTTTTCCTCGATCCTCTTGATTACAGCAACACCATGAGCAGGATATACAGCACTGTCTCCAACTTTAAACATACTTAGAAGGACCTCCGACTCCGCCTAGTTGAGGCAGAATTTTGAAGACCGGACTCTAGCATGGTAAGAACTAAAAAGTCAAACCCGCTAGAATTCGACGACACGAATTCTGCAAACGTAAAACCGCAACAATGAGATGAGGAGTCATCATGCATCGGCGCGCTATAAGCAAGTACGGTGCCTAAAATAACGCACAGCAAATAATTCAAACGATTGAAATTACTGGGGTTATTATGACACCTGCAGGAGCATCATACCACACTTCTGTAAAAATGACAGTGTAAGTGTAAAAAACTTGGACAGTGCGCATTGATACCAGCCAGTGGCTGGCCTAAAGGCTGGCATTTTAGCGGGTCAGTAAGCAGCCGCCCAAACTCTAAAGAGCGGACGGTTCGTCTGCATCTTCTTCATCTAAATCAACCCCTTCTGGCAAGCGGTCCAGCAGCTTTTGAAGGATCGATTGATGCTCAAGCTCTTCGCCTTGGAGTTCGACAAATAGAGCCTTCACTTCGGGGTTCGTGACATGCTTCAAAGCTTCGGTAAAAAACGCCCAAGCCTTCTTCTCACCTTCCATTGCGACTTCAGCAGCTTGCTTTGGCCCCATAAAGGGACGTGGTGCACCCGAATCAGGAGCCTCAACATCATAAATCATTGAGCGATTCATGAGTGTGGGCGCACTTCCAAAAAGCTTTTTCCGTCGCTCCATGAGCTGCTGCCCGTGCTTGGCTTCATTGCGCGACATACTTTCGAACACATCGGCCGCATCGCCTTCATAACCACCGCCCACGACTTTGGCGAATTCGCTGTATCGCTCCTGAGCCTCTTCTTCGATCAAGATGGCGAGATCCAAAGCGTCTTGAAGTGAAATTTTTGCAAAATTGACTTTAGCAGGCATGACGGTGCTCCTTCGTAAGGGGGTGAGAGATTCCTAAAATCGCTCAAAATCGCCCCAGAAGCAATAGAGTTTCACAGGCCAGCGCTAGAATGTAAGTCTGAATTCCACCCGACGATTGGCTTCCCGAATGGCCGCAACCGACATCCCCACCTTCTTCGGATCAAGAGGGAACTTTGGACGCTCTTTGCCAAATCCTTCAGAGTCCAGAAGAGCAGAATCAACGCCGCGCCCCGCGAGATAGGTTCGCACCGAAAGAGCTCTGGCTTTTGAAAGCCTCAAATTGAGATCCGCCGAGCCCAGGTCATTTGTATGGCCCTCGATACGCAGATTGCGATAACGCCCCCGATTGGCCTTGAGCGTCTGCGCAACTTCATCCAACAAAAGACGCGCCGAGGCGGTCAGCACGTCACTATTGTTTTCAAATCGAATCTCTTCTCGAAGATCTAGCTGAAACGGCTGGGCATCTTCGGGTTTGGGGGGCTTAGGTAGAGGAGCTGGTGCTGCAGGCGCACGCGCCAATTGAGAGCTCACCGCAGGCTCAGGCTGAGACGCCGGGGCATAAGAAGGCCAAAACCGAAGACCTAATATGACACGATAATCAGTGCTGTCGCGACTCTGAAGGCTCGCAAAACCAACGCCACCCTGCAGCGCAAAGTCCTTATTCAGCCGATAATTGGTCCCCACGGAAAATTCGGCGGGATTTTGAAATCTCGTCAAGGGCACTACCACAGCACCCGCCACTTCAGCATTTGCAGACCATGCGGGAGTCAAAGGCGCACTCACTCCGAAACTCAAGGGCAAGCGGTTCCGATAATCGATGTTGTAAAAAGAGGCCGCCGAAGCCCTTCGAAAACCAAAGTTTCCAACGGTTGAAAAATAGCCCCAATCCCGCTGCACCGAAACTAGCATCCCCCATCCCAAAGAATGGTCCGAAACAAAATACTCTTTGTTTCCTGTCGGTAGCCAAAGCTCGGGGACTAAAGCAAAGTGAACCGGCGACACCGCATCTGAGAGATGAATCTTGGGAAACACCTTGATATCGCCCAACGCACTTTTATTAGCTTGATCGGGAACCGCGACCCAATTCACAGGAACGTCAAAATTAAGATCCACTCGATCTGAAACGCGAACGCTGCCCACGCCATCGAAAGTTTGGATGGCACTCACCCAGGTCTTGACCCGAGTCCCGTTTTCTTCATTGAGCTCAACCAAGGGATCGCGAACAAAATTATAAGTCATTCCAAACATGAATCTTCGATTCGCACTGGAAACAGAGTCTATTCGCAATAAATCGCGCGCCGCCGTCTCCGAGCGCAAGAATTGATCAGAAGAAGAAGGTGAATAGAGCTGAACACTGATGCCATTTGCAAAGGCGGCGGGGCCACAAGCAAGACTGCTTAGAATCAGAAGTTTTGAGGCGGCATTTCTGTTTTTCATGGAATCACCTCCGGCAAAATCTGAGCCCCATCGACAACGGTACCCGCCCGAACTTTCATTTTGATAGTGAGGCTCGCTTGAGAGAGATAAGTGTCATCGGCAACGACGAGTCTCAGCGTTTTTCGATGCGAAGCACGCGCCGTGTCGCCTTCACGGTCGTCAGAAGATTCCACCGATCCTGAATATCCCGAATAAAGGACGTCCACGAGTTTCTTGCCCGGAAAAAGATCCTGAAACTCAAACGGAACAGCATTGCCATAATACAGATGATGATGAGTATCTCCCGGCATCGGGATAAGCGATGAAACAACGACATCTGAGAAGAGGCGACTTAAGAGCAATCCACCATGACCCCAAAATGCAGGATTTCGATTCTTCTCCCAGTCCCCAAAATACAACACGCCTGAGCAAATCTTAGGATCAAGGAAACAAAAGATCTCGGTCGGAGAATAGGGGTTCGTTTCAGCAGTGTATTTTACAAAATTTACTTCAAACTTTGCCATCGCATTTTCGGGCTCAATTAGCGATTCGAGAGGAGGTAGTTCTAGATCAAAGGCAAACAAGACTTGGGTATCTTTAACCCATTTCCAGTCCGCAGCCGCGCCACCTGCAAGTGGCGCCCCTTCTCGAATTTGAGAAACTTTAACCGTCTGTGATCCCATCGAACGATAAGGGAGAATCACGCCCGCCGTTTCTTGTACGGTCAAGGGGCGTGCCTGAGTCGTGATGACTAGAATTTCTGACGAAGGTGTTGGTGTTGGTGTTGGTGTTGGTGTTGGTGTTGGTGTTGGTGTTGGACCCGCGTCAGGGCTCGTCTTAGCCCCTTCTTGAGGCGAATTACCAATAGGCTGATCAGGACTCGGCGATGGCAGGAGATGCGTTAGATCTGTCGCCCCAATTAAATGAGGATTTTGACCACAACCGCCAACACTCCCCAGCACTAAAGTAAAAACCAAAACTAAAAGAACATTAATCTGCATACACCCCTCCGCGTATACCCAATGCGCCACCTTAAAAAGCTACCGGCCTCATTGCGAGAAATCCACGAAAATCCGCACCAAGTTTGTTAAGACTTTACGACACTTTCCGGGCTCAATTCCTGCTATAATGACCTCATGAACATCTACGATATTGAGATTACGAAGCTTTCTGGAGAAAAAACCACGCTCGAAGCCTACAAAGGTCAGGTCCTAGTCATTGTGAACGTCGCAAGTCATTGCGGCTTCACCCCACAGTACAAAGGACTTGAAGCGCTCTACCGTAAATTCAAAGATCGCGGATTTTCGGTTTTAGGTTTTCCCTGCAATCAATTTGGAGCGCAAGAACCTGGGACGAGTGATGAAATTCAATCCTTCTGCACGACCCAATTTGGGGTCGAGTTTCCGATGTTCTCAAAAGTCGACGTCAATGGCGACGCTACTCACCCGTTGTACGAGCACCTAAAAAAAGCCGCACCCGGAGTCCTGGGCAGCCAAGGCATCAAATGGAATTTCACCAAGTTCCTCGTGGGCCGCGACGGCAGCGTCATCACACGCTACGCGCCCCAGACCAAACCCGAGGATCTCGAAAAAGATATTCAAACTGCGCTAGGCTAAGCCCGCAGGGCTAAATCACACTATCTTAGATGACGTCAAACGGATATTTGCCCAGGTCATACGCCGCTTGCGCGATAAAATGAATCGCATCATCGTCATTGGTGTCAATCGCCTTGAAGTTTCCTCGAATACGGCGGTTCGCGCGCGTAAAGAAGGAGTCGACCATCGCGATCTCAAGCTGGCACTTATCCGCGCCGCCTTTTTCTTCAATCATGCGAGTCACGCGCGAGATCATGCAAATCATCGCATAGAAATCAATGGCGATATCTGCCATTCGTTTCTGCGCCAACTGCCGTAAGTAAATCTGCTTACCATGTCGGCGAAGCAGAACTTCAACTTGTTTGGCAAATTCAACCGCGTACTCCTCCAAAACTCCGGTAGGACGCTTGAGCGCAGGATGAGCCTTCGTGATCGTCTGACCCATGATGTTTTGCTTGAGCTTGCGAATCGCAAAATCGCTCACGGGACCCAACCCCTTGAGGGGATACTTGATCGCGTCGGCTAAGCCCGCAAGTTGCTGGCCGGGACCTTGAAACCCTGACAAAGCGATGAACGCGCGGAGCACTTCATTGCCGCCTTCAAAAATCCGATTGATACGAGCATCACGCAACCAACGCTCATAGGGATACTCCTTCATGTAGCCGTTTCCAGCCCAAATCTGCAGATTTTCATCCGCAGTCTCCCAAAGCATTTCGGAGCAAAATACTTTCGCGATCGCACTTTCAATAGAATAGTCCACTTCTTTTCGATCAATGAGCGCGGTGGTCATATAGACCATGCTCTCCGCAGCAAAAGTATTGACCATCATACGGCCAATCTTCTCCTTGATCATCCCAAACTCGCCGATCTTCTTCTGAAACTGAACTCGCTCATTAGCATGAGCGATTGAAGCCTCGATGCAGTTTTTTGCGCCTGCCACACAGCCTGCGGCTAAACCAAGTCTGCCATGATTGAGGACACCCATCGCGACTTTGAAACCTTGCCCGACGCCGCCGATAATATTTTCAACCGGAACTTTGACGTTCTCAAAATAAATCGCGTTCGTCCAAGAAGCGCGAATTCCGAGCTTATGCTCGCCGGGGCCCGCCGTGATCCCTTCAGTCGGACCTTCGATCATGAAGCAAGTGACTTTTTCTTTTTTGACACCACCTTCTTCAACTTCAATTTTCGCAAAAACAGTATAGAAACTTGCGATCCCGCCATTGGTGATCCAAAGCTTGTTTCCGTTAATGATGTAGTGTTTTCCATCGGCGCTTAAGGCCGCTTTGGTTTTGATTGAAGCCGCATCTGAACCACTGCTAGGTTCCGTGAGGCAATAACAGGCGATGAGTTCTCCTGATGCCAATCGCGGCAAAAACCGTTTCTTCTGCTCATCGGTTCCGAAAAGAATCAAAGCCTTGTACCCGATACTTTGGTGCGCGCCCAGCGTCACCGCCAACGACCCATCGGCCGTCGCCAAGGCTTGCATAATTCGCGCATAACCGGATTGAGGAAGACCTAAACCGCCCATCTCTTCGGGAACACCCATGCCCATCATTCCAAGCTCCGCAAGCTGGGTGACGATTTCACGGGGCATCTCACCCTTCTCATCCCACTCCGCCGACTTCACATTGTCTTTGGCGAACTTCTCAAAGGAATCAATAATCATACGTACGGACTCACGGGTATCTTCAGCGAACTTAGGATAGGGGAAAATCAAATCCTCGCGGATTTCTCCAAAAAACACGGATTTCATGAAACTATTATCTGCGGCGGCCATAGTGTTCTCCTTGTGTCTTTTCTATTTTCTTTTCTATTTTCTGGCTTTGCCAGTTTGTCAATTCAATGAACCCAAAAACGACCCGTGAAACGCTGATCGGGACAAAATGTCAAAACCACTTCCGCTACGGCCTCCTCAACGCTTTCAAAAGGTTGGCAAGCGTTGAAAAACTGACGCTTGAATTCCCCCATCGAAAATCCGCAGATACGGAATCATTCATCTTTCTTGCACCTCTATTTCTATCACCTGTTTTCAAAAGTCGGGAATCTTTTTTTAAATTCTGGCATCTCTCTTGCGATAGTTCAGGTTCGAACCATGTCCGATGAAAACCGCACCTCATTAAAAGATCGCTTCAAAAACATCAGCCAAAGCTTGATCGCGGGCTGGCATGTCTGGAAACCTAGGGTGCAAACGTTTCTAGTGACGGTCAAAGATAGGGTTCTGATTCCTGCGTTTGATAAAATCAAATCAAACCCTTTTTCCCGTCAAAAAATTGCCGCACTCCTTCAGTCTGTGCGTGGCCTTGATCGCGAAAAACTCCGCGGGCTCGGCGAGAAGATAAAAGACAAAGCAAAGGCTTTCGGTCAGTTCGCCCAATTTCATCTCAAGAACCCCAAACTGCTGGCAGCCAAACTTCAGCAAATAGACGTAAGGCAGTGGGCCGAAAAAGTTTCAAACTCTTTTCAAAAACAAGGCACCACTTTCTACTCCACCCTGATTGCCATTGTCTTATCGACATTTTTTCTCTCAGGACCTTTAGCCCTCCTCATTGGACGTTTTATTCCGGAACCACCTACCGCTAAAATGATGCGCACCTCCGATAAAGGACGTGCGATCCACTCCTTAAATGATTATCAGGTCATTTTTACCCGCAACCTTTTTAGCAGTCGCGGAATCATTCCAGGCGAAGAAGCCACCCCCACGGGTCAACCACAGGATCAGGGGGGCCCCCCTACGAAAACGACCCTGCCCTTTAATTTGATCGGCACCCTGATTCTTCGTGATGAACTGCGATCACTGGCAACGATTGAAGATAAATCCGCCTCTCTCGTTTACCCCGTCCGGTCCGAAGATGAAATTCCTGGAAAAGCACGCATCATAAAGATTGACCCCACCCGGGTGACCTTCGTTAATCTTTCAAGTGGCCGAAGGGAATTTGTCGAACTTCCTGAAGATCTCAATGCCAACCCTCGCATCACCTTAGGAACCACTAAGAAGGTTACCGCAGGGGGCGGAATTGAAAAAGTCGCGCCCAATCAATTCAACGTGGCCCGCACCGAAGTCGATAAGGCCATGGCCGACCTTAACAACATTCTAACGCAGGCCCGGGCGGTTCCGAATTTTGAAAACGGCGCACCCTCAGGCTACTCTTTGTTTCAAATTGTACCCGGGAGCATCTACGACAAACTGGGACTTCAAAATGGAGATGTCATTATGGGGCTCAACGGCCAACCGATCAATGATCCCGGTAAAGCTTTTGAAATGCTCTCTGAACTCAAAACTGCAAATCACATGGAGCTCCAGGTGAAACGCAGTGGAAAGGTGTCAACACACGCCTATGAAATCCGCTAATTCTTCCGAAAATCATCTGCCCTTTACTCCCGAGACTGGCTTTGCTGATATTCATGATGTCGCCGACATTCATGATATTAAGGAGCGTGAGTTTGCGCTCCGTTGGCTTGAGGTTGCGGCCACCTTGGCCAGTATCATCGGGATCATCGGTATCTTGGCCCTGCTCAGTCAAGGCGCCTGGGCCGAGCCTCCCGAAGGATTCAAGCCTGGACCTCGAACTTTTACCAACCCCTTTGCAAACACCGCTAATCCTGGTTCCCCGCCCCCAGCTGGAAACTTTTTTGATGACGAAGAAGATGACGAGCCCGATGCAAATGCCGCACGTGCTTATACGCCTCCTAATCCCTCTGGAGGCGGCAGCGGAGGCTATACACCCCCTTCCAACTCCGCAGATTCCCACAACCCTTCTAAGCCTGGCTCAGTTTCAGGCGGCGGCGGCGCCCCGAGCGGCTTGATCACCAAAAACACGGTGGAACCTCTTTACGTGGATGATGACACCGGCGAAGGGAGCAAAGAAGTGATCACCGACTTCAATTTCCCGGATGCGGATATCATGGATATCGCCAAGACCTTGGGAAAGCTGACAGGAAAAAATTTCATCCTGGATAAAGAAGTCAAAGGCAGGATCACCATTATTGCCAACGCACCAATCACGGTAGGTGACGCTTGGCGCGCCTTCTTGACTGCCTTGGATATCAACCACTTTGCCTTGATCCCATCAGGCAAGTTCATCCGAATTGCTCGCGATCGCGACGCACGTGAAAAACAGCTTCGAACCTTTTCCGGAGACATTGCACCTGACTCTGACGCTCTTATCACCCGCGTGATTCCCATCAAACACATTAACGCTGAAGAACTCGCTCGAATCTTCAGAAGCTTCATGCCCGCTAACTCACGCGTCCACGCCTATGAACAAACGAACACGCTGATCATCACCGATACCGGCTCCAATATTGGCAAACTTTCAAAAATGCTCGAGATCTTGGATGTCGAAGGCTACGACGCCGGCATTGAAGTCATTCCTGTTAAATTTGCAGCCGCCTCTCAGCTTTCTGATCTGCTCGACAAACTTCTTCCAGGCACCGGGGGCCCCGGTGGAGCCGGAGCAGGTCCCCGCATGAGTGGCGGCGGCGGCAAATTCAGTGCGCGCCGAACCAAAGAAGGCGGCGTCATCAATACCATCATTGCGGATGAAAGAACGAACAACCTCATCGTGCACGCCAACGCAAAAGGCGCAGACCAGGTGCGTGAACTCGTGGCAAAGCTCGACCAAAAACTTCCAGCCGCCATAGGCGGTAAAGTTCGCGTTCGCTACCTGCAGTTTGCTGAAGCGGAACAGATCGCCGCCACCCTCAATAATCTTTCCCAAGGCTCTGGCGCTAAGTCGATGCCCGGCGCCGGCATGGGAACAGGCATAAACCCCAATGCCGGTTCGCTTTTTGAGGGTTCGATTCGAGTGGCGGCCGATAAAACGACCAACTCTCTGGTGATTACAGCCTCAGCTTCTGACTTTTTGACCGTCGATTCCGTAGTTAACCATCTGGATATTCCACGCGATCAAGTTTATGTCGAAGCGGTCATCATGGAAATCGCGATGAATCGAGATTTCGCGTTTTCGGCAAATGTGATCAATCCCACTTCTGGCCTGGCCCTTGCGCCAAACAGTGACTTGTTTGACTTCATCGCAAACCCACTTTCGCAGCAAGGCGCGATTATCGGCTTCAAATCAGGAGGACAGCAATCCTTCTCACTGAGTCCCGGCTCACCGGCGATTACGGTGAGCAGCATCCAAGGTTTGATCAAAGCGATCCAATCCAACTCACGCTCAAACGTGCTGGCAACCCCACAAATTATCGCGCTTGATAACAGTGAAGCCTTTTTTGAATCGGCAGAAAAAATCCCAGTTCCCACGACAACCATCAGTGCAAACGTAGGCTCCCAAAGTTCTTTCACAAAAGAATCTGTCCCGCTTTCGATGAGAATAAAGCCCCAAATCAACAAAATGTCCAACTTCATCAAACTTGAAGTTGACATGAAACTCAGCGACGTCTCCGAGAGAGTTCCTGCCGAAATCAAAGGCAAAGCCTTTGGTTCAACCGACCGATCCGTGAAAACCAGCGTGATCGTGGGCGACTCGGACACCGTTGTGATCGGCGGATTGATTCGAGACAAAACCTCTGAAACCGTCAGCAAAATTCCACTGCTCGGAGACATCCCACTTTTGGGCTGGCTGTTTCGCGCCCAATCATCCAAAACCGAGAAAACAAACCTGCTCGTTTTTCTGACCCCCCATATTGTTCGCCAATATGATAAGATTCGCGCCATCTTGGACAAGAAGCTCAAAGAACGCGACGACTTTATCGAAAACTATGCAGGTGGGAGCGATCCTTTACGAGGAAAACGTGATGACATCATTCGAAGTCTCCCGAGCATAAAGGACCTCACTACTCCTCAGGCCCAATCCACAGCGCTCTTGGACGAAGGCAAACCTGCGGCCATCGTGGTCGAACCCGGCCCAATCGCCTCGCCTCTACCCCCTATTGGCATTCAAGCTGTGCCCGTCGCTCCGCAGCCGACACCTGTCGCAACGCCTACGCCCACTCCAACCGCGGCGGCGCCTGCGACTCCCGCGCAGTTTGTCGAGCCCGCTCCGGCGAATCCTCCGACGATCGAAGACCTCCCTGCTCCACCTCCCCCAGCCGTTTCACCTTCTGGAGGCGGCGAATAGCCGGGCAAAGTCATGGAACGTCAAACAGGATCCATCGTCTACCGCTCACGCCCCAAGCTTGGAGAACTCCTCCTAAAGCACACGTCTCTGACTCGTGAGCAATTGGATGAAGCGCTGGACATTCAAAAGAAGGAAGGCGGACTCCTTGGCGAGATCATGATTCGAAAGAACATGATTCTCCCCCATGAGATCATGCGCGCGCTTTGCCTTCAAATCGATATTCCTTTTATCGACGACCTGAAACCCAACGACATCGACCCAAAACTTGTGATCGATATTCCGATCAACTATGCAAAGACCAAAGAAGTTATTCCCATTTACAAAGAGACGACGATCAAAGGGGACATTCTAACCGTCGCCATTGCCGACCCCTTCAATCAATCTCTTGCGGATGACCTTGCGGTCCTTACAGGGCATCCTGTAAAAACGGTGGTCAGCACCAGCATGCGAATCCAAGACGCTATCAATCGCGTCTATGAAAAGAGCTCGACCAATATCGTTGAAAAAATCGAAGGCGAATTTGAAGACACCTATGACCTCGAAGGCCCGATCGATATTCTCGAGGCCACCGAAGATGATGCGCCTGTCATTAAATTTGTGAATTCGCTGCTTTTCAGGGCCCTTAAGGAAAAAGCCTCTGACATTCACATTGAACCTTTTGAAAAAGAGTTTGTCGTCCGCTTTCGAATTGACGGAGTCCTCTACGATATCATTCGCCAGCCCAAACGAGCTCACGCCGCCATCTCTTCTCGCATCAAAGTCATGGGCAATCTTGATATCGCCGAAAAACGCTTACCTCAAGACGGTCGTATCAAAATCAAAATCGCAGGCAAAGACGTCGACATCCGACTGTCCACCGTTCCTGTGAGTTTCGGCGAGCGGTTAGTCATGCGTATTTTGGAACAATCCGGCACCGTGCTTCAGCTCGATGTTCTGGGATTCTCCCAGAAGAGTTGTGCGCTCATTGATAAACTCATTTTCAGCAAATACGGCATCATCCTCGTCACCGGCCCCACCGGCAGCGGTAAATCCACCACCCTCTCCTCCTGCCTCGTCAAACTTAATAGTCCTGAGCGTAACATCATGACCGTCGAAGACCCCATCGAGTATCAACTTGCTGGAGTGAATCAGGTTGGGGTGAACGCGAAGATCGAACTTACCTTTGCGCGCGCGCTTCGCGCCTTTTTGCGGCAAAATCCTGATGTGATCATGGTCGGCGAAATTCGAGACAAAGAAACCGCTCAAATCGCCATTGAAGCCTCCTTGACTGGTCACCTGGTGCTCTCGACCTTGCATACCAATGATGCCGCTAGTTCGGCCTCTCGTCTGATTGACATGGGAGTGGAACCCTTTTTAGTGGCGAGCTCGCTGTTGGGCATTATTGCCCAGCGACTCATTCGAAAAGTCTGCACGAAGTGCCGCGTTCCCCACACTCCCTCCGAGTTCGAAATGACGGAACTGGGTCTCACTTCACTCCCGGAAGGCGCGCTCATTTTCAAAGCCGTCGGGTGTCCAAGCTGCTCCAAATCCGGATATTCGGGTCGAACCGTTATTCACGAGCTGATGGTGATGAATGACAACTTGCGAAGTCTTGTCGTACGAAGTACCGATTCTGGAACTATAAAAAGAGCTGCAATAGAAAATGGAATGATTACGCTGCGAGAAGACGGCATTGGCAAAGTCGTCACCGGACAAACAACGATTGATGAGCTGATGCGTGTCACCCACGCCGAGGTTTAAGATTCATGGCACCGATTTTTGATTATAAAGCAGTCAACACTTCGGGCAAAGCCGCCAAAGGTATCGTTGAAGCCGAAAACTCAAAATCTGCACGCCAGAAGCTCAAAAAACTCGGCCTCATGGTCACAGAAATCCGTGAGAAAAGTGCTTCAAAGCCCTCCAGTACCAGCAGCGTGCCCTTCTTCGGAAACCGAGTAAGTGTCCGCGATATCGCGACTTTTACCCGGCAACTTGCAAGTTTGGTGAAAGCCAATATCCCCCTGGTCGAAGCGCTGACCGCGCTCGTCGATCAGATCGAGAACGAACGTTTGAAGGTCGTCGTCGCGCAGATCCGTCAAGATGTCAATGAAGGATCAAGCCTGGCCAAGGCCGTCTCTGTTCATTCGAAAGTTTTCGATACGGTCTTTGTAAATATGATTGAAGCCGGTGAAAGCTCCGGAACCCTCGGAATGATTCTCCTGAAACTTGCCGACCTTAAGGAAGCGCAAATGCGGCTTCAAAGTAAAATCGTGGGTGCCATGATGTATCCCGCACTCATGATGTTTGTGGCGGTGGCCCTCATGGTCGGGATTTTTGCCTTTGTCATTCCAAAATTGGCAAAGGTTTTTGAATCCATGAATAAACCTATGCCTGCATCGACCCAAGCGCTGCTCTACCTCAGTGATCAGTTGATTACCTGGTGGTACTTGGTGCTGGGTTTTGTCGTCGTCGTGATCTGGTCTTTTACCAAATATATCTCCTCGGCAAAGGGAAAACCCAAATGGGATCGATTCAAGCTTCGGCTGCCCATTGCGGGACCGCTGATCCGAATGATTGCGATTACCCGTTTTTCATCAACCATGTCGACCCTCTTGAGCAGCGGAGTCCCCATTCTTACCAGTATGGCCATCGCCCGAAACTTGGTCGATAACGCGCCTATTTCAGCCGCCATTCAAAATGCCCGGGAAAATATCACGGAGGGGCAGTCCATCGCTGACCCTTTACGTAAAAGCGGAGAATTCCCTCCGCTGATGCTTCACATGATTGCCATCGGCGAAAAGACCGGTGAACTTCCCGAAATGCTTAGAAACGTCGCAGAAACCTATGAGGAGCAAGTCAGCACCAAGATTGATTCGATGACCTCGCTGCTTGAGCCGCTCATGCTTATCGCTATGGGTGGAACGGTTGGATTTATCGTGATGTCTATTTTCGTTCCTCTGATGGAGATTTCAAACATTGATCAACGCTAAAACAAAAATCAAAGAAGGAGAAAAAATGCGAATAACTGAACTAGAAACATATCCACTGACCGATCAAAGAGGGTTTTCACTCGTCGAAATGATGATCGTGCTTGCCCTCATCGCACTTGCTTCGACATTTGTCCTCACAAACGTGACGAAGCGATTTGCACAAGGTAAAGTTATGGCAGCGAAAACCCAAATTCGACAACTGGGAACCGTCTTGGATGACTTCAAACGCGTCTGCGACTTTTACCCCACGACCGAACAGGGTCTCGACGCACTCGTAAAAGCCCCGGCGGGCCGCGAGTGCAAGAATTACGACCCCGATGGTTTTCTGAAAAAAGTACCCGAAGATCCTTGGAACACCCCTTTTATCTACGAGTCTGATGGTAATAAATACGTCATTAAATCTCTAGGCTCAGATAAAAAACCCGACGGACAGGGCGACGCCGCTGATCTTTCTTCGGATACTCTTGATTGAAAAACACCGAAGGCTTTAGCTTAGTTGAGATGATGATTGTGATTGGGCTGATCACCTTGATCAGCCTTTTCGTACTCCCCAACCTTACAAGCTACTTCAAGGTTTCCCTTAACTCGGCTGCCCGTGAAATCGCGAGCATCATCAAGGAAGCCTATAATTCAACCGTCATCACGGGAAGAGTGCACCGGATCGTCTACGACCTTAAAGAGAACAAGTATTGGGTCGAAGGCGGTCCGGCGAACGCCCTGATGGAGACAAAAGAATCTCGCGAGCGTGAGGAGCGCCGCAAGCGCTATGCCAAGTCTTCTGATGAGCAACCCACTTCTCAGTTTTCACTTGCAAGTCAAATTACGAAAAAGAAACTGGCACTTCCCCGCGGCGTCAAGTTTGAAGACCTGATTACTCAACAAAGTCCCGATCCCATAAAGGAGGGCTTGGCCTACACTCATTTTTTTCCTCACGGGCTGACCGAAAAGACCCTGATCCATCTTCAAGATGAATCCAACCATCACGTCAGTCTAGGAGTTTCACCCTTGGTTGGCAGAACCGATCTTTTCGAGAGGTACGTCGATGCTAAAGAAGCTTTCGGCCACTAGGCAAACTGCAAATAAAAAAGAACAGGGTTTTACCCTCCTGGAAGTCATGATTGCGATGGCGATCATGCTTATCTCACTCGCCTCCATTCTTGCCGTCGAATCCAATAGCATCAATGCCACTCGCCGCGCGAAACAGCTTAACATCGTGGCCATGCTTGCCAGAGGACGAATGATAAAGCTCGAGTCCGAATTCGAAGGGAAAACCTTCAGCGAATTCAGAAAAGAGGATGGAGGAAACTTCGACGAACCCTATCAAGACTATCGGTGGAGCTATAAAGTCAAGGAACTCACCTTTCCTAACATTGGAGGAGGGGGCGGCGGAGACAAGGGTGAAGGCGCCTCTGGAGGGGCCGCAGAGTCCGGAGGAGGAATGGCCGAAATGGTGACGAAACTCCTCACAAAATACCTCTCCAAATCGCTGCGAGAAGTTGCGCTCACGGTTTTTTGGAAGCGCGGCTCCGGCGAACAAAGTTTCACAGTTGCAACCTATTGGGTAGATCTCACACATGAGTTTGAACTTACCGAATAACTCTCAAGGATTCAGCCTGCTGGAAGTCATGATTGCAATGGCGATCCTCGTCTTTATTACCATCGGCATTTCGCAGGCCACTTCTGAAACCTTTAAACTCCGAGATGTGCTCCTTAACGAAGGGGACTTTTACAACGGTATCCGATTAGCCACCGACATTCTTCAACGGGATATCTGCCAAATGTACAGTCCGATTGCCATGATCCCCCCCAAGGCGAAAAACCAGCCTGAACAAGATCCAGCACTTCAGGCACAAAACGAAGCACTCCTGGCAGGGGACCTTGCGCAAACCTCAACCTTTTGGCTCGGCGCGGTCGAGAAAAATGGAATTCGGCCATCGCGCTTTATCGGAAAAGAAGACGAAATTTCGTTTGTCTCTCTCTCCCACGTGCGGATTTACAAGGACGCGCCCGAAAGTGAATTTGCAAAAATTCGCTACAAGCTCGTTAAAGAAGGAAAGCCCTCGTTCAAAACCGAACTCACCACAAGTGTCCTGACAAAGACTGAAACCACCAACGCCTTTGACGAAGACGAAAAACGGGATCAAAAATTCGAAAACACCTACCCTTTGCTTCGTGGAATTACGAAACTTTCCTTCCGATTCTACCACAAGGAAAAAACGACCTGGGAACGAAGCTGGGATTCAGAAAAAGAAGAAACCCACTACCTTTTTCCCGACATTATCGAAATGAAAGTGGAACTCATCGGTCCCTCAAAGTTAAGTTTCACTGGGGTCTATTATTTCAAACCGGAGGTGCCAATTGCGGGGCTTGATGCGACCTACTAAGGACTCCAGCGGTATCGCGCTCTTCATGGTCATGGGAGCCATCAGCCTCCTTTCCATGCTCGTCACAGAGTTCACCTACGTCTCACAAATCAGCCAAAAAATGGCCTTCGATGCGCTCGACCAGGTTAAAGTCCAATACATCGCAAAAAGTGGATTCAAGCTCTCACTGCTCAGGCTCAGAGCCTACCAGCAGGTTAAGGGCTATCTCGGAAAAATGGACAAAGCGGCCGCGGGAGCCGCAGTCCCCAAAGGGTTGGTCGACAAAATCTGGAGCTTCCCTTTTATTTATCCGATCCCCACCAATCTCCCGGGGCTCATGCCCAGAGAAAAAGACGAGATTGATAAATTTCAAAAAGATTCTGAATTAGGGGGCCGCTACTCCGCCTTGATTGAGTCTGAATCATCAAAGATGAATCTCAATTCGATTCTCGCAAGTTTTGCCCCCGGCCCTAGCGCCTCCCCCTCTCCCACCCCAAAGCCTTCGCCAGATGCCACGCCGACTCCCGCCCCAAGCTTCAACCCCGAAGAAGCACGCAAAAGCCTAGCCGACTATATGTGGAACATCCTGAATCAAAAATTTGAGTCGGACCAACAGTTTGCTTCAGAGTACCGTGACTTCAAAATCGACGAATTCGTGGATACCATCGTCGCCTGGGCCGATCGCACCTATGAACGCAAAGGGTCGGACTCTGCCGATGTGGTTCCGATGAAACGAGCCCCTTTTACTTCTGTTAGCGAACTCCACATGCTTCCCGGGATGGACGATGACCTGTACAGCCTCCTCGCTCCGGCTTTAACTGCCAGCACGACTCCAGGCATCAACGTGAACACGATGAAGGAAAACACTCTCCGAGCCCTCTTTCCAAAAATTACG
Source organism: Oligoflexia bacterium (assembly GCA_903881565.1). Classification (GTDB taxonomy): domain Bacteria; phylum Bdellovibrionota; class UBA1018; order UBA1018; family UBA1018; genus CAIRTR01. The sequence goes on along the minus strand of CAIRTR010000102.1, from coordinate 2,525 downwards.
GACGAAGAGGTAAAGGATTTTTTCAAATATCGAGACGCAGATGATCAAGATAATAGTTTCAAGGACGAAGAAGATTTCTTTAAATACATTCTAAAAGCGATCACCATTTTCAAGGGAGATCAAGGCGAAATTGATCGATTCAGACAAGATCTGACCCGCAGAAACGTCCGAATTGTCACCGACGAATCTGAATTCAAAATCACAGTCCAAGCACAGGTAAATCAATCCGTAAGAACGCTGGAAGCCTGGGTGACCCTCAGCACCCCCGAAACTCCCCCGAAAACACCAGCTCCACCTGCAAATCCTACAAATAACGACGGAAAATCCGCAAACCCAACACTGGACACTGGTCTGAAAATCACTTTTATGAGATTTATATGATGAGGGAAATATGAAAATCCTAGGACTTGACCTTGGCAGTTCGAGTATCAAAGCTGTAGAGCTGGAGAGCACTTTTGGCCGCTTTGAAATCCGCGACTACTATGAGCAGGCCATCGCGCCGGGCGAGGATCCTGCCCAAGCTCTTGCGCGTCTCATGGGATCGCTGCCGAAAGCCCCCGACCGCCTCATCATGGCTCTTCGGGGAGGAAGAATAACCTTTCGCAATCTCCAGCTGCCGACGAAAGATAAGAAGGCAATCCAAGCCACGATTGGATTTGAACTTGAAGACGAAATCCCCTTCCCTCTCGATCAAGCCGCCTATGAGTACTCGATCATTCCTTCCGCGACACGCCAGACCACGATGGTTCACGTTGCGCTTACGCTGAAAAAATACATTAACGAATTAGTCGAATCCTGCAGTACCACCGGCGCGGACCCGGACGTGCTCACCACCGAGTCCTGGGCATTCCGCACGCTCCTAAATCGCCTGTTAGGACCCGTTGCTTCAGGATCGCAAGAACAGCCCGTGATGGTCGTCCATATGGGACATGAGCGCACACTCATTTATGTCCATTGGCGCGGGACCCCCATTCTCACCCACGAAATTCCCTGGGGTGGGCGAGACCTCAGCGTTGCTATTTGCCAAAAATACCAGATTCCGATGGAAGAAGCCCAGCATGCGATCCTCGATCACGGCTTTGTCATTCCCTCTTCGCAAAAAGGCGAGGCGAGCCCTGAGCAAATTGAGTTTTCCCAAACGCTCATGCAACCTTTTCTTGCGCTTATTTCGGAACTGAGACAAGCCAAGCTCCGTTGCAAGAACATCTCTCGACACGGGGTCGCACTTGTCTACACCTCCGGTGGAACCTCTCTTTTGCCTGGGCTTTCTCGCATTTTTGAAGAATACCTTCAAGTTCCCACCAAGCCCCTTCGCGCCCTGAGCTCCGTAAGCACCTCAGGGGTAACCTACTCCGAATCCTCCGACGCCTCCTTCGGGCTGGCAGCGGCGCTGGCTCTTTGCCACGTGGGGAGCGACAAGGCCGCCATCATCAACTTCAGACGTGGGGAGTTTTCAAAATCCAGTCAAACCCACGAAATGAATCTGGCCAGTCTCAAAAAACCCGCCCTTGCTCTTGGCGCGGTCTTGGGATCCTTTCTTATTAGCCTTTTGGTCGAATCGACCGTCTACAAAGATAAGCTGCAAGACGTCGACGCTCAGCTTGAAAAGAATGTTCGCTCCTTTTTTGGACAAATCTCAGGCAGCGCCATTCGGACCTACCTCACGAGCACGGATTCTCTTCGCGGAGCGATCACCAAGGAGCTCACCAAACAAAGGGAAATGGGAAAGCTGCTTTCTCCAAATCCTCGCTCACCTCTTGAATTCTTGAAGACGCTCTCAGAGAGCACCCCTAAGGACACCATTGTCGATCTTACTCGATTTCAGGTGGGAGCAGCGCCCTCTGCCCCTTATACGACCTCTGACGAAGGGGGCGTTACGCTGACCTTTTTAGTCGCAAACCCGCAACTTGCTGAGAAACTCAACACGCAACTCAGCAAACAAATCACCGGTCTGACAAGCGATAAAATGGAAGAAGTCGCGCCCACCGGCGAAAATGAAACGAAGCGATGGAAAATTTCCTTCAAAGGTAAACCCGCAGGAGGCGCATATGGCAAGTAGTGGACGCGTTAGCCAGTGGTTTTCTTCCCTCTCCGATCGAATTACGGAGCAAGAAGCTTTTCAGCAGCTCAAATCAAAGTGGGAGGAATTAGATCCCCAAAGCAAGACTTACCTTCGGTTCCTTATCGGCGGAGTTGTTGGTGTATCGGTGATCTTCTTCTCGCTGAACTTCATCTGGAGTGTTCATAGCCTGAAGAGTGAAGTTTCTGAAAAAACTGAATTACTCTCGATTCTTCAAAACGCAAATGACGAACTCAAGCGACTCAAGGACCTCACGTCTTCATTGTCCTCTGAAAGCAAAGCAACGGGACCCTGGGCCCCCTATTTTGAAACATTAGCCAGTAGTGCGGGGATTGAAAAAACAGCTCTCAATTCATCACCCGAAAAAGCGGGAGCGCCTCATGACATGTCCAAAGAGGCTCTTTTTGACCTTACAGTTAAACATGTCACCATCAAACAAGTGGTG
>CAIRTR010000101.1 GCA_903881565.1 Oligoflexia bacterium | reverse complement strand
GGGGTGCTTTGAGTGCCTTGCACGAGGATTACCTGGCAACCATTGACGATGTTTTTGTCGATTTTATCGGGAGCTGCAGTCGCGGTGTCGATCGTGACGCCTAAGCCTTTTGCAGAATAAACTTGAACAGCTGCTGCATCAAGTGCCTTGGGAAGGTCGGCGATGATTTCACCGGTTTCGGCATTGATAATGAGTTCGCGCCCGCCATCCAGCGGGTGATCATCGAGATCTACCCAGTAAACTAGTTTCGGTGCGGCGGCGTTTTGGTGATCACGTAGACTGAGAATTTTTAGTTCGGGTTGCGCATCGAGAGATCTGTCGGCATATCGATTGCGGACAAGCCCAATAGCGTCGGCTTGTGAAAGTGAGGGGGTGGTGTCGAGGTCGAATTCTGAAATTTGACTCAAGATTTCGGAGTGTGAACCATTATTGAGGTGGAAGGCCATGGAGCCTACGACTTCGAGGCCGCGATAATAGTGCTGAAACTTTGTGGTTTCGAGCAGTTTTCCCGTTGTACGATCCTTGATGGCAAGTGAATGGATTGAAGGGTTTGCGAGAAGGGTGTGAATGGCTCGGTCTGATTGCATCTCCTTTAAGGCGTCCCGTAAGCGATCAAAGGAGTTCATCTGTGAGAAGAGGCCCGATAGCGCCGATGCGCCGGGGGTTGTAGTCCAGTTTGGGGTATTGCCGACAGGATTGACAGGAGAGCTTGCGAAAGCGCTTGAGCTGAATGCAGCCCCAAGTATTAGATTCAGAGCGATTCTAACTTTTAGGGTTCGTTTATTGCCTATTTTGCCTGCCATGTTGCTTTGGTTACTGCTCATTGAATTCTCCTGATTTTTCTCAATCGCGCTCTTGACGTGCCTTGCCTTCTTCTTTTTCCGAAGAAGGTCTGATGCACCTAAGCAAAGTCTGGGCCAGGGGTCCGGACTTTGGACTTCGCTGATATTAATGGAGAATAAATGGGGGTATGCCGCAGGCTTGTCGTAACGCACCGCGCATGGGAATTAACTCCATGCATTAGCGCAATGAGTCGTGAAAATAGTTCACTGAACGCAGTGCGTCAGTGGTTCGTCATTTCCGGGTAATTGGATCCGGGCAATCGGCGCTACAAAACCTAAGATATAAAAAGGACGTTGGGGTCTCATTGTTTGACAGGGGCTCTCGCGCTCGACTACAATATAAGACGGTACTAGCCCAGGGATTTAGGGGATAAGGGTATTAAAAGGGGGAGTTGTGAGAAGTATCAAAAATCAAAGGATTGATTTTGTGCGATGCGCAGTCGGCGCCATGTCTTTGCTTGTTTTTTCGGCGGGTTGTTCCCACGTTAAACCCCGCGAAAATGCCACGAGTGATTCAAAAGCACCCAGAACTGTTGGAGAAATTATTAAACAGGATCTGAAAAAAGATTCTGATTCCACCGCGTCTTTATCCAAAAAAGCGCAAGCTTCCGAAGGCGATTTGGTTGTCAACGGGGTGAAGCTTAAGAACACCCAGTTCGATATTCCGGTGGTTGTGAATTCCCGAGTTGAATACTGGGTTGATTACTTCACGGTTCGGGGGCGCCCTCACTTTGAAAAGTACCTCGAGCGATCCGAGTTCTTTATCCCTTTTATCCAGCCGATTCTGAAGCAGAACGGCATGCCTGAAGATCTCGTTTACCTTGCGATGATCGAAAGTGGCTTCAATAACCTGGCTCGCTCGCGTGCGAAAGCGGTAGGGCCGTGGCAGTTTATTTCTGCAACGGGCAAGCGCTACGGTCTCAAAGTAAACTGGTGGGTTGATGAGCGCCGAGATATCCGCAAGTCGACGTTGTCGGCGGCCGGATATCTGCGTGACCTTTATCAAATGTTTCAAAGCTGGGAGTTGGCCGCAGCCTCCTATAATGCGGGAGAAGCGAAGGTGGCTCGAGCCATTCAACGGTACGGGACCAAGGATTTTTGGGAACTCTCGCGGCACCGTTTCTTGAAGCCCGAGACTCGGGATTATGTTCCGAAAATTATGGCCGCGGCCATTATCGCAAAAAATCGTGAACTCTTTGGTTTCAAAGCCAGCACGCTACATCCCGCTGCCGACGAAGTGGTGGCAGGAGATGGTGCCGTTGTTAAGGTGATCAAGTCCGATAAAATGGATGAAAAGGTTGATCGCGTGGCAGATACCTTGGCTCAGGCTGAAGACGAAGCAGATGATGAAGACGACGATTCGGCTCAGTTAGCCTCCAGTAATGCGGATGTGCCTCCTGGACTTATTGTCGCATCAGTTCCTCAGGTGCCGGTTCCGGTAGTAGGGGAGACTTTGGCTTCAGTTAAAGCAGTTCCCGTGACTCCGCACCTAACGAAGTCCGGCGAAATTTCTGGGGTTCAACTCGTGGAGTTTGAACTGGATGGTCCCGCTGATTTGTTGAAAATCGCCCGTGCGTCTGGCCTATCTTATCAAACGGTGAAAAGTCTCAATCCTGAACTCATGCGCTGGTGCACTCCTCCGAAAGTTGTCGCTTACCGATTGAAGCTGCCCGAAAACACAAAAGACAAGTTCTTGGAAACCTATAATCATGCGGCTTTCCCGAGGAAAGTTGAATTTATGGGCTATAAAGTGAAACGGGGCGACACGTTGGCGCGCATTGCGCGCCACTTCGGAATCAAAGCCGATCCGATGGCGGACCTTAATGGTGTTTCTCCTCAGGTTCCCTTGAGGGCTGGAACTCGGGTGATTTTACCGATCCCGAATGATCAGACAAGATCCCTGGCGTCTTTAGAAGTCCGTGATCCCCCTGAAAAAAGGCGTGCTCGCAGAGCGGGTAAGAAGAAAGCCCGCACCTATCGAATTACCCATAAGCATCGCGAGTCCGCCCGCACCGTTGAGCATGCGGGTTTAGGTGACAGCTGATCCTTTTCGTGTTTTCATGCCTTCATGTCTCTGATTGTTCAAAAATATGGGGGCACTTCAGTCGCAACCCCAGAGCGGATTCTTGCCGTCGCCGATCGAATCGCCGCTGAAAAGGCTAAGGGCAATTCCCTTGTCGTTGTTGTTTCAGCCATGGGCCGAACCACGGATGAATTGATCGAGCTGGCTTCTAAAGTTTCTCGCAATCCCCCTCATCGCGAAATGGACATGTTGCTCACCACCGGAGAGCGCGTTTCGATGGCCCTATTGAGCATGGCGCTTTCGGATCGAGGCGTATCGGCGCTGTCTCTGACGGGTTCTCAAAGCGGAATCATCACCGACTCCAGCCACCGACGGGCGCGCATCAAGCGTATTTTGGGTGATCGTGTGCGTGCGGCCCTCCTCGAGGGAAAAGTGGCAATTGTCGCGGGTTTTCAGGGGGTCAGTGAGAGCAAAGAAGTCACAACGCTTGGGCGTGGCGGTTCCGACACTACGGCTGTGGCGCTTGCGGCCGTTCTTGGGGCAAGCGTTTGTGAAATCTATACCGATGTTGACGGAGTCTATTCTGCAGACCCGCGAGTCGTGAGTGATGCGAAGAAGTTGGACAAAATTCCTCATGATCTCATGGTAGAACTTGCGACACGAGGGGCAGGAGTTTTGCACCCTCGGAGTGTAGAGCTTGCCAAACAATTTGGAGTGGCGCTTTGTGTAAAGAACAGCTTGAAATCTGATTCGGGAACTGATGTTGTGTCCCCAAAAGAGATGGCTGATTCTGGGATGGAAGAATTTAAGGTGACAGGCGTGACTTCGGATCGAGAGAAGTTCAAGGTGTCTCTGAACCTTGCGCGACCTTCGGCGCATCAGGCAATTTGGGATGCGGCAGCGCAGGCCCACCTCTCCATGCTCGGAGTGGTTTTATCGGCGAGTCAGGTGAGTTTTTTTGTTGAAAAAGAAGCCGAAACCGAGTGGTCTAAGATTCTGGAGCAGTTCACTCGGGACGGGTTTTTGGCGAGCTACGCTTTGGAAACGAACCTCAGTCCGGTCAGTGTGGTTGGGGATCGGTTTTCGCAAGATGGCGCGGCTTTGTCCCGCGTGATGACGGTTTTGGAGAAGGCTCATATATCGGTTTCGTTTGCGACTGCATCCGCTTTGGGGATGACGGTGGCAGTAGCGGAGTCGCATTTGGATGATGCAGTTTTGGTTCTGCATCGCGAATTTTTGGGGGGGAATTAAAACATGGCTAACGAGATTAAATCGCTGGGTGCTGAGTATGTGGTTGCGGGGCCTGGATTGGCCGCGCTGGCGACGGTGGGCTTTTTGGCCGCTTCAGGCAAGGAAGTGATTTGGATCAGTGGCACCGCGCCTCGCATTCATCCTATCATACCCTCCTTTGATCGCGGCGATTCTGCTCAAGTATGGATCGATCTTTTGAAAATTTTGGGGTGTGACGACGGTGTGGCGGAGAGTCTGGAAGAAGGCAGTTACCTTCGCGAGTTTCGCAATAAGTCCTTTCGTGCCGTTTCGTGGGAAAAAGAGCAGGATCCAGATACCCGTCGCGGGATTCGCGATGAAATGCTCTGGGAGCCCGAGCATAGCTTTGCTTCGCTCAGTGAAGCGACCTTCGCGACCGATTGGATGAGCTTTGAGAAACAGGCCTTGGAGCGCATCAAGGGACTCTCCAATGTGCAAATCATCACGGGATCTAAGATTGTCGGAATCAAAGTTGAAGACGCGCGCTTAAGTTCTGTTCGCCTGGATTCGGGGATCGAGATAGCCTGCTCAAACCTGATTTACGGTGACAGCTGGGCTGGGCTTTCGACGATCGAAGGACTCCCTAAGCCATTGCCGTTCACGCGTAAGCGAGTACCTCATGGTGTTGTGCAGGCGACTTTGAAGCATAAGGCGCCGATCGCGATGGATTCTCGGTTGGGGTTCTTTGGGACGCTCAATAAAGAATCGGGTGAGGATTTTGAAAGACGCGTCTGGGGATGCTTTTCACAGGACGGGTTGGAGAGTTGCTGGTCAGTTTGTCTTTCGGAGACAGAGTCCGAAGACAATCACGAGATCGTCAAAAAATATCGCAAGATGAAAAACCTCTTGGATAAAATGTTCAGCTTTTTAGAATCAGTGGAATCCGAACAAGTCCGCTTTGCGGAAGCTTGGGTTTTTGGTTCCGGCGATGCGCCGGTGAAGCCATTTACGGTGGCTGAATTCAAGGGAGTGAGCTTCATCACAGATGGTTACGGACTGAGTTCAATGTTTCAGCAGGTGCGGGAGTTGGTGAAGCAGGAGTTGGGGCTGACTTGGGAGTCGCCTCTCGCTTCGAGCGATGAAGCTGTTCTCATTCCCGAAGCGGTGAATGCAGTGGATCCCCAAAATTTAGCGTCGCTTTGAGGTCTCGGGTGTTTCACCTGTCGCGCGACAGGTAAGTGTTAGGTTAGCTTCTGAATTGCCGTTAGAATTGCAATCGAAGCGGCAAGCATTGTTCCCATGCGGATAGTAAGTTTCGATTCAAGTTGGGCAATCGAATGTTGGAGTTCGACTCTGAACCCCTGTATTTCAGCCCTTAGTTCCTGCACGTCCTGACTAGTGGTCGCTTTAAGAGCCTGGAAGTCCTGGCTCACGGCTACTGTGAACTCGTGAAAGTCCTGCTTCGCAGCAGCTGTGAAAGTCTGGAAATCTCGCCTCGACTCTTCTTTAAAGGTCTGGAAATCTTGCTTCGAAGCGACGGTGAAAGCTTGGAAATCTTGCTTCGTTTCTTCTTTAAAGGTCTGGAAATCTTGCTTCGAAGCGACGGTGAAAGCTTGGAAATCTTGCTTCGTTTCTTCTTTAAAGGTCTGGAACTCCTGCCTCGAAGCGACGGTAAAGTCCTGAAAATCTTGATTCAGGACTTCTTTGAAAGTTTGGAAATCTTGCTTCGAAGCAAGCTGAAACTCCTGAAAATCCTGCCTCGACGCAAGCTGCAATCCGTGAAAATCCTGATTCGAGCCCAACCTCAGATCCTGCAAATCTTGCTTCGTAGCTAATTTGTCTTCCATAATTTCCACCAAAATTTTGATAGAGGTTTCAGCCTGCTCTCTGGAGAAGCCGGTCTCTTCCAATATTTTAGCATATCTGAGGGTATTAAACATGAAGTCTCCTTTTGTATATGGGGGATAGCGCCGCTGCAGGAGTCGATCCAGACACTTTTCTTATGAATTCAAATGCTTGCGACAATGGGTGGGTCCAATTGCCGGGCGTTGTGCCCAGAATTCGGACTTCAGCCTATGTGGGGTACGGCGAATGCAGGTTCATTATTGTGATATTGCGCCATGAAAAAAGCCTATCCGCTATCCGAAGTTTACCAGCTGCTCGAACCGGGACCTGTCGTTAAGGAGCGTTCGTATGGGTGCCCTGCAAAAGCCTAAACTAGGTCTCGTGTTAACTGGCGGTGGTGCGCACGCCGCTTATCAAGCGGGAGTGCTGCGAGGAATCGCTGAGATCGTTGGCTCCAAAGAATCCCCCTTTTCAATTGTCACAGGCGTTTCCGGTGGTGCAGTGAATAGCGCTGCGCTCGGTGCCGGTTCGGATGACGTACGTCTTGCAACAGAAAAACTTTGGAATGTATGGAAGAACATTAAGTTGGAAGATGTTTTCAAGACCGATCCTTTGTCATTGCTGAAGATCGGTTCCCGGTGGATCAAGGATTTAAGTTTCGGAGAATATTTCGGGAGCAGTAGTTCCAACTATTTATTGGATAACTCACCACTCGAGAAACTCTTGGGAGTAATCGATTTTGCGGCAATTGAGCGACATATCGCCTCAGGCCTTTTGCATGGGGTTGGGGTTACGGCGACAAATTATGGTTCGGGGCGAGCGGTTACTTTTTTTGATGGAGAGCCTTCGATTATGCCGTGGTTTCGGGGAATGCGCTTTTCGGTTCGAAAACGCTTAAAGCTTGAGCATGTCATGGCCTCAATCGCGATCCCGGTCCTCTTCCCTCCAGTTCAAGTCGAAAGTTGTTTTTTTGGGGATGGATGCATTCGTCAGAATGCGCCGCTGAGTCCGGCCATCCACCTTGGTGCGGATCGAATCGTCGTCATTGGGATTCAGCATCCAAGAAGTGAAATCGATTGCCCGCCACCTACAGAGGATCATCCCAACCAGGTCTTGATGGTGGATATCGCAGGGGTGCTTCTCAATGCCGTGTTTATGGACGCCGTGGATCTTGATTTGAATCGAATGCAACGCGTGAATCGAACGGTTGCGCTATTGACGCCTGAGCAGCGAGCTCAGAATCCGGATGAGCTTCGATATATTCCGGTTCTTGCAATTCAACCCTCCAAAAACCTTAACACTATGGCTTCTGAGCAATTTGGGAAGTTTCCGGTGATTCTCAGGCATTTGCTGCGTGGTATTGGTGCGGCTGATGAGAAGGGATGGACCCTACTGAGTTATCTGGCGTTTGATGGCAGCTACACGTCGCTATTGTTGGAGTTGGGATATCAAGACGTGATGGCTCAGAGAGAATCGTTGAAGGAGTTTTTGGAGATCTAGACGAGCTTTTGAATCGCGGTCAGGATCGCGATCGACGCCGCAAGCATGGTGCCCATGCGGATCGTGAGTTTGGATTCGACGTTTGAAATTGAATTTTCAAGCTTGGCTTCGAGTTGAGTAATAGAATGCTGGAGTTCGACTCTTAAGGCAAGGATGTCCTGATTAGTAGCCACTTTGAAATCCTGAAAATCTTGCTTTGAAGCAAGTTGAAATTCGTGAAAATCCTGTTTCGAAGCGACTTTCAAATCCTGTAAATCTTGTTTCGTAGCGAGTTTGTCTTCCATAATTTCTACCAAAATCTTGATCGACATTTCGGCCTGCTCCCTGGAGAAGCCGGTTTCTTCTAACATCTTAGCATATCTGAGCGTATTGAACATAGGGTCTCCTTTGTTGTCTTTGGGAGGAGACGGGGATGCAGGATCGAAGCCAGAAGCTTTTCTTTTGGAATCGCTGAGTTGCGCTTTTCGTGCAGTCCGGAAACCGGGCGATATGCGCAAGATTCGGACTTCCGACCCCAATCTTTTTGTTCTACGCGCCCGACAAGGGGGGAGGATAATGCCCGCCGATTTTGCGTAAGACGAGCGGATCGATATTACGGTTTCGCCAAGAGACCGCGCGGTTAACAAGTGATTTGGGGGACGCAGAATGACACTGCTAATTTCACGGGTTTAAGCTTACAGCTGCGGACTTTTCTTGAGCGAGATCCCAGTTGTATAATATTGTCGATCATGACACCAGGACTCGGCGGGTACTTTTTCCAGCACAGATATTCCAGAAAAATCTGTATAATTATAGCGCCCCTCGCAAAGCGCTGCGCTAATATTCATCGCTTCTCCATTCTGATTGGTCACACAGGGCTGTGCGCAAGTGAGTCTTTGATGCGTTGCGCTATGGGTGCCGCATTTACGTAGCGCTAAAGATCACTAGGCTGCCTCGTATTTATAAACGAACTAAAAATAGGTTCACATGAGCTCAAAATGAGTTCATACTGTTTTCAATATGGCCCTAGAAATACTTTTTGGAAATCGGACAACTGAGCGAATTCTTCTCCACCTTCTTCACTACGGAGAGATCCACGCTCGTGGAATCGCAGGAGATTACGGTTCTGCCGTTAGCCCTTTCCTCCGGCAATTGAATCGTCTTGAGGATGCCGGCATTTTGGTTTCACGAGAAGTCGGAAGAACGCGTCTCTACGGTTTCAATCCGAAATCTGCATACACCACACCACTGAAGAAACTCGTTGAAATCACCTACGAGTCCATCCCTCTAACCGAGCGTGAAAAGATCTTTCATAAACGCCGTCGACCAAGGCGAAAGGGCAAACCCGTCTTATGAAAAAACCAGATCTCCGCACTTGCACAGAAGAGGAACTTTGGAAATATGTCGGGTACCACTTATCTAAGGAAGGCATCGAGTCCGTCTTAGTGGGCGGCGCCGTCGTCGCGGTTTATTCAAGTGGTGCCTACCGTTCGGGGGACCTCGACATCATTGTAGGTGCCGGGACCCATATGAAAATTCAGAGCATCCTACAAACCTTGGGCTTTGAGAAAATCAGGAGTCGCCATTTTGAACATCCCGATTGCCCCCATCTGATAATAGAATTCCCTCCGGGACCTGTCTCCATAGGCGACGACTACAAAATCGAGCCTGCCGAGGTTGTGGTCGAAGGTCAAGTGATCAAAATTCTCACACCGACTGACTGCATTCGTGACCGGCTGGCCTCCTATTATCATTTTAATGCTCGTGAATGTTTGGATCAGGCCGTTCTCATCGCAAAGACCCAACCTTTCGATTTGGAGCGAATTCGCAAATGGAGCATTGCCGAGGGTTCGAAAGAAGCTTTTGAGAAATTTCTGGGGAGAATAACATGAGCGAGCAATTACGCGTTCGTCGAAAGTGCTCATCAATCTAATGGATCTTAGACCCTCCCGGATCCCCTCTGCCCAGCCTAAATGCCCGCAAACTTTTGATAAAGTGGCCGGAATCGGACCCTTGATGGGCGGGGCATCCCTTCATGGGTTGTTTGAGCTTGGTGCTTCTTCAGCTCTGTGCCGCATCCTCATCCCAAGCGCCATCCCGTGAATCGGCCCCAGAAACCCTATCTCTCGCAAACACTGCGCGCTTCGGCGCAAAGTGTGACCCGTGGTAATAAAATCATCCACCCAAAGTAGCCGCGCATGCGGCGGGATTGTAAGCTGCCCCTCAAACGTAATCGGATTCTGAATGCGCGCGGTCCCCTGAAGTTCCCCTTGCCGAAACGAGGTCCGTACTCCGGGGGAAAGTAACTGAACAAAAGGAATCCCAAGTCTCCTCGCCAAAAACCGCGACAACGCCTCCGTGGGTCCTCCGCCCATCTGCCAAGCGCGACTAAATCGCTGCGGTACGCACGAAACATATTCCGGTTGAAACTCTGTCAACGCACGCCAAACATGCTCCGAAAATCGAAAGATCCTCCGATCCGAAAGCCAAGCTCGATTCTTCTTCCAAGACTTCAGCACCGAAAAAGTCTTTCCTTGCAGAAGATAAGCCGCGCTCAAGCTCGTGATGGGGCTCAATCCATCCGCAGCCCAAGGTCGCTCACACTTGGCGTCGACGCCGAGACAGTTTGGCGAAAAACACTTCGGACACAGCGGTGGCGCCACCAGAAGATTCCCCACGCATCGCTTGCAAAAAGGAAGCGAGTTCAAAGCAGCTCCCTCCCCACAATGAGGACATCGAAACAGAATTTCACAAATCATAAGTATTAAAACCTCCGGCGCGTGGGTCCCCGGAGTCACCCAGATCAAGTCGCGAGAATTCCTGCAAACTCAATCAACGAAGAAGGCAGCGCCTTCTTTTTTCCGATGATTTTTTTGAAGGGAACCAACACGACTTCATCGGCTTTGACTCCGACCATAGCGTTGGAATGTCCTCCCAAAAGGTGTGCCACCGCCGAGGCGCCTAAAACTGAGGCGAGCAAGCGATCGTGGGCCGTAGGTGATCCTCCGCGCTGGGTGTGTCCCAAGATGCAAACCTTTGAATTGTGACCCTTTTTTTCGAGGTCCTTCATGATTCGATGAGAGAGTCCTTCGGTCGGGCCTTCGGCGACGACGATAATGCTGCTGGTCTTGCCACGTTTGACTCCGCGATCAATCGTCCGACAAATGGACTCTATGGATTGTTTTTCCTCAGGCACAATGACGGTTTCAGCCCCGCCGCCCACGCCTACGTTCAGCGCAATAAAACCTGAGTTTCGACCCATGACTTCGATCAGAAAAATGCGGTCGTGAGAACTGGCCGTATCTCGAATCCGGTCAATGGCGCCGAGCGCCGTGTTGACCGCGGTATCAAAGCCGATCGTGTCTTCGGTACCAAAAATGTCGTTGTCAATCGTGCCTGGAATTCCGATGGTCGGAAACTTATTCTCGTTCTCCATTAAATGGGCACCCGTAAATGACCCGTCGCCCCCGATCACGACAAGCCCGTCAATCTCCTTGCGCTTCAAAATATTTACGGCCTCTCGGCGCACGCTCTTCTTGAAAAAGGCTTCGCAGCGGTCGGTCTTGAGAATCGTTCCGCCGCGTTGAATGATGTTCGCTACTGAGCTTGCTGAGAGGGGTTGGATCTCGCCTTCCAAAAGTCCGCTATATCCTTTACTGACGCCAAACATATTGCACCCATGAGCGAGTCCGTAGCGGACGACGGAGCGAATGGCGGCGTTCATTCCGGGGGCGTCGCCGCCACTGGTGAGCACTGCGATGGATTTGTTCTTTTCTTGGTGGGGAACGGATGGGACGTTAAACATCGTTGGGGTGCTCCTTTGGGTGAGACTACTTTTTCGGAATCAGACTATGCCCTTCCATTTCATCAGGCATTGGGATTTTCATCAACTCACAAAGTGTGGGAATAATATCTTGCAGCCCCCCATCCAGCAGCCGTCTGCGATCAAGTTTCGGGGCGATCGCTGAATTGGGCGCAATCCAAAGGGCCGGAACCGGGTTCAAGGTGTGTTGGGTGTGCAGTTGGCCGTCGTGGGCTTGCATTTCTTCGGCGTTTCCATGATCGGCCGTTACGAGCACATGATAGCCGTTCTTTTCGGCCGCCCCAATGACTTGGCTGAGGCATCGATCCAAAGTTTCCATTGCCGTGATGGCAGCTTGATAGTTTCCGGTATGGCCAACCATGTCGGCATTGGCAAAGTTGATGAGCACGAAGTGAAAGTTCTTCGATTCAATCCGTTTGACGGCTTCTGCGGCGACTTGGAGCGCGCTCATTTCAGGTTTGAGATCATAAGTCGCGACTTCTTTGGGTGAAGGAATCAATAGACGTTCCTCACCCACAAAGGGCTTCTCGCGCCCGCCATTGAAAAAGAACGTCACGTGGGCAAACTTCTCGGTTTCGGCGATGCGGAACTGGGTGAGGCCTTTTTCCTCAAGCCACGACCCGAAAAGGTGATTCAGATTTTGAGGGGCATAGGCCGCCGGAACTTGCGTGTTGGCGGGATCATAAACCGTCATTCCGGCAAAAGCCGAAGGGCGAAACCCGCGCTTGCGATCAAACTTGTCAAAATCGGCGAAAAAGATCGCTTGCGTGATCTCGCGTGCGCGATCGGAGCGGTAGTTGAAAAATAAAACGCTGTCTCCGTCTTGCATCGTGGCGCTTGAATCCAAAATGACTGGCTCCACGAACTCGTCCATTTTGCCATTTTCGTGGGACTTGCGAACGGCGTCGAGCGCAGCGTGCGTTCCTGAGAACGCGCCCGCCTCACTCTGGCCGGTCATCGCCATATAGGCCTTTTCAACGCGCTCCCATCGCTGATCCCGATCCATGGCCCAGTATCTGCCGATGACGGTGGCAATCGTGGCGCGAGTCTTGCCATTTTTGCCGCCAGGATCTGCCGAAAACGCGGGGTGCTTTAAGAGTTGATCCAAATATTTGAGCGACGAATTTGGCGGCGTATCGCGGCCATCTAAGAATGCGTGAACACAAACGCGAGGCACTTCAAGCTGTACGCACAAATCCAGACACGCAAAAAGATGATCCATGTGTGAGTGCACCCCGCCATCAGACACGAGGCCCATCAAATGAACCTTGCCTGTGGTTTTAGACCCTGTTTCTAAGGTTTTGCGAAGCACTTCGTTCTTGAAAAAGCTGCCCTCGCGAATCGTCTTCGAGATTCTCGTGAGATCCTGATAGACGATGCGGCCTGCGCCCATGGTCATGTGACCGACTTCAGAATTCCCCATGATCCCTTCAGGAAGTCCTACGGAGAGTCCGTGAGTGAGAACCTCGGAGTGAGGATAGTGAGCGGTAAGGTCCTTGTAAAAGGGCATTTTGGCGTTTTCGATGGCATTGAAGGGCGAGCCCTTTCCAATTCCAAATCCATCCAGAACAATGAGTACGGCGCGATCGGCCTGTCCATGGGTTGACATCTAAGCTCCTTCGTTATGATAGGGGTGGCCGCGCACAACACTCCATGCTCGGTACAGGGTTTCTGTTAGGACTACGCGTGCAAGTTCATGCGGTAAGGTTTGGGGGCCAAGACTTAAGATTCCATGCGCGCGTTTACGCAGCTCTTGCGAAAATCCCAAGCTGCTCCCGATGCACAAGGCGACTTGGGGGACGTCACTGGATTCCCATTCGCGGACAAGCGCGGCCCATTGCCTGGTCGTCATCGCTTTTCCCCCTTCATCCAGAAGGTAGACGCGATCGCGGGGACTTAAGAGTTTCTCAAATTTCTCATTGAGGAGTGCGCCTTCTTTATCTTGAATCTGCCGGCGCAGTGCTTCGGATTTTTCAGGGACGGGTAACGGCTTGAGTTCCGTTTCATCCGTCGCGACAAAACTTCGCAACAGCTTGAGATAGTATTTCGCACTCTCTGCTAAACCCGGTGTCTTTAATTTTCCAAAAGCTAGGAGTTGGACTCGCACGAACCTCAGTTTACACGAGTTGCAGCCGGTCCGTAATATTCTGATGGAATTTTAAGTCGTGGCGCATCTGCCCACAACGTTTCGAGATCATAATACTCCCGCAGCGCGTCCAAGAAGACGTGAACGATCACGTCACCGGAGTCGATCAAGACCCAGCGACCTTCGCTATAGCCTTCTGTTGCGAGAATTTCGTGATGGTTGCTCTCCATCGCGAAAACAACAGAATCCGAAATGGCTTGGACCTGACGATCTGACGTTCCATTGCAGATAATAAAATAATCGGTGAATCCTGAGAGTTCACTGAGTTCCAAAATCTTGACGTTTTGCGCATTCTTGTCGATTGCGGCTTTGGCGCAACGAAGCGCTTTCTGAAGGGATGGGGAGGTTTCGGTTTCGGGCATAATAGTCGTACTTTGTTTTTCAACGTTCATAGGGATCCTTTTATAGTTTTGCAGCTGTACCATAGATGCGGTGCAGCTTCAAATAAGACGTGATTTCGGGCAAAAGACTTTGTTCGGGGGGGGCGCCGGTGCGGGCAATAGACTCACGAATAGCGCTTGAGGAAAGCTCAGGTGCACTCGTAGGGGTAAGCAAGAGCTGGGAGCCGAAGCGAGTCTTCCAGAGGCCTTCATGATCGCCTGAGCGCTGGGACTCGAGGATTCCGCTGCCCACTAAGGTGCTCAGGGTCTTTTGGATGAGCGCGTTCTGGGTCCCCAGGCGTTTCAGCACAATCCAGTGCGAAAGTCCTAATACTTCCGGGAATTTGTACCAGGTATGCAGCTCCAAGAATTGGTCCGCTCCAATGACAAAAGCAGGCTTGATCCCTTCGGCCCGCAGTTCCAGAAGGGTGTCGTAGGTATAAGTGCGCGCCTTTGGACTGGCCCCAGGCTGAACCTGGGAGTGTCCGGCACGCCTAATCTCCCTGAGGTCCAGGCTAACGTCTGGAAGGCCTGAGAAGGCAATCTGGGCCATTTTCAGGCGATGTTCCAGAGGGGTCGGGGCGATCTTGTGAGGGGGGGCGGGAGTGGGCAGGACGAGAACTCGACCCACGCGTGGGTTTTCAAATAAGCCTAGAATAGCTTTCGTATGCCCCAGGTGAGGCGGGTCAAAGGTGCCTCCGAAAATCGCAGTCACTTGAGACCACCCTTTCGTCACGGGTGGGGGGGGGATCATTTTCGGATTCCTTCACTGTCAGGAAGGAGAACTACTTCTTCGGCGGCATTGAAACCACGAAACTCGTCGATGTGTTTTTGGAGTGAAAAAAGGAGTTCTTGAACTCCGCTGCCGGTGACGGCCGAGATGAAGAACGGCTCGTTTGGATTTGGATGGGTCCCGCGAATCGAAGCCAGCGAATTGCGAAGGGCCGTACGCATTTTTTCGACCGTGATGGGATCGGATTCCAAGACATCGAGTTTGTTGACGACCACAAGCTCAGGCTTGTGCAAAAGTTTTTCGCTAAAGAGGCCCAGCTCTTTTCGAATGGCCGAGTAGCGCTCAATGAGTTTTGCCGCGGCTATTTTGACGGATTCCTCGTATTCAGGATTCTCGGGCTGGGTAAGATCTTCGAGAATTTGCGAACCATCCAGCAGGTGCACGAATAAAGCGGCGCGCTCAATGTGTTTGAGAAATTTATGGCCGAGGCCCATCCCCGTATGTGCCCCTTCAATAAGGCCCGGGAAATCGGCGACGGTAAAACTTCTGAGATCGGGCATCGAAACGACGCCTAAGTTTGGAGTCAGCGTCGTAAATGGATAGTCTGCGATTTTCGGATGAGCGGCGCTGATGCGTGAGATGAGTGTGGACTTTCCCGCGTTGGGAAATCCAATAATACCTGCGTCCGCCAAAAGTTTAAGTTCAAGTTGAAGATGTTTGTGTTCACCTTCTTCGCCGGGTTGGGCAAATTTGGGGGCTTGAAACGTCGAAGTTACAAAATGGGAATTGCCTTTGCCGCCGCGGCCGCCTTTGCAGGCGACCCAACGTTCTTTGTCTTTGGAAAAATCGATGAGAATGTCGCCCGTCTCGGCGTCCTTGATCAGGGTGCCTACCGGAACTGGGATTTCGATGTCTTCGCCGTCTCGTCCGGCTTTGTTGGCGCCTCGACCATAATCGCCACTGTTGGCGGTATAAGCGCGTCTGAACCTGAAATCTTGAAGGGTGCCTAGTTGAACGGATGCGACGAAGACAATGCTTCCGCCTGCGCCGCCGTCCCCGCCATCGGGTCCGCCACGGGGTTCAAAGACTTCCCGGCGAAAACTGACGCAGCCTGGGCCACCGTGCCCTCCAGAGACTTTAATTGTAGCTTCGTCGATAAAACGCATGGGTACTTCTTGGCTTTTATTGGCTGAGGTTGACTAAGGTTACCAGGGTTGACTTGCGCCTAAGAAAAGATGCTAAGACAATCTGTAAATAATGGAGATCAGGACGCGATGGCAGGATAGACAGAGACTTGTTTTCTCTGCTTATCTTTTTGTTCAAACTTCACAACGCCAGGAATGAGCGAGTAAAGGGTGAAATCACGGCCCACAGCTACGTTACGCCCAGCATGGAACTTTGTTCCAACTTGACGAACAAGGATTTCGCCGGAATTGACGAGTTGGCCACCAAAGCGCTTCACTCCGCGCATCTTCGGGTTACTATCGCGACCGTTTCTAGAACTACCACCTGCTTTTTTATGTGCCATGGTTCAAAGATCCTCGTCTTACTTATTTGCTAGGTTTAGCGGCAGCCTTTTTGGCTGGCGTCTTTTTAGCTGCTTTAGGCGCAGCGCTGACGTCGCTTGAGCTAACCTGAAGATTGGGATTTGTACTTGCAGGCCCTTTTGGGGTGAGCTGCGTGTAGAATTTCCCTAAGAATGTCTTTTTGTCTTCAGCGCTCATTGCGAAGGTCTCGCCGGCACCGTTGTCGATGCTGGTGATGAGAAGCTGGGTCTGGAATTGGCGATGTCCTTGGGTGCGGCGATATTGCTTTCGTCGTTTCATTTTAACGATGATGCATTTTTCGCCGCGGCCTTGGCCGACGATTTCAGACTGCACTTTGGCGCCCTGAAGAAGGGGTTTGCCGAGCCAGATCTGAGATTTCTCAGCCTCGGTTTTACCCACGAAAAGAACTTGGTCAAGTGTTAAGCTAGCGCCGACTTCCCCGTCGAGTTTCTCGACTTGAACGACATCGCCCGCAACAACACGATACTGTTTTCCACCTGTTTCAATAACTGCGTACATAGACGCAGGAAATTGCCCTATCTTAGCGGCACTGTCAAGAATATATTCTGAGGAATTAATCAGGGATTTGTTAGCAGGCATAATTAGCTCGTTGCGTCGTCAGGAATTTGAGCGCAGATCTCGGTTTTTGAGCCATTCAAAAAAATCCTGAGGCCCGTCCCCGATCCAAATGGGCTTAAGTTCTGGGCGACCCGGCACGGGTGTTTCGAGGGCGACTCGATTAAAATTCGTAAGCACCGCTGCAGTTGGAATTTGAGCCATAATTGCGGCTTCAAGTCCGGGTGGGGAATCCTCAACCGCGATGCAGTTTCGAGGCTGAACGCCCAGGGATGTGGCCGCAAAGAGATACATCGCGGGATCAGGTTTTGGAGCGCTGACATCCTCGCGGCAAACAATCACGTCCAAATATTCGAAGAGTCCCAATTGTCGGATAGTCGATTCAAGTTCCCGGCGTTTCGCATTGGAAACAACGGCGGTTTTAACTCCGGACGATTTGAGCCATTTTAGGCCTTCTTGGACGCCGGGGTAGGTTTGAAGTTGAACGCGCGAAAGTTCGAGATAAATGTCCGCTTTGCGGCCAGCGAGCTGAATGACATTGAATTTGGAGGCATCCCAGCCGGGCGTGTGCCGATTAAGAAGGGTGACCAGGATTTCAGGAGCGGTTTTTCCGATAAAACTACGCATCTCGGAGTTGTTGTAGGGGACACCAAGTTCTGCAAGCAGTGCTTCCCAGGCGGCCCAGTGCAGGGGTTCACTTGCGGCGAGCACTCCATCATGGTCAAATAAAACGGCTTGAGGTAACGAGGTTAGAGTCACGATCTAAGGAGTATGACATGGAACTAAATCGCGAAGATAGTCGGAATTTGTTAGAAACCCTGCGCATCACCCCTGATGCGACGCTCCCTTCGCGCGCTCATGCGGATGATGCGGGTTTGGATTTGTATTGTAATAAAGATGTTTCGATGGAGCCGGGTACCGGAGCGGTACTTGAAACCGGGATTGCGGTGGCGCTCCCGCAGGGTTCGGTTGGGCTTGTGGCTGATCGCTCTTCTTTGGCCAAGAAGGGCGTGAAGTCTGCGGGCGGAGTTATTGATGCGGGGTATAGGGGTGAAATCCGTATCGTGCTTTGGAATCTATCCAAGGAGCCCGTGCATTTAAAAAAAGGAGAGCGCGTCGCGCAGCTCTTGATTTTCCCTGTTTTGCTGCTCAATCCTGTCGAAGTCACAAAGCTTGATGACTCGGTTCGCGGGAGTCGAGGATTTGGAAGTTCGGGAAAATGAGAATGGCCCGAAGGGCGAACCTGTTACCTCCGGGCCATTTCGTGGAACCTATTTCCACTGATAAAAGAGGTTTGCAATCGCCGGGCCGGAATGGAGAATATTGTGGTGGGAGGTCTTGCGTCTGATTATTTGACGAACGGCAATTCGGGGCGCTGGGAAACTTGCTGAGGAGCTGAATCGGGCTCTGTGCTCTGGTTTATAGACAATTTTACGGGATCCCTCCTGAGGAACTGGACGGCGATGTCTTTTGGCGAGATGAATTGTTGGAGCGCAAAGGCTGTAACCGCTGCTGCGACGAAGAAGCTCCAAAGTTGTTCGTAAGACGCTTCCGGGTTGCGTTGTTTTTTGCGGCGGTCTTTGTGTTGAGCGTTTCGTGAGGGTGACAATGGGTACTTCCTTTTTGAAAAGCCTGTTGCTTATTAAATATTAACGGTTCGGCGCAAAATGATCAAGTGTGTCATAAATGTTTATTTCTGTTTTTCGGGTCTTCTTGAGCCTCTTCTCATGAGGCGATAGATGTTGGGGGTGGGGGTCGAAGAATGACTGAAAAAGATATGTTAAATCATGAGGGTAATCCATTTGCAGGATTGAGCCGCTTTTGGGAGAATTGCTTGCCGGATGCACACACGGCGGTATATTGTGCGCGGTTTCCTGAAGCTAATTCGGTCGAATCTCAAGTGGCTCCCCAGACCTTGCGGCAATGGCAATGGCAGGAGTCGCGTCGTTGCGAGTTGCAAGTTCATGAAGCGCTTTTGGCAAAAGGAGCGAGTGCGAACGCGATTTTGAGCAGCATTTCGCACTCTGAAAATTGGACGGTTGCAGTTGGAGCCGCGCAGAAAAATGCGCAGTCCAAGGTATTGCGGGGCGTGGGTTTGGACATTGAGTCTTCAAGGCGTGCGGTATCCCATCGTGTGAGCGATCGTATTACAGGTGAGGAGGAGCGCAATTTTCCGCTTACCCCTCTTGAGGTTTGGGTTAGTAAGGAAGCGTGTTGGAAGTCGGTGCCCGGCAACACGGGGACGGTGGTTTGGGAGGTGTGCATTAAGTCTTATGATGCAGAAACGAAGCGGGGGCGTTTCGTCGGACCGCGTGGTTTGGCGCAGGGCGAGTTTCAACTCTGTCATTTAGACGGCTGGGTCGTGGGATTGGCTGCGGCTTACAAGCCTTAGATTTGGCCTGATTCTTGAAGTTTTGTGAAACACTATGGCACCACGATTCCAAAATGGTTTGATCCTCACCACTCGAGTTCTTATTTCGTTTTTCTTTTTGGTGTCGGGTTTGACTAAGGTCCTGGCGTGGACTGAGTCGCTGGGTAGGCTCGCCGCAGGGATTCCTTCGGTCAGTCTCCTGCTTTTCGTAGTATTTGCGATAGAAATTCTCGGAGGGCTTGCGCTATTGCTGGGGCTCTTCAACCGGGTGAGCACCCTGGTCTTGTTTTTTTATTTGATTCCAGTCACCTTCACGGAACATCTTTTTTGGAATTTTCAGGGGATGCAGCAGCAGGTCCAGCTGCTTGAGTTTCTCAAGAATCTTTCGATCATGGGCGGCTTGCTGGGACTTTTTGCGAGTGGACCTGGAGATTACAGTCTCGACTCCTATCTGAATCCTCAGCGCCGGGCTCAGGCCCCAGAGGAGGGGCTGGAACAGGAGAAAGACGCGCACCGTCCAGCTGCTTGAATTCGCGTCCACCCTTGCGTGAGTTTCTTCTCATAAAGCGAAGTTATAAGGCATAGGGGGGCACCCTTCGGCCTGTTTCTTCATGATATCGGAAATTCGGTGCGATAGGCCGAGACGGAGAGAGGTGAGCGCTTGCTGTTACGACTTTCGTGCACCCCTGATCGCACGAATCAGTGCATTGGTCGAACTATCATGCGCAAGTTCCCCGGCGCCTTGGATCTCTTCTAAAACCTTCTTGGCCAGTACCTTGCCCAGCTCTACGCCCCATTGATCAAAGGAGTACACGTCCCAGATCACGCCTTGGACGAAGACCTTGTGTTCATAAAGCGCAATGAGAGATCCCAGCGTTTTCGGCGTCAACGTATCCGCCAATAAAGTATTGGTGGGGCGATTGCCCTCGAAAGTCTTATGAGGAATCAGTTTTTCAGCTACGCCCTCGCGCCGGACTTCTTCCGCCGTTTTTCCAAACGCAAGTGCCTCCGTCTGCGCGATAAAATTGGCCATGAGCTTGTCGTGATGATCGCCCACGGGATTCAGAGATTTGCAGAATCCGATAAAGTCAGCGGGAATAAGTTTTGTGCCCTGGTGAAGCAATTGATAAAACGCGTGCTGCCCATTGGTTCCGGGCTCGCCCCAGACAATCGGCCCCGTTTGAGTCGACACGGGCTCGCCGCTCTTATTCGTACTTTTACCGTTACTCTCCATGTCCGCTTGCTGAAAATAAGCCGCAAAACGATGCAGGTATTGATCGTAGGGAAGTAGGGCAATGGATTGCGCATCAAAAAAGCAGTTATACCAAATCCCCACCAGAGCGAGGGTAATGGGTAAGTTTTTTTCAACCGGCGTGTTCAAAAAATGCTGATCCATCTCATGAAAGCCAGACAGCAGTTCGTAAAAGTGCTCGGGCCCTACCGCAATCATCACGGGCAGTCCGATCGCTGAGCAAAGGGAGTAGCGTCCGCCAACCCAGTCCCAGAATTCGAACATGTTGGCCGTGTCGATTCCAAATTTTGAGACTTCTTTGGAGTTGGTTGAAAGTGCCACAAAGTGGCGCGCGATCGCTTTTTCGTCTTTGAGTTTATCCAAGCACCACGCGCGCGCGGTGTGGGCGTTGGTCATGGTTTCTTGGGTGGTGAAGGTCTTTGATGCGACGATAAAAAGTGTTGACTCGGGATCGAGATCTTGGGTTTGCTCAACGAAGTGGGTGGCATCCACATTGGAGACAAAGCGGATTTTGATTCCGCGGTCGCTATAATGTTTAAGGGCCTCGTAGGCCATCACGGGCCCAAGGTCTGAGCCGCCAATGCCGATGTTGACGATAGCGCGAATGGGTTTGCCTGTGAATCCGAGCCATTTTCCAGAGCGAATCAGCTTCGCAAAAGATTCCATTTGCGCGAGCACACGGTTCACACCGGGCATCACGTCTTTACCTTCAACTAAAATCGGTGTGTTCGAGCGGTTGCGAAGCGCGATATGAAGAACGGCCCGATTCTCGGTTTCATTGATAGGCTTGCCGCTGAACATGGCTTGGGCGGCGCCAGTGACGCCAGCCTTGTGGGCTAGTTCGTACAAGAGCTTGAGGGTTTCAGGCGTGATGCGATTTTTGGAAAAATCAAGCTGCCAGCCGCAACTCTTGAGGGTGTATTTTTCGGCTCTTTGGGGATCTTGTTTGAAAAGCTCGCGAAGATGGAGGCTTTGGATCTCTTGAAAATGATTTTCGAGGGTTTCCCAGTTCTCTTCAATCTTCTTGTTTGTCATGAGTCCCTACTTAATTGCCGCGTAAACGCGATGAACGTCATCATGCTCGTCAATGGCGCCTAGAAAATCGACGATATCTTTTTTCTGCTCTTCAGAAACGTCGAGATAGTTTTTGGCGATGTAGCTCATTTCGCTCAAAGTGACGCTCCAGCCGGACTTGGCGAGAAACTTCGAAACACCATCTAGATCTTTGGTGTCGCAAAAGAAGCGCGCTCCAATTTGACCTTCAGCCACATCAAAGCTTTCGAGCGGCTCAACATTTTGTGCGCCGGCCTCGATGGCGACTGTTTCGCGATCCAAGGTTTTATCGGCGTGCGTGGCCTCGACCACCCCCCAGCGATCAAACATCCAGGCGACGGCGCCCTGGTTTCCCAGTTGCCCCTTGCGAAACAAGACGCGAACATCAGCCGAAGTTCGGTTGCGATTATCAGTCAGGCACTCGACAATGATGGGCACGTTGTGAGGAGCAAAACCTTCAAAAGTGAGGAGTTCGTAGACAATGGCGTCGTCGGTGAGGCCTGCGCCGCGCTTGATGGCGCGTTCAATGGTGTCACGCGGAACCGAAGCTTTTCTGGCCGACTCAAGGGCAGCCCAGAGGCGGGAGTTGTTGTCGGGGTTGGGATCTCCAACTTTTGCTGCGACGGTGATTTCTTTGATGAGTTTTCCAAATGCTGCGCCCCTTTTTGAGGCGTTGGCGGTTCGACCCGCGTGTTTCCACTGTGCTCCCATGAGATCCTCCGATTTTAGTGCTTGTCTTCCAATAGCCAATAGCAGATCGGTAATAGGTTTTCCACTTTTCGATCGCCCCGTTTTCAGGCATTCTTTTTATAATCCTTATGCTTAACACCACTCTCTCGTCTTTATCCTGCCCGCGTCGTAAAAAAGGGTCCCATGCTTGCGGCGGGGCGCTTGCGCTTGAGACCAAAGGTATTTGCGAAAAGATCGAGATTTCGCCTTTGCCCGAAGTCTTTGAGGTGCGATCTGGAACGCTGCAGTGCACTCATTGCCAGGCGAAATATCCGATACTCGGTGGGGTTGCGGTGGTTGTTGAAAATGTGCGGCAATATTTGGTCGAGCACGTGAAGGGGATTTCAAAGCTCGTTTCAGAAGACGAGCTCCCTAAGGAGTTTCGGAAAGACTTTTCAGAAGCCATTGAAGAAATTCAAACCGAGCATATCGAAGAAGATCTTGAAGCCGACCGCGTTAATGCACTGTACCTGATGACGCACTATTTGAATACGGCTGGAAGCCAAAAAGGGATTGCGTGGTGGGCGCCTGAGTCGGGCGAGGGGAGTCCGCTGATTGCATCACTCGTTAAGCAGCATTGGGATCAGGGTCCTTTTGCGCAGATCAAGAAGTGGGTGGGGGAGCTAGCTTCGAAAAAAACGGAGCTCAATGCTGTGGAGTTGGGGTGTGGCGTGGGGGGGCTTTTTCCGGTGCTTCGCGCGCATCTAAAATCCTATCTCGGTGTAGATAGTTCATTTGCCAGTATCGCTTTGGCTCGCCATATCGCGTTGGGTTTTGCGTACGAAGGTGAAATCAAAGTCCCTGAAGATCTCCTTAAGGGCTCCGTGTCTCGAAAAGTTCAACTCGCCAAGGTTTCTTATAAGGAAGTCTGCAAAGAAGGTTCGGTGGATTTTGTCGTGGGGGATTTTGAACACCCGCCGTTACAAAAAGGCCGGTGGAATCTCTCGATCGCCTTGAATGCCATTGATATGTTGGATCGTCCAGAAGTGTTGCCGCGCTTGCAGTGTGATCTTTTGAATGCCGAAGGAATTGCGATCCAAAGCTGCCCCTATATTTGGCACGAAGCAGTTTCACGAAAACTGCGCGCGCGTTTGCCCAAGGGCATCGTGACTTCATCGAAGGCTGTGGAGTGGCTCTACACTCAGGTTGGGTTTGAGATTGAGAAATCAGTGGAGCACGTGCCTTGGCTTTTCTTCAAGCACGTGCGCCAACTGGAGATCTATTCGGTACATATGTTTCAGGGGCGTCGTTCCTAAATAGTTACGAAATTGGGGGGTCATATGAAAAAAGAAGGTAGCGTTCCTTGGGCGGCATTGGTTGCGCAGGTTGAGCAGCTCACTCCCAGGCATCACTATGGCGATCGAATTTGGGATCTCTATTTGCCAGTCAGGGGGCGCTGGCGTGCCTTTTGGATGAAGGAATATGAAGGCAAATATTACCTTTCTGGAAGCGATCTGGAAACCGTATCTTCAGACGAAGAGTTTCGAGCTCATAACCAAAGTTTTAGCTACAACGATAACGCAGATAAAGAGGCAGTGCTGCTTAAGGCTCTCCCTCATGCGCTGAGTAAAATGGTGGCGCAAGTTAGAAAAGATCCTATTGAATATTATCGTCTTATGAACCGCTCTGTACCCCCTGCTTTGCGAATGGGGGTAATCCCAAAGAAGATAGTTCAAAGATTGATTCCGGAGTACATGCGGTTTGATCAGGAGCTTTCAAAGGCGGAAGTAAAGCGGATGATAGATTTTTTGCTGAATCGTCGAGGGCAGCAAACCTCGCCTTCAATGACGGCCAATCTGTATTTTGATTATTGCAAATTCGCCTATCTTGCATCCGTGAGTTCACATAAGGGGCTGAATCGTAAAAGTTCTGGTCGTGAGCTTTACCTTCGTTGGGCGGATGGACGCACGGGTGGGTTAGAGAAGATTGCTCCCGATTCGGCAGGCGCATTTGCAAAATGGTATGAAGGTAAGTCCTGGTCGGGCTGTCATCCTTGGGAGATTTATCGAGGAGGAAATTCAACCCATATTGATTTGTCAGTGTTTCGAGATAACCCCAAAGCAGAATGGCGAGTCATGCTATCGGGATTTTCTTCGACCCGTTTAGTCGAGGTCTGTCGCATTGTTCTTGCGCTTGATAAAGCCGGTTTCCGATTTGAATTGGGCGATTGGGAGTCTTACCTTGCCCGCCTGACTGCTACGGATTGGATAGGGGTTGTTCCCGAGTGCGAACCGATCAAGTACGCATTTCAGGCGTTTCCAGATAAATGGCATGTCGCAGATTGCATCCATTATTCCTGGTTCAAGAATGAACAAGGAAAATCGAAACTGCCTTTGCGCAAAGTTCGTTCACTTGTGACTTGGTTTCCTTTGTCTGCCCCGACTTGTATAGAGAATTAGGGTAATACAGATTCAGGCTGCGGAGCTGCAGGAAGCTTTTGCACGGGAGGTTTCGCCTTCACCACTTCGGTGATGAGAAGTTTGTCGACGTCGTCTCTTTTTGCAGCGGGCTTGGCAGCTGTTCCAAAATTCTTGACTCGGCGAAAGCTCGTATCAAGCAAGGGCAGGGGATGCTCTTCTAAATCACTGATGTGGTAGCTGATGTTGATTGGGATGGTCGATTCACTTTCGTTCATGAGAATGCCGTAGACTTCATAGAGGTCTTTTTCGCGAAGGCGCATGCAACCATGGGAATCAAATCCTCGGAGCATATAATTGAAATTCTGTCCGCCGGGTGCCTCAGTTGAGTGTTGAACGATGTGAAGTCCAATCGGAGTTTGTTTGCCTTTGCTGTCAATCACTCGAATAAAAGGCATGCCGTGGAAATACTCTTTATCGCTTCGAGCGCGAATCGTGGTGCTGCGTTGGATGGAGGCATTGGCATAGCGTGGGGTGAGAAGGGTGGTCGGACCGCCGCCGGTGGTGACGCCTTCATCAAAGGATCCGACGCCAAGAGGATAGATTTTTCGAATGCCGGTAATGTCATCGGTTAAAATCGCTTTGCGCTCGACAAGGCCGATTTCAAGCGAGAAGTGGGTGTCTGATAAGGGCACGTCTTGTACAAAGTCCACTGCCGCAAGTGTAAATGGAGCGTTGATGTCGTCTTGGTTCAGGGTGAGTATCATTTTTCTAAAAACATAGCCGGCTGTTCTTGATTGATACATCGCCACGACAGGAAGAGTGCTGGTGCCGTCAATGTTGTTTGTGGGGAGCTCATTGATTTCGACTCCGTAGACCGTATTGATCAAAGATTTTGTGCGTGCGAGCTTGCCGATTTTCTCGCGCGAAATCCCGGCTCCGGATCGGGAGAAGGCAACGCCAGCAGGAAAAAACCTCGCGGGATTTGTCTCCATCTCTTTGAGTACGGCTTCGGCATAGGGCTTAAGCTGACTATCAAATTGAGCCAGATCGCGGAGGTCCACAGAGAACAAAGTGGCGTTGGAAACATTGGCTTGGGCAGAGCCCGAAATTCCAAGGGTTCCTAGAGTTCCAAGAGATCCAAAGAGGGTGGCTCCCAAGATGAGAGACAAAAGTTTAGTTTTATTAAGCATGGCGTGGATCGCTCCTTTTCATGACGCACTGCGTAACATGGGGCAAGGGGGTCTGTCTAGGGTTATTTTAATGGGCTTGCTTAGCTGCCCCAGATCGAAAAGTATCGCTCGCCTCGGTCGGGCAAGATCGTGACGATGTTGGCAGCGTTTCCGAGTTCTTTTGCGAGTTTCAGAGACGCGCACATATTGGCGCCTGATGAAATTCCCACAAGATAGCCTTCTTCGCGCGATAGCCTTCGAGCCATTGCAATGGACTCTTGGGTTGTAACCGTGATGACTTGATCAATGTTCTCGATGTTCACGACTTCTGGCACAAAGCCATCAGCGAAGCCTTGGATGCCGTGGCAGCCAGGGGGGCCACCACTCATGACGGCGCTCTCCGTGGGTTCAACACCAACGATCAGAGCGTTGGGATAGGCTTCTTTAATGCGTTTGCCGACGCCCATGAGGGTTCCACCAGTGCCCACGCCCATGACAAATGCATCGATGCGCTCGGGGTGCTGCTTGAGAATCTCCACGCCCGTCGTTTCGTAGTGGCAGCGCGGGTTGTTGGGATTGCTAAACTGTCTGGGTAAGAAAACTTTGGGGTCATCCTTCGCCATTTTTTCGGTCAGCGCGATCGCTTCGTGCATCCGAAGCACGCTCTCAAGCAGGTGAACTTCAGCGCCGTAACAGGCAATGAGATTGCGCCGCTCGATGGTGACGCTTTTGGGGAGCATGATTTTGACCTTGTAGCCTAAGGTCACTCCCAGCATGCTGAAGGCGATCCCGGTATTGCCGCTGGAAACTTCGAGGATGGTCGAATCTTTTTTAAGCCGGCCGTCGTCAATCGCCTTCCTGAGGATAAAGGCCGCGATGCGATCTTTGATGCTCCCGCCGGGGTTCATGTGCTCGGCTTTTGCACGAATTCGCGCTGAAACACCTTGAGTAACGGACCTGAAATCGAGGAGGGGCGTGTTGCCGATGAAATCAATAAGCGATGCCATGTTGTTCTGTGATTCTCTAGGCAGCGCGCGTGGGGGTCAAGTATAAAAGGCTTTAGGGAGCTACATCACAGGTCACGATGCCTGAGACGTCGAGTTGATCTGCGGCTTGGGAGATCTGAGCTTTCCCCACTAACTTCTTGAGTCG
This sequence comes from Oligoflexia bacterium, assembly GCA_903881565.1. Lineage (GTDB taxonomy): Bacteria > Bdellovibrionota > UBA1018 > UBA1018 > UBA1018 > CAIRTR01. The sequence goes on along the minus strand of CAIRTR010000101.1, from coordinate 11,919 downwards.
TCCCTCATGGGCTTTCGCGAGGGATGTACTTTTGAACTCTAAATCGAACATATTGTCGCATTCGTTGGAGAAGGCCATTCGCACGGTTTTTGATTTTATTTCAAATTCAAATAAGCTGCCATCGATGGTGGCTTGGGGTTTGTTGGTGTTAAAATCGTAGATATCAAACTTTGCGATTTGGGGGAGGGTCTGGCCCTTTCGTGAAAACTCGCAGTTTTTGAGGTCACCGGCGTGTGCCATTGTCGAAAACGCAAAAAGCATAACTGCAGTAACTGTTTTCATAATATCTCCTTTAAATCTTCGTGTAAATCTTAGTGAACTCACTCATAACGCACCAAGGCATTTTGGTCAATAAAATTCAAGTTTTCCTGCCAAACGCCGATAAGCCCTCTGAAAGGGTGTGCTGTTATGACAATGCGATACATTTTGGGCCTAGTCGTTATATTGGGGTTTTGTGTAGTTTCAGGTTGCTCACAAGAGTCGGTCTCGGTCTCGCAAGAGGAGTCTTTGGATCGCGCCCCTGCTTCAGCCTCCGATGTGACGGTGGATCATGTTCCTGGTTACGTGAAGCGGCGTTACTAATTCCCCCTACTTTTTGTTGTAACCTTTGTGATAGTTTTGCTCAATGAAGCTGAACTATGCCCGTCGTACGCTCTTGGTTACGTTTTTGGCGTCTGTTTTGAGTTTCGTGCTGTTTTTTGCGCACGCTCGCGAGTCCGAAAATCCCTACATTGATCTGCATGCCCATCTTTTCATGAACGAAGGTCTAGGCCTGCTGTTTTGGGGGGATTTTGATGGGCCGCTGAAGGCTGCGAAGTGGACTGATCGGCTCTCTTCGCAAGCCAATCCCGAATCCTTGGAGCAATCAAAGCTCGGTCTCGTCGTGGCTTCGCTCTATGCGACTTATCCTTTTGTCAGATCCAAGCGGACATCGATTCGCAATCAGATCAAACAGGCTGAGGAATTTGTCGCTAAGCACCCCGGCTGGATCATTGCCAAGACGGCCGAAGAAGCGAGACGCGCCCGCTCAGAGGATAAGCGGATTATCGTTTTTTCGCTCGAAGGTGTTTCGGGAGTTATTGAAACGGACGAAGACATCAAAGAGTTTGTGGAGCAGCGGGGGATTCGGATCGTCACGTTTGCTCACTTGACCGAGGATGAGTTTTCGGGGGTTGCGATGCTGCCAAGCTGGCATGTCCTGGCATCGCCTGTGACCTGGCTTCGCTCTCTTTTTAAGCCGCATCGTTGTGAAGGGGCAAAAACGAGCACGCAAGGGCTTACGGAAAAAGGTCGAAAACTCGCGAAAAAGCTCATCAAGAATAAAGTTTGGTTGGATCTCACGCATGCCTCAGACGAATCGCAACGCGAGTTGATTCCGATGTTGGAGGCGGCAGGGCAGCCGCTGCTTTATACTCATACAACGTTGCGCAGGCACTTGCCGGTCGAGCGGGCCTTGGCAGATTGGCAGCTTGAAAAAGTGAAGTCAACCGGCGGCATGGTTGGACTCATGCCCGCTGACGAAATGCTGGAGGGAACTCCCACGGAGTCCTCCTTCTTAAATGAAAAAAATTGCCAGGGCGGAATCTACGCGATGGCCACTCACTACGATGAAATCGTCCGCAAGATTGGAATAGAAAATGTCGCAATCGGGACTGATACAAACGGTGCGATCAATCACTTGCCGCCGGTCTCCTCACAATGTGCCACCCACACGAGTTTGGACAACCCCCAAGGCTATTGGAATATCGGTCAAACGGCGGATCTCTGGCTGGCCCTCCATAATGTGGGCGCGCTGGTGGGGGTGAATCCCGCGGATGTGATCGATAGTTTTATTTCGAAATGGGAAAAAGTGTCGCAGCAGTGATCTGCGCTACTTTCCGCAAGGGATAGAAGGTTTTGGCTCTGGCCTTGGGAAAAAAAAGTTCGCGGGCTTCTGGTACGGCTCCAAGGGGCGAATGACTTTGATGAGGTTGGCCTTACATTTTCCAAAGCAGGGCATTTTGATTTGAAAACGAACTCGCAGATGGGTTCCGATGTACTTTCGCAGCGTGTTGCTTTCAATGCTTGGGAAAGTGAGCTCAGTCTCAGATTCGCTTTTGCGCTCGATAATCAGCACGGGATCGCCGGGGACGCTCTTCTCATTTTTCGGGGCGCTGACGAAAGCCTCCGCCTCGTACTCACCACATTTTTCTAGGCCGAAGGCAAAGGCGGAGGCCGTGAAAAATGGAGAGACCGTGATAAAGATCAAGCCGAATCTTAGAAAAGAGGCGCGCTTTCGCATTGCATGAGCTCCGTAAATTTTTTCTTCTGATCAGGGGTCGCGATATTTAAGAAACGCTCAACTTTTTTCATCTTATTCATCAGGTAATAGGTTGGAATGAACTTACCCATCTCTTGGCGGTACTGCATATCCAATTTTGCGAACGCTGTAGTAAATTCAGCGCGTTTTCCATCTTTTTGCTTTTCTTCAACGGCTTCCCAGTTTCTTCTGAATTCACTGATAGCGTCGCGCAAATCACTGAGAATTTTTTGATATTTCTCGTGATTGGCCTGGTAATCCTCGATTGCCAATTTAAATAGATTCTTAGATGCGGTTGGAATTTGTTGCATGACTTTTTCGGAGTCTTTAGGCATTTGTTGCGTCGGGGCAATCTTGTCTAGTATGTCAGCGACCCCTTTCAGTTTTTTTATTTCCTCGTCAAAATTGGGCAAAAGTGAGCAAACAAGATAATTGAAGTTTGGGACTGCGACTTCCGAGGGGTCGTCAAAAACACGCTTGAGCCAACTGTCTTGTTCGACATAGGGTCCTTCTTTTAAGATCGAGTCGACATAAGCAAAAGAAGAAACGTCCGCTCGGCTTTCATTGTTATCGTCATGTGTGAAGCCCCCCATGTGGGCCTCGAAGAGGGATGTCTTGTTATCGTGATCGAGATCAAAATCTTTTCGATAGAACTCTTCCCAAAATGACTTTCCGTACAGGTTGAACTTTTCTTCACTGTAGGTAGGTGTTCTGAAGTCCGTACTGGCCGAGGTGCAAGTATTGGGTCGGCTAAAGGCGATGCTATGCAGGCCTCCTGAAAAGCAATGGATCCCGATGATGCGAACAGGGGTCTCTTTCGGAACAAGTTTGTTGATCATCTCTAGAAACTTCTCATGAGACATTTTTGGGACATCGTAGCTTGGGTTTTTGTCCCAGTTGGATTCAGGATTATAAAGGTAAAATCCGCTGTTTTCCGGTTTCCGCTCAGAATTCGGACCATAGCCATGGTCATTGATGAAAAAATTAAAAGGCTCGCCCGGTTTGAGTTTTTTAACCATCGATTTAATGGCGTTTTCTATGTCTTTGTCTTCCATTGCTGGATGCATCTTGCCCTTGTCGGCGAACTTCCATTGGCCATCCAGTGCCGCAACTTCAGGAGATTGTCCGAATATCTTGCCCGTATCATAAGCGTGTTTACTTATATTTAAGTAACGAATACCGACGCTTTTGGGATTGGCCCCGCCCGCGATGATCAACGTTTGTGGATCGGCAAATGCGGGTTTTGCAAGGAGGGTAAGGAAAGCCAACGCTTTGATTTTGTTTCGCATAAATTACCTTGTTCAATTGTGCCGAATGGGAGCGGAACTGTCTACTGACGCTTTTTTGACGATGGATCGGTTAGCGTGTCTTGTCTTCGATGATAGAGTGCGACCCCAATCGCAATCAGTGAGCCAGCGAGAGCCCCTGCAAGGACATCCGTTGCGAAATGCCGTCCTGCCAATACGCGAAAGAAGCCGGTAAGGAAAACGAGCACAAAATCAGCACTTGCGAGCAATGCGATAAGGATGGAGGGTGCGCCACGCCCCAGGAGCATCAATACGAGCGCGGTCATGGTCGCAGCCGCGAAACTCGTGTGGCCTGAATAAAAAGACGTGTAGTGCGCGGGGTTTGCTCCCTGGGTTTTGGGATCGCCATAAACAAAAGGTCTCGGGCGTTGAACGATGAGTCGGGTGATTTCGTTAACCGCTCCGTTAACCGCAACGGATTGAAAGAGAATGACCGAATCGGTGGCAAAACCTACGAGCGCCGCTCCTGGTAAAACGCGCCCGAGCGCTGCATAGGTGAAGTGCCAGGCAAAGGGAAGGCTCACTGCGATCATGCCGCTTAGTTTCTGGGTCGTGAATGAAAGTTCGTCGGCTTTGCCGTTTAGCATTCCCAGGGAAATCTGATCTGGTGTGAAAATAGAAGCCTTCACACACTCCTCCGGGGAGGAGGCACAACGGGTTTCAATCAGGTAGGGCCTTGACGACAGGGCAGCATACCAAATCAAAGGGGGGAGAAGGGTCAAGATCAGATCGCTTTTGCGGAGGCGAGGTTTTTCAGTCAAGCGGGCAAGCCATCGGATCTTCATCAGATCCAAGTCTATCACTTTTTCTGATGAGCCTGAAGCTCCATTCCGGTCGCGAAGGCAGAAAGTTGAGCAATAGAGCCATAAACCAGCTCAAGTGCCGGGGGGGATGATGGCTGATTGAGTTCAGCGCTGTCATCTCTGAGATCGGACATACAAAGTTTTTTGAAGACCATCCCAGGAGAATTGAGATTTTCCTCAACTCCTCGCTCTGAGTTTGTCCGTAGAAAACCGCCGATAAGCGTTGACCCAAAGAGATAAATGACGGGCTCCGCAGGCAGTCGGTCAATGAGCGTAACCGTGGGAATCCCCTCTTGAATCACCAGGCTATGAATCTGGCTGCGATTCTTTCCGACGCTCATCTTGTTTTTGGTTCGCCGATTCATCTGCAGAAGTTCCTCGGCACTATGGATCACCATGATTCCCATCCCGTAGGTTCCGGCGTTGTTTTTGACAAAGAGAAACGGCTTTCGCAAAATTTTACGTTCTGAGTATTGCTGCTCCAAGCGCTTGAGCATATCGCTAGCCGTTTTGAACGCTTGATCCGTCCCGATCTCTTCATTGAAGTTAACCGGTTCAACTTCTTCACTTTCAATTTTCACGATCCAGGGATCGATATCAATGATCCGAGCAAATTCGGTAGCAAGCTCATTGTAGTATCGAAAATGTTCACTCTTCTTGCGGGAATGCCAGCCCAAGACGTGGCTGGGAAGAATGGGCTGGGTGATTTGATCAAGCAATTGGGGATAACCACCGGAGAAGTCATTGTTGAGGAGAATGAGATCGGGAACAAAGTCTCCGACAGAGAGGACTCCTCCTTGCACTTCCATAGGATAAGCCGTGAGGCTCTTCTCAGATTGGGTTGTCAGAATAAGAGGCTCGGATATCGGGGGAGTCACGTGCCAACCGATTTTGACTTCAAAGCCAGCTTCCTGAATAATTTGTGTAAGGTAATAGAGATTCTCGAGGTAAAAAAGATTTTGGGTATGCGTCTCCGGAATTACCACAATGCGGTGAGGGGTGGTTTGGCTTGGGAGCCGGTTCAAGACTTCCTGTTTAAAAAGTGCCGAGGCGGTTCTTAAGTCCTCTGGGCAGATGTTGTTAAATCCAGCTGGGTAAAGGTTGTTGTCGACGGGAACAATTTTGTCCCCGGAGTCCCTGAGGTCGACCGACGAATAAAACGCAGGAGGTGCCTTTTTGAAAAGTTCTCTTTGCCATTCTACTAATTTTGGCCGGTTCGCTTGAATTTTTTCTGCGAGATAACGATGTAGTTTGTTTGCGTGGGGAGTCATTTTCTTTTTGCCTTTTTCGCACTTTTCGTCGTTTTTGCAGCAGTCGGAGGGTCCGTTTTGAATCGGATCTCGTCCGTCAAGGTGCGAATGAAGTCATATTTGCCTTCGTCACTGCCGGGGACTTTCGCGGTCCGAGACTTCTCCAGGAGTTCAAGAATCTGCCGACCCCTGCCTTGGCAAAGCTGAACAAGGCGATCTTTTAATTCGGCTTGGTAGCGCTGCAGTTCCTCTGCAGTACGTTTTTCGGGGGTCAAAGCGGGTGGCGCGGGAGGATGGGTGCAGACCTTCCAGTAGGAAGAAAATGCGGTCTTCATCAGGCGGGTCGGAATCTCGAGGTCTGAGCGCGATTCTCGTGAAAAAATCTGAGTGTAGAATACAACCGCCTCCGAAAGACACTGGCCTCGTCTCTCGAGTTGATCCAGCAATACTTCTTCATTCATCACCTTGAATTTTTGAGTATCTGCAAGCTTCGCACATTTTCGAGTGGCAAATTCGAGTGCGGTCCATTCGTATTCGGAGTCCTGGGCCGAAGAGTTCAAGCTTTTTGCGGAGGCCAGCGCGCTCTGGGCTCGTTCAGATTCACCGAGTCGCATCAGCGCTTGCGCTCTGAGCACAAGCATCCTGAGCTGGAGCGTTTCTGAGAGGCCCCCGATTTTCACCGCAAGTGCCTCTACTTGATTTGTGAGCAGAAGCGCTTCATTGTACTTGCCGGTATTTAAGAATGCCTGAGACAGAAGCAGTCTACCCGTGAGCGCCTCTCCCCCTTTTTCAACGGCCGAGACAAAATATTTCAAGGGACGAATGGCCTGCTTGGAGTGGTTAAGTTTCAGGAGAGATTCGCCCAACAGAAGGTGCGCTTCAAGATAGTACGGAAAACCCGGATAGCGGGCGACAAAGCGCTCGAACTGATTGACGACGGTCTGATACTCCTTTTTATCGTAAGCCGCTTTTCCTGTGGCCCACAGCAATTCTCCTTCTTCGCTAGAGGATGAACCTGCGCTCGGAGATGCGGCCAGAACGAGGGAGCTTGGATTAAATTGGAGAGTCAGGAACAAGAGCCATAGCAACATGGGCAAGATCCTCCAGTGAGTGAATGTCGCGGGCAAGTTCGGGCAAAGTAGCACAGATCGGAATCCCCTCTTTTTTGAGGCGCTCAATGACATAGGTTTCGCGATTTTGTAGGGAGCGTATGACGGCGATGGCGTCTGTTTCAGGTGCCGATTTTCCAGAAGCGTCGGCGTGAAGGTGGCTTAAAGTTCGGTTCAAGGTCATGCCATCAAACTGGAAGTGATTCTTTTTGAGATTATCAATAAAGAGCGACACTTCAGGAACCGCCTCGGGAGTCGGTGTCGTGATCATGAGAAAACCCACATTCTCAGAACCTAACAGTTCCATGATTCGTTTGAGGTTGGCGGAAAAACGAGCGCGAATTTCGAACAGCGCATTTGCAAAATCAAAGAGGCTGCTCATAAACCCCGTGCCCGTGAGTTTCTCAAGAATACTTAGGGCGCGCTTCATCGTTTCAGAAACTAACTTATTGGTCGGCAAAACCAACCATCGGATGAAGTTTTCGTCGAAGAAGCGCCCCAGAAGCTTTGGCGCTTCTAAAAAGGTGAGTGTGTTTCGGCTCGGAGGGGTGTCCAAGATAATACGATCATACTCGCCCTGGTTCCAGAGCGACCAAAGACGCTCTAATGCCATGAATTCGTTGGTGCCCGAGAATTCTTTGGCAAAAATTTGATAGATAGGATTTCGCATGACTCGCTCTGCGACCGTGGGATCAGAAGAAAGATTATTGACGAAGTTCTCAAAAGTAGTGCGCGTGTCTGGCATCAGAGCGTGAAGAGAGCCTCCTGGCTTCATTCCGCTGGAAAGTTTCAAATTGGCAAGGAGCGGAGTTAGATCTGTCGGCTTGTCTCCGAGCTCTTTGAGTCCCAGCGAAGTAACGAGGCGTTTCGCCGGGTCGATGGTGATGACCAGAGTTTTATAGCCCCTGAGCGCACTTCGAAGTGCGAGTGCGGCGCTGACGGTGGTTTTTCCAACCCCTCCCGTGCCACAGGTCACGATGATTTTTCGCTGATCCAGGATTTGGTCGAGATTCATATTAACCTCGCTTGAAGGGTTTCGGCCAATCGCCCGACAATGGCAAAGAAGGAGTTCTCTCTTGAGGCTTCGAGATGAGGGAGTGTTTCAAACTCAAGTTTCTGATCCCGCCAGAGTCTGAGGTTGTAGTTCTCTAAAGTCTGTCGTTTCCGCGCGAAGTCTTCGAGTGAAGACGCATAGGGTGTGGGCCATTCAGAAGGAGTAATCGAGGTCATGGGCTTTGTCAGATCCTCAGGGAGCATCCGGTTGACCATAAAGGCCGGAGGATTGTTTGGATACAAAGCGTGTAAATGCCCTTCGAGATCGAGACTTTCCTGAAGGGGCATTTCTTCAGGCAGGGATAAGATGATGTGTCCGGTTTCGCGAGGATCGCCAAAGGTTTCATCCATTTTTACAGCGTCATGATGAAGAGGGCCTGAGTGAAAAAGGCGGGAAAAATTCTTGGGGCTTTGAAACATCGCAAGCGCATAGCCGGTTGAGGGCATGTCAACCACCACACGATCATAATGGGCGCGGTCGTTCCAGACTTTACCAATCATCATGAGTTCACGAATTCCAGGGGAGGCCTGTGAGAGGTAGCGCACCAGTTTATTGCGCAAGAAAATGCGGGTGAGCTGGGGCACTCCAATTCGCGATGACGTGTACTCTTCAAAGGCATGAGCCGGTTCGCAGTTAAAGTGCCAAAGATTATTCGCAATTCGCTGAAGTTTGCCTGGCGGTTGAAGCGGGTCTTCAAATGCAATCCAGAGCGTGCGCAAGCCGCGGTTTGCAAAAGCCAGCGCCATGGCTTGAGTCACGGTGGTTTTTCCGACGCCGCCTTTTCCACTTAAGAAAATCAGCGGGCGATCACGGACCTCCCGAAAAAGCGAAAAGTGAGGAGCGGTCTCAGTAGTGGAGGGTGCTTCGGCCATGAAGAGAATTTCCAAGGGAGTAAAAGGAGTAGGGGGGAGTGTGTATCCATTCGACCGCAAGTCCCGATTTTTCAAGGCGTGCGCGTTCTTCGGCCGTCAAGGCCCAGTCTTGATCGATTGAAATTCGTCTTGCTTCTCCTGCAATGGCAAACGCGTTTAGGGCCTCTTGCGAGGGCGCGACTTGGGTGAGCGCCCAAGTGGTGGGAATTCCGTTGAGGCGCGCCCAAGATTCACTATCGGGGACATCGTAGTCTGTTTCCACGACCACGCCCTGAAGCGTTTTGATGTTTCGCAAATAGGGGAGTTCCTGTTCTGGAGGCATCATCCCGCGAATGCGCAGGCGCTTGGTTTGAGGGAGCATATTGAGGACGTCCATATGGACGTACCACGGCCAATAATCGGTGACGAAGGTGAGAGGGATCGAAGCGGGAATCGCGAGAAAAGCGGGGCGTTCCACGAGTCTTGGATAAATTGAGGTTACAGAGGTGAACGTAGTGGGTATTGTTAAATTCGCAAGCTGGGCGGCTTGCGCTTCTCCTGGGAAGCCCGTCATTATAATGATCAGTTTCGAAAATCCGATGGTGTTAAGCACATCGATTTCAGTGGGTGTGGGGAGTCCTGCGTTGAGCGCGATTAGTTCCACGCCTTGGTCCACAAGCTTTTTCCATCCTGCAATGTCTTGAGCGATGGGATAGCTTGTGACTTCAACTTGAATGTGGTCGGCTCCTTTGATTTGCGAGATCAGGTCGAAGTCGCTGGGATAAGGGGCATCGAGCTGAAAGGTGTAGCTTCGAGTGCCGGGGAGTGCCGACCAACGATCGAGCGTATCGGCGCCGGGAACTCCTTGAACGAAAAAGGTTTCGTGAATGGGGAGGGCGTGGGCGGAAAAAGAAAATAGTGCGGCAAGCAATAACCCTGTTTTTGTAAGCGAGTGTTTTAGTGCCATGCGCGTGACTATAACAATAGCAGGCGGGAAATCAAATACAGCTTATGTTAATGCGATGAGTTACTTCGCTGCGGCAGTCCTCAGATCCAGCATTTTTGCAAAATAGGAATACTCTAACGATGTGCGCTTAATGAGTTGTTCCAAGTTCGCAGCCGCGCCATGGCCCCCTTCGATGTTCTCGAAGTAGTAAAAGGGATGTCCGTATTCAAGCATCTTTGCTGCCATTTTGCGCGCATGCCCTGGATGAACTCGATCATCGCCGGTCGAGGTGACGAAGAAAACGTGGGGATAATGCCCGTCTTTTTTCAAGTTTTGATAAGGTGAGTACTTTAAAATGGCTTCACGCATTGCTGGGTCTGTCGCATCATCGGGGTTGCCATATTCGCCCATCCAGCTTGCCCCGGCCAGCAGGTAGGGAAAACGCAGCATATCAAGAAGTGGCACTTGGCAAACAACGCCCTTGAAGAGCTCAGGACGCTGCATGGTGACGGCACCGACCAGAAGGCCGCCGTTGCTGCCGCCCATGATTCCCAGTTTTTCAGGTGAGGTCACTTTTGTTTGAATCAAGTGTTCAGCGACGGAGATGAAATCATCATAAGCTTTTTGCCGATTCTTTTTGAGTGCGGCTTGATGCCAGGCGGGTCCGAACTCGCCACCGCCTCGAATATTGGCAAGCGCAAAAACGCCGCCGTTTGAGAGCCACACTTTGCCGCGGGCGCCGCTATAGTAGGGGGTTTCAGAGATTTGAAACCCGCCGTAGCCGTAAAGAATCGTGGGATGAGTGCCGTCATGTTTGAGGCCTTTTTTGTGGAGGAGGAAATAAGGGATCTTTGTACCGTCCTTGCTTGTTGATTCAAATTGTTCGACTTCCAAAGGGGAGGCATCAAAGCGCGGGGGGAGCGTCTTTATTTTTTTGAGTCTGAGGTCTGCTTTATTGTTGGCGGCAGAAAAAACGGACATGGGGGTCAGAAAATCCTGGTAATCAAAAAGAAGGACATCACTAAAGGCGTCACTACTGGTGAGCTCCGGGGCGCCTGCGGTGGGGAAGGGAAGTTTTTTGGCAATCCAGTTTCTGGGGTCTTTCGGGTTTTGGGTGAGTTCAAAAATCTGACCTTTGACATGATCCAGGGCTTTGACAAAAAGCCTTGAGCCTTGCGAAGACGCATATTCGATCGAGAAGCGCTCGCTTGCGCTCATGACGAGATTTGCAGTGGGGGTTTCGGGCTGGGCGAAGTTGACTTCGACCAGGGCACCTTTGGATAGGGTGGGTAGGGTTGTGTTTGTGGTCTTCCAATCGGAGTCGAGTCGGATAAAAAGATTGTTGTGGAAGAGGGTTTCAATGTGCGCGTCTTTGGGAATGTTGAAGCGAGTTTTGGTGTTGGTTTTTTCGTCATAAACCCAATACTCGGCTTCGAAGAAGCTAATTCGGCGCTCGAGGAGAACAACGCGGTCTTTTGGATTTTCTAGAATGGTGCTGCTGACTGACATGTCGGTCGTTGTGCCTTCGAAAATAATCGGTGCGTCCTTGAGTGGCGTGCCCCTTTTCCAGATTCGAAGCAGTCGTGGATAGCCTGAGGTGGTCAGCGAGTCGCCGCCAAGGTCAGCGCCGATGATGAGGGTGTCGGCATTGAGCCAGTCGGCACCGTGTTTGCCTTCGGGGACTACGAAGCCATTTGGGGTGAATGATTTTGTTGAAATATCAAACTCGCGAATGACGGATGCGTCTTTTCCGCCACGGGAAAGATTGAGAAGGCAGCGTTCAAACTTGGGCGCTAGGCATCCGACTCCGTGATAAACCCAGTTGTCTTTTTCTTGCGTTGCGAGTTGGTCGATGTCGAGCAGCAGTTCCCACTTGGGGTTTGTCTTGGGGTATTCTGTGAGAGTAGTGCGGCGCCAGATCCCGCGGACATGCTGGGGGTCTTGCCAGAAGTTGTAGAGCCAGCCAGCGCGGTAGGTGACGGTGGGGATTCGGTCGGTGGCCAAGACGATTTTTCGAATTTCAGACTCAAAGGTTCCGTAGTAGGGGAGTTTTTCGAGCTCGCTGAGAGTGCGGCTGTTTTGAGTGCGCACCCAGTTTAGGGGGCGTTCGCCTTGGATTTCTTCAAGCCATTGGTGGGGGTCATTGGGTTTAGTGCTCGCGCAGGAAAGGGAGGTTAGTGTGACGAGGAGGATCGGCAGGATCTGGGTTTTCATTTGGGGAATGTAGCAAGGGGTGGCGGGGGGATGCTATAGAAATTTCTGTTTGTGGCCCCCCTTTCGACTTACAATGTCCCCTATGG
>CAIRTR010000100.1 GCA_903881565.1 Oligoflexia bacterium | reverse complement strand
GGGCGCGACGAAAACCCTCAAAGCCACGCATGATGTGGGCAAGCGTATCTCTTGGACCTTGCGACCTGCGATTTCGGAAAAGATCGACGAAGCGGCTAAAAAAGCGGGCAAAAAGGAGTTCCTCGCCTGGGAAAAGCGCCGCTCCGATATGCAACTCGTTTGTGCAAGTTGCCACGCCGCTCAATGGGTGAACAACTGGTATAAGCAATATGACGATGTCGTCAATCTCTACAATGACAAGTTTGGTAAACCCTCTACCGAGCTTATGAAGATGCTAACGTCTAACAAACTCATCACACCCGATATCGCCTTTGATGATAAAATCGAGTGGACGTATTACCTGCTCTGGCACCACGAAGGCAGGCGCGCACGACATGGTGCTGCGATGATGGGGCCGGACTACACGCAGTGGCATGGATTGTTTGAAGTGGGTCAACGTTTCTACACGGAGTTCGTCCCAGAGCTCAGAGAAGTGATCCACGTCAATAAAGAAAAGGGCGGCGAAAAGGCCACGGCCGCCAAGGCGGTCGAAGCCCGACTAGAGGAGATTCTTAACAGCGAGATGCATCGTTGGTATTTGGGCAAAATGCCTGAGGCCGACAAAGCCGCACGCAAAAAGGCTTCTGAGGAATTCAAGAAGCGCTACGCGCAGTAAATCTCTGAGACCATTGCGAAGTTCCGAGCCGTTGGGGCATTGAGTTTAAAAGACTGATGCCCCAACGGTTACCTCGGGCCAAACCCCATGATAACGACAGTTTACGCTATTTACCTGACTCGAGTCAGGTCGCGCACCCACGCGAGTCCTGGCCGTATCGATGAACCTTCTAATATGCGTCTGCTGACGAGAGCCTTGCGGACAAAGACTGGTTTCTGCACCAGATTCAAATCGCCAAACAAAAAAAATGCCGAATTCTCGTTCTAGATGAAATTCAAAAACTTGAGAACTGGAATGACCTTGTTAAAATCGAATGGGACAGGCAAAAACTAGAAAAGAAACTAATCCATTGGGTACTGCTCGGATCCAGCTCACTTAAATTGAGCCAAGGGCTCGGCGATTCACTTGCAGGCCGGTTCGAAACGATTCCCGCCTATCATTGGTCATTTGAAGAATCACAAAAAATAGCGAAACTTTCCTTTGAACAGTACCTTACCTATGGAGGCTACCCAGGATCTTACGCACTCCTAAAGTCACCCCCAAGATTTAAGAAGCATATTTTTGATTCAATCATTGAAACCGTTATCGCAAAAGACATTCTACGATACGCAACCGTAAAGAAGCCGGCAACGTCGACCAAATCAAGTATTATTTGGATCTTTTTTCGCAAGCATTTCTTTTGCGACTCATTTTTAAATGGGGCTCATCTTTAAAAACCAGGACATCCTCTCCCAAAGTTCTGCCTGGAGCACCGGTTTTCAGCTGCCTCGCAAATGATTCAACCCCATCCAAAGAACAGCTCGGACGGATTTTCGAGGCGACGGTCGGAAACCGCCTCTGCGAAAGTTTTGCGCAAGTCTATTATTGGCGGGAGGGAAACTTCGAACTCGATTTTGTGGTCGAACACGAAGGACTGACTTATGGGATCGAAGTCAAATCCGCCGCGCAGAAGTCGGCAAGCCTCACGGCGTTTCGCGCAAACTTCAAGCACGCAAAAACCTGCATGATCGATATGAGCAACTACCTCGACTTCGAAAAGGACCCTGTCACGTTTTTGAGCGAGATGAGTATTTGAGAGCTTTCTTGGCGAAGCAATCCTGCTTCCGAGCGGTTTTCAAGAACCCCCAGGCAAACCGAGACAAAAGCACTCGGCCGGCGATTCAGCTCGTGTGCGAAACGATGTCAAATATTTTTTCTTCTCTCGACATTTCTCTTTAATCACACCAACACATGCGCTTTTCTCAATTACCCCTTGCCAACCGCAAAATCCAGCAGTAGAACTCCCAGCAAAACAGTCGCCATGGATCAAAACCAAGGACTAAGAAGGAGTTTATAATGAAATCGAATTTCTGGCTCGCCTCCCTATCTTTCGCCATATTGGCCACCTCATTTTCCGCCTATGCAGACAACAGCCCCATGATCGAAATCGGCGACTCCGACTCCCCCGTCGTCATCAAGCTCAATGATGGTCGCTTAGGCGTTCGTTACCGGATGCAAACTGATGCCGATGGCAACACCAAATTCGATACGGTTCAAGATCTCGCCGTCATGGATGTCACCGTTTCGTTTTTTCATGATTTTGTCCGCCTTGATTTTCAAGGCTCTACCGGCGCATCGTTTGACGGCAGCTGGAACAATTCGGGAATTGGAAAAGGCGACGCGGGCTTTGCGCTCAACCTTCGAAGACTCTCCATGACCTTAAACCCCACCAAGGGCCTCGGATTCTCATTAGGCTCCATGGCTCCGGTTTATGGCGCAGGCTCTGAGAATTCCTACCTTGATAGCGACGGCTACATCACAGGCTACCGCGCGCGCGTGACGATCGACAAAGGAGATCTCGTGGTGACCGGTGGTTTCTTGGGCGATCTTAAGGACCCAAACGTGTTCAATCGACTCGATAGCCTCAATGACTTTAACTACCTCCAGGCCGTGTTCACGCAAGCCATTGCAGGAATTGCCAAGGCTAGTATCGAGTTCGACCACATGAGCGAGCAAAACTACGTTCGAGGCGCCGTGAAGTTTGACGTCACGAAGTGGACTCACTTCTTGGATTCAGTGACACTCGAGGATATGGTCCGCGTTTCAGTCGAAGACCCGGCCAACATTCTGGCGGCAAAACTGACCAAGAAATTCAAAAACGTCTTCGCCGGTCGCGATCTGGTAGCTGACATCGGCTACCTTTATAGAAGCAGTGACATGAAACTGCCCCTTGGCGACCATGTCTTCATGGGTCAACAAATGCGCGTCACCGTGACGGTCCCGAATCTTGTCAAGGTAGGCCCCGGTAATCTTGGCGCTTTTGTGGATGTCGTAGAGAGCTTAACCGACTGGGAGCAAGTGCGTGCAGAGCTAGGATTAGTTCTCAAATTTTAAGAATTTAATTCCACAATCCAAACCCTTGCAATCGGCCCCAAAACCATTATAACCCCGCCTCGCACCTACTCCGCCCCTCAGGTGTATTTTTTGGTGTTGACGCAGCAAGCTGCCCCTGATAGACGCTACGCATCTAACTGGGTAACTCTATTTAAGAAGTCTTAGGAGGACTTTTATGCAGATTATTTCAAATCGTTTAGCATTAATTTTATCGATGGGATTTTTGATGGGCGCTTCGTCACAAGCCATGGCCGCGAGCGCCGAAGATGTCGCAATCGATCCGATCACCGGCGATACCTTTATTATCGACAAAAGCCAGAATCCCCACGGCACCCTGTTGATTTTAAACGACCACGACGAAAACTTTAAACAAACGATTGACCTCCTGGATACTCCTTCAGACAACGCCAAGTTCGAAGTGAAGCTCAGCGAATCAGGCCACCTCACCTATCTCGTCTCCGTCGACAATTTGTGGATGATGGGCAGTGTGCGCAAGACGGATAAAGGTTGGGTAAAAACGTCTCTTCGTACCGCTATCTCGGGCCAAGGCGAAGCCAATGGCCTAGCTGCACTTCCTGATGGCCGCGTCGGTGTCACGGTCGCTTCTAATGAAGCCCCGGACGGTGAAATTCTCCTCCTGGACACGCCCGTACAAACAGGCTCTTCGTTCAAAGTTATCGAGAAAATTCCTGCTGCCGCTTTAGACAACAGCGTGAACCAAGTCGTTTCCGAGATGGCTGCAAAATCCGATGAAACTCCTTCTTCCCCAGCAATGGGTACCGGTGCCGGACTCGGCTTTGCCGCCGGTGTTGAATCAGGTGTGGGGATCGCTTATCGCCGCCATTTTGAAAACAAATGGGGCATGCAACTTGCCGGAATCGCCTTCGGCAGCAGCAACAGTGTAAACGCAAACTTCGGTGCAACGATTTTGCGGACTTTGGCTAAAACTCAGATCGTTCGCTTTTACGCACTCGCTGGGGTTAGCGCTTTTTACAGCGGCAGTAGCTACTCGGACTATGCCGTTTGCGCTCCCGCAGTTGATGCCAACGGCAATCCGATCAAAGATCCAAACGGATGTGCCAACGGCCAACCCATTTCTTCAACCTGGACCAACAACTGGATGCTGAACTTCGGTATGGGCATCGGCATTGAATTCACCATCGCCAAGACCATTGGTCTTGCCATAGAACTTCCGGTCACCGTGTCCTTCCAGACGGAACAAGGTAACCTGAAATTCAATTACGTTTACCCGATTCCAAGTGCCGCACTCATCTATTATTTCTAAAACTGTAGTGGTGGGGATGTCCGGCGGAGTTGATTCCGCCGTGGCATCCCTTCTGCTTAAACAGCAGGGTTTCAATGTCATCGGCCTTTTCATAAAAAGCTGGGACGAAAAAGATCCTGATGGCAGCTGCACCTCCGCCAAGGACTACACCGATCTGGAGCGCATCTGCGCGAAACTTCAAATCCCCTACACCGCCGTCGATCTCGTGCAAGACTACTGGGATCGTGTGTTTGCGGGCTTCTTAGCCGAAATCAAAGCGGGCTACACGCCCAACCCCGACATCCTGTGTAACCGCGAAATCAAATTCGATGTGTTCATGGAAAAAGCGCGGGCCTTAGGCGCCGACTTTGTCGCCACCGGACACTACTGCAGACTGACCCACGACGCCCACGGTGCCCCCACCCTACTCAAAGGCTTAGACACCAACAAAGACCAAAGCTATTTTTTGCACGCTGTAAAAGGCGAAGCCTTGCGAAAAGTCCTTTTTCCGCTAGGCTCCATGACGAAACCCGAAATCCGGAAAATCGCAGAAGCCGCAGGCATCTCCGTATTTGCCAAAAAAGGCAGCACCGGAATTTGTTTCATCGGTGAGCGCCGGTTTCGCC
Organism: Oligoflexia bacterium; assembly: GCA_903881565.1. GTDB lineage: Bacteria > Bdellovibrionota > UBA1018 > UBA1018 > UBA1018 > CAIRTR01. Next base: position 14,052 of record CAIRTR010000100.1, on the reverse strand, counting down.
CCTTCTTGAAACAATATCTTTCCGCCAACGAAGGTGAGATCCGCACTTTAGATGAGAAGCGCGTGGGCACCCACATGGGTAGCGCCTACTTCACGCTTGGCCAACGCAAAGGTCTGGGGCTTGGTGGCGAGGGCGAACCCTGGTTCATTGTTAAAAAAGATACGACAAACAATATTCTCTACGTCGCCCGCGGCGATGACCATCCCGCCCTTTATGCGCGCACTCTTTATGCGGAGAATCCGACATGGATTTCTGGGGCGGCGCCCGAGTTTCCGTACAAATGCCACGCCAAGATTCGTTATCGGCAAGCCGATCAGATGTGCACGATTACCCCCGACGGAGCGTCTGGCAATCTCCGAGTCGACTTTGATGAACCTCAGCGCGCGATTGCGCCGGGGCAATTTGCCGTATTTTACCAGGGTGATGTGTGTCTAGGGGGCGCGGTGATTCGAAGAGTCGGGCCTTGTGAAGCGGAGTTAGAGCGCTGCGCGAATTGAATCATACCGAATCTGTTTTTCCCGATCGCCCGAGGCATCCCTAAGCTTCTCAATCAGACGTACCAATGATTTTCTCTCTTGGGGCAAAAGCTCCGAAGATTTAACTTTCAGCATTTCGAGACAATCGTGAAGGTCAGACTCCGACAAACGCGCAAACTTTAGTTGAAGAAACAGCATCACGCTTGGCCGGTAAATCTTAGCCTTACCTTCTTCGATCAGCACAAGCTGACTTTTGAAGTCCTGAATCTTGTGCAGGAAGAAACTCGCAGCTCCATTTACCGTTTCAATAGGCAATCCTAACTCTTCACAAATCTTCATCACTTCCAAAGTCTGATCGTTACCCACCGCTTTAACTGGAACAAAATCAATGTCAGAGGTTACTCGATATGCATGCTCAAGGAACGGCAAAACCATTCCTCCTAAAAGCACCCACTCCCCACTCAAACGTTCGGACGCCAGCTTCAAAAACCGACGCAACAGCTTTTCATCGAGAGTTCTCACCGATTTCTTCACAAGTACTCCGAAATCTTTGCCAATGCCAAACGCCTCAATTTGATCACGCGCCCAGAGCGAATTTGGGCAAAGACATTGGCATGGCGATTTTTTCCGAAATGCCTTCTATAAAAAGTAGGATAATGGGTCGAGAGCGCCAATATCAAAGCACAAACCGCCTCACGTTTTCGGTCATCGTCACACACCTCTACCTCCGTGAGTGCACGGCGAAGTTCGTAAATCAGCTCTTCTTTCGATAACAGCGACGAGCGCTTCGAGCGATTAACAGAATCCATCAGCGGCAATCCAAGCTCAATCAGACGGCTCCAATCGCAAGACTTGGGTTGTAAAACCACCGCAAACCCCAGAACCTGCCCTAGCTTCTCTAGTGTATCCAACGAGGGATTCGACGCCCCGGCTTCCAATTGCTGAAGCGTGGGGAGCGCAATCTGCGCCTGAGCCGCAAGCTCGACTTGGGTGAGTCCGAGGTCCATCCTTTGAATTTTAACCAAAGCCTGAGCGCCCATATAACATATTAAACCATACATGCTAAACAATGTCAACTGTAGCGTTAAGCCGCCTTCACCTGGTTTCGACCTGCGTGCTTTGCCGCATAAAGCGCCTTATCCGCTTCACTAAGCAATCTCTCAGAATCATAGCCCTGTCGCTCCGATGAGGCCACGCCCACACTGATGGAGCAACCGCCGAACCGCTCGACTTGCCTGCGCACACTCTCTCCTAGGATCAGTAAATCCTGTTCAGAGCCCTCAGCCGCAATCACAAACTCTTCGCCGCCAAAGCGCCCCACGACACAGCCTGAGGCTTCGAAGTTCTTGAGAAGCCCTGCGACTCTTTTCAGGACTTCATCGCCTTCAACGTGCCCGCGAGTGTCATTGATCTTTTTGAAATGATCAATGTCGACGATGAGCATTCCGCAGGTTTTTGTTTCTTTTTCACAACTATCCAGGATTTTGCGCCATTTAGCGAAGAAGGCTTTTCTTCGCAACAGGCCCGTGAGTTCATCCACATTACAAACCCCTTCGAGGTTTTGAATGACCGAAAGCACTCGAGAGTACGAGGCCTCTAACTCGGTGACTTCACCGTGGAGGTTAGAGAGGAGTTGGCGAATCTCAAAGAGGCTTGTTTCTAAGTGCTTCCGGTCCATAGTGTGTGTTCTCCTTCTTGCACACTAAGTAAAGCACGCACGGTGCCATCAGATTTTGGCTTAAAAACAGGCAGTTAGCAGGAGCGAGGTTGGGTTTACCCTGTGGTACGAAAAGACACACTGATGCGTTCGTGACTGCTTCCTATTCCTAGGCCGCTTTCTTGACCAAGAAAGGCGCACAATCCGGATCCATTTTCAATAAGTGCTCAAGCCACCAATGACTGAGAACAGAAAAAGCCTCAGCATTTCTAGGCCACCTTCTTACCTTTCTCGCTCCCCACTTTTCTGAAATCCGAAGCGTTGATCCCAAATTTTCTGAGCATTCTCAAAAAATTACTCCGATCAATCTTCGACTCCACTGAAGCTTTACTCACATTGCCGTGGTAACGAGCCAGCATTCCGGTGAGATACTCTTTTTCAAAGTTCTCACTCCAACGCTTCTTGAGATCGCGATAAATTCCTAACGTCGATTCTGGCGTCTTCACCGGCAAGTGCAGGGGTTTCGCTAGCACGTGCAAGCTTGCACGCAAATCTGCGCTCTTGGGTAACGCCAAAAGCCGGGTCCCCACCACTTCGCCACCCTGGAACACGAGTGCCACCCGCTCGATCACGTTTTGCAGCTCCCGCACGTTGCCAGGCCATGCATAATCTTCTAAAGCGCTACGCGCGTCTTCACTAAAGCCTGCGAATACTTTTCCGCGGGCTGCAAATGCATGCTTCGAAAAATTTTCCGCAAATGGGACGATGTCGCCTCGCCTTTCGCGCAACGCCGGCAGTTCCAATACCACGCGTGAAAGCCTGTGAAACAAATCTTCTCTAAAGCCACCGTCCGCCACACGCTTCTTCAAATCCACATGAGTTGCGGCAACCACGCGCACGTTCGTCGTTTCATCTTGCGTGCCGCCCACCCGCCTGAACACCTTTTCCTGCAGCACGCGCAGGAGCTTGGCTTGAAGCTTGGGATCCATTTCGCCGATTTCGTCCAAAAATAGCGTCCCGTCCTTTGCCAGCTCAAAAAGACCGCGCTTCAGCGCCACCGCCCCCGTGAATGATCCTTTTTCATGGCCAAATAATTCGGATTCCAAAAGTTGCTCATTAAAATTGGCGCAATTCACCGCCACCCAAGGCCCTTGAGCACGATTTGAATCCGAATGGACGAGTCTCGCAACGCCTTCTTTGCCGGTACCGCTCTCGCCCAGAATAAGAACAGTGGGTTCTTCTACGCCAGCTCGCAATGCCTCGCGCCTGAGCACGCCCAGCCACTCATTCACTTTCGCCATCGACGTATCTTTGGAGGTGATCCACCCCTTTGAGGGTCGCACACCATCGCCCTGAGATTCTGCGCGCACCGCGCGCGCCTCAAGTCGCGCCAGCAGCTCTTCATTCTCGTTCTCCAAGAACACTTCGGCTTGAGCACGCTTTACGGCAAGACTCAGCTCATCAAGGTCAAAGGGTTTTTCCAGATAATCCACGGCGCCCAGTTTCAGAGCCCGAATCGCAACGTCTTTTTCCCCATGCCCCGTGATCATGATCACGCGCAGCCTCTGAAACTTTTCCTTAGCCCACGCCATCAGCGCAAGCCCATCTTTACCCGGCATCGTAAGATCCGTGATCAAGACCGCGAATCGGTTGTTCAGGGCTTTTTCAGCCTCCTCGGCACCGGTTGCGGTCTCAACTTCCCAACCCTCACGCTCAAGACGAGATTTGAGAAGTTTTCGAATCGTTTCTTCATCATCGACGACAAGCACTTTCGATTGCATTTGGTGGTTCATCCTAATTCTCTAAAATCTTTTGGTACCCGAATCAAAAACGTCGTTCCTTTCCCCATTTCACTCTCAACGCGAATCGAGCCGTGAAGTTTTGAAATCATTCCGTAACTTAAACTCAAACCCAACCCCATGCCTTTGCCGACTTCTTTGGTCGTAAAGAAGGGATTAAATGCTTTGGCTTTCGTGCGCTCGTTCATGCCCGCGCCGTCATCGCTAAATTCAATTTCAATAAATTCACCTTTAAGCCTCGTCGCAATCGAGACTTTTCCCGAGCCCCGCCCGACCGCTTCAATCGCGTCGCGCGCATTGGTCGCAAGATTGATAAAAACCTGCTCCAGCTGCAGAGCATTTGCATAAATGGGTGGCAAATTTTCTGCAAAATGACGATTCACTTCGATCCCGCGAGTGGCAAACTGCCGCGAGAGCATTTTAAGCGCCTCTTCAATTCGATCATGCACATTCGTGAATTCGTGACTCTCAGTGGATTTGCGCGTGAACGCCCGAAGGTAATCAATGATCTTGGCCATTTTATCAGCGTTACTGATCACCTCTTTGATGCTCTCCGTGGTTTGCTTCAAAGCTTCGGGCTGCGTAATCAACGGCAGCGCGATCGCCTGCAGCTCCTGCGCATAGCCACGAATCCCTTGCAGAGGTTGATTGAGCTCATGAGCAATGCCTGCGGCGAGCTCGCCTAAGGCCGCCATTTTTCCTGACTGAACCAGGGTTTCCTGCATGGAGTGAAGTTCGGCATTTTGCTTTTCGAGCTGAAAATAGGCATTGCGAAGCTCCGCATGTTTTGTGATCAATTCACGCTCCATCCGCTTTTTTTCACTGACGTCTCTGAAGATCGCCAGCGATAGTTTCGAATGACTGCCTTGCACTCTACGCACACTCACATCGACCAAGGTCACGTAACCGTCTTTTCTCAAGATTGCGATATCTTCATAGGTCCCTGCGATCTTGAAAACCTCACGAGCCAGGGGGCGCGCGCGATCTGGGATTCGATGAAGATTTGGATCAGGAATCAACTGGGTGACAGACGCGCCAATTAATTCCTCCTTCAAATAGCCCGTCATCTCCTCACCTGCCCGATTGAGCGCATCGACTTTTCCGGTGGGAAGCACGGTTAGAATCGCATCCGAGGATTGATCAAAGATAATCTGATAATTATTCTCAGACTCCTGCACTTCGTGAATGCGAGTTATTTTTTTAACGGTAGCCATGCAAGAACGCACTCGCCCTTTCTATTTCCTGTTGTAATTGTTCTTCTAAAGCCGGGATTTCCTCGGGCTTGATCTTAAGGGGCGCAAGCATATCCTCGGTGATCTCGCCCGAGGTGCAGTCTCCGGATTTGCCAATTTTGTTCTTCACACAAAGTGTGTTGGCCAGCCTCACCATATGAATCACGGGTTTGGCAGAGGCTAAAATGCTATCCATTTTTGAAACATCAAAGTGATGATAACGAATCGCAAGACGAATCACCTGGGGAAGGCCCCACTTCGTCGCAATGACTTCACCCAAGTACGAATGGCCTGGGAGCTCCCACTCCTTTTCAACTTCTACAAATGAGCACTCGCGTTTGAGCGTCTCTTTGACAATGCTTTTGAGGCGCTCAGGATCAATTGAATGTAAAACAAGTTTTCCGATGTCGTGAAGCAGGCCACAGGTGAACGCTTCTTCGGGCTTGGGGTGCTTGATGCGCTTGGCGAGCATCTCGCTTCCCACGGCGGTGGCCAGGGCGTGTCGCCAAAAATCCATCATCGAAAAATCTTCGAGTTCAATGTCCGGAAAGACAGAAAAAACAGAGAGGCCCAACACGAGCTGCGCGAGCGTATTGAAACCCAAGAAGGCCAACGCACGCTGTACGTCAGTCACCCCGCCCGGGATGGCGTAATAGGACGAATTGACGAGGCGCAGGATTTTCGCAGTCAGGACCTGATCTTTTTTGAGCACCGTGGCAATATCTGAACTTGAAGAGCTCGGGTCATTGATGAGTTCATTGACGCGCATCGCAACAACAGGAAGCGTCGGAATATCCTGAAGCTTTTCAACGAGGTTGGAATATTCGCTCTGAGTCTTTTTCGTATTAGGTGTGGGCATATGTTCTCTAACCAAGGTATCGGAAGAAGCGGGTGGGAAATTGAAGGAAAAGGACGGGGCGTGCGGGCAAGCATGGGTACGTGCTTAAAAGGACTTGGGTCTGAGCTATTAGGCATTTAGTGGAATAGGGTGGAAATCCGAATTCCACCCTATTCCACTAATTAACTAGTGCAGCAAAGATCTCTTCAAACCGTTGACGGCACAGAAAAACAAAGTTATACGATAAGTTCCTATCTGATGTTCGAGTGTAGCTCAGCGGGAGAGCATCCCCTTGACACGGGGAAGGTCGTAGGTTCAATCCCTATCACTCGAACCAATTTCAGCCTGCGCCGCTTGCGCCACCAGACTCCCCTGCTCCCAGAAGCGTGCGAAAACAGATTTTTCAATCCGAGAGGCCATTTCTAGAAACGCCTTTTCGGTGGGATCTTTGAGCAGAAACTCAACCGGTTTATCCGACCCGCACGGCCGGATCCCCAAAAAGCTCGTCGGCGTTTTGAAAGCATTGATCGCCAAGCCATGTAAAAGCACACCGTCCACAATATGCACGCCGCAAGCGGCAAACTTGCCATTATCGGTCCAAACCCCCACTTCAGTGCCTTCGCGGATATGCGAACTTGAATCGTAAGAGAGACCCACTTCAAGCCCGACTTCCAACAACGCTTCAACCGCCTTGCGCACGCCTCTGCGATCCCCGGTCAAGCGCTCCAAGGTATCAACGGCAAAGACGACCCATTGGCCGGTGCCGTGGTAAGTAGCCATTCCGCCGCGATCGGTGGTGTGCAGATCAACCCCTTTTTCGCGCAAAACGGACTCCGGTAAAACCACATCGCCAGCCCCGGTGCGCCGACCTAGCGTGATCACAGGTGCCACTTCAGAGATCAATAATCCCCCGGGTCCGCCGCCGCGTGCGCGATCCGCAATTTCGCGCTGCCGCAGATCCATCATCCCATACGTCCAAGGGTTTGCGGGAGAATGCCTGCGTATTTCAACAATCGCTTGCGCCATAAAATGAATTCCTAATCTCAATAAAGTTGAACGGGATCGCCTTCTTTGAAATTGCCACCGGTGTGGATTTCACAAACCGCTCCATCGGGTCCGATAAAATCCACGACTTCGAGCGTGCCCTTGAGCTGCCCCTGCGAGCGCCCCAAAAAAGCCCCCGAAGAAGGATCATACACGTCATCGCCTAACGTCATCACCTTCAAGATATCGCCGCCCACAAGCCCTGAGGCACGACCGGCATTGATATAGAGTTTGTTGCCCGTGAGCTTGGCGATTCGCCCCTCCCAGGCCATCTTCTCCACCGCGCGCACGACATCGCCCACGAGCGGTCCTACGGCGTTTCGAATACTCAAACGCACCAACTCTGCACGATACTCCGGCGTATCCAAATTGGTTTGATCGCCAAACGCCATGGCGCTCGTAGAGGCCTCGCCCGACTTGGAGGTTGCAATAATCTCGCGACCTGCGGTGATATCAAAAAGCTTGATCTCGATATCCACCGCGCCAAAAGACTGCTTCTGCCGAAACACGCCGACATCATCGCCTTTTTGCCTGAAAACAATCTTAGAAATCCGTCCAATGATCATCACCCCAACACCCAAGCGCCGACCTTCACGAATGAGCTGAGAAACACGAACCTTGTCCCCTTGAATCATATCCGACGTATTCAAATCACTCTTCACATCGGTGGGCAAAATCATGCGCTGAGTTCCAAACAAGGCTCGCCGCAATTCATCGGCGGCATAATTGCCGTAATCACCACTCTTCACCGGCGTGTCGTTCCAAAAACTTAAGACCAATACCCGCTTCTTCGGCTGACCAATGGTTTCGGCGCGCTGAGAGGGGGTTTTTTTCCCGCCATAATAACTGGGGGAATCCCCATAGGAGCTCCCATCTTGGTCCTTGCGAAAGCCTGCCGAGCGCATACAACCGGCAAAGAGGATCGCCAAAATCCCCAGAAGAAAAACCACCGACAAAGTTTTCATCACCTTGATTCCAATCATTTGATCTCCACCTGAATTCGATCATTTTGCTCAACTTGCACGCCACTTGGCGCGCCACTCTCAGACGGCTCAGACAAAACCAAAACCTTACCCGCATCAAGAGGCATTGATTTTAAAAGCTTGACGATTTCCGAGGGTTTTCCCATCGAAACGGAGAGCAAGGAACTCCCGCGCGTTAGCCTCCGTTCCTCAACCCACACATCGGTTCCCAGCTGCTGCTGCAGTCCATTTTTAAAGCGCAAGTACTGCGCAAAATCCGTGATCCCCCTGACCTCAATTAACGTGGGCTTGCCACCCATACTCACTCCAAGCGCCAACACCTGCTTCACCTTCGCACCGAGCTCCGCCATGCTCTCCGTCAAAAGTCGATCCATTCCCGCTAAAAGAGAATCATTTTCCAAGAGGTCAAGACTCCCCTCTCGCTTCACTCCCGCAGCGCCAAAAGAAGGCACACTCAAGGACACATCCACCCCAAAGCGCAATTCGTCGGCGTGCGCGGAATCAATTTCGTCAGGATGCTGGATGTGCACACGAACGAGCAAGAACGCCGCGGCCTTCTTGGCTTCAGTGTCCGAGAAAATAGGGTCCGCACTCATTTTGCCATTCAAGAGCGCTTCTTCATTTGGAGGCGTCGGCGCCCACACAATATTAAACCCCCGCAACCCCAACCGAGACTTAATCGAAGCCTTTATCTCGGCTGCCTCGGCCATACATTTTTCGCAGGCAGCATCGGTTCGGAGCGCCACCAGGATTTTGGGAGCCTCTTGCTTCAGCGCTTTCGGAGCATAAAAAGCTAAAAAGTTCCGCAAAAGGGCCTCATCGATCACAATATTAAGCGTCCCCGCTTTTCCCGCTGCGCCCTTATAATCTCGAATAAAACGCGTGTACTGAGGGACCGCTTCTTCAAGAAAAATCTTTTTTTGCCACTCTTCTAGCGATCCGAGCTTCGGTTGAAACTCGATGACCGCAGCTTTCAATTGAGCACTGGGGTCCTCCGCAATCGCAAGCCCCGCTCCGAACAACCCAACACATACCGCAATCCCAATAGTAAACTTAATTGAGCGTAACGACATCATCCCTCCCGAAAATCTTATTCACCACTGCCACCATCTGAGGAGATGGATCCACCCCCACCGTTTTTGGCAAATCCATCCAGGTCGTGAAACCCGTATCCAAGAAGTTCAGCCGCACGCCGCACTTACCCCGGAACTGGATGAAGCTTTTTTTCAAATCTCGCAACTGCCCCGAGTTTACTTCGTGAAGGTCCAGTCGTACAACGACTTGTTGCACGCGCCCCTTGTGCGCCTCCGCGGCAGGTTCGGCTGACTTCACCTGAAGTTTGGGTAGTTCCTCTCCCAGCTCAATGTCGCAGGTCAGGACCAAAACCGTGGCTTCGGCTGCCGCCTGATGAATGGTTGCCGCGTTCGTCGCCCAACTCTCGGGAAAAAATACGACTTCAAGTCGGCCTTCCAGATCCTCGAGCTGACCAAAAGCCATGCGCGCGCCCTTTTTGGTCGTGACTTCACGCAACTCGGAGACGAGTCCCGCAATCCGCACTTCGGTCTTAGCCGCCCGCTGATAGCGCCCTTGCGCCTCTGCCTTCGCCGCTTTGGCTTTTTCGGCAGTTTTATCCTGCGCCTTGCTCTCGGCAAATTTTTTGAGTCGATCCGTACTCCAGCCCAACCACTGTTCACAGATTTTCTGCCAACCATCCATCGGGTGACCGGAGACGTAAAACCCCACGACTTGTTTTTCTTGGGTGAGTTTCTTAGGCAAGGACCAATCTTCTTCACGCTTGAAAAGGGCTTCGGGAGGCGTGTGAAGCTTCACTTCTTGGGAGCCAAAGGAATCAAATAACGACGTCTGCCCCAGATCCCGCTCTTCTTGCTCTTCACCGGCGTGTTCCAGCAACTTCTCCAACGACGCGAAGACCGACGCGCGATTGACTTCCGCAATCGTATCAAACCCGCCGGCCAAGGTCAGCGCTTCAACGACTTTTTTATTCACCTTGCGAGTGGGCACGCGTCTGACAAAATCCAACACGTTCTTGAATCGAGATTCTCGGCGCGCTTCCAAAATACAATCCACTGCCACGCCACCCACACCCTTGATGGCTTCTAATCCAAATCGGATCCCCTTGACTCGTCCCTTGGCCGTATCCACCCACTCCACGCTAAAGCGCTTTTGGGAAAAGTTCACATCCGGACTTAGAATGGGCACGTTGTGCGCGCGCGTGTCGTTGATATATTTCGTGATCTTATCGGTGTTGTCCATTTCGGTGGTCATGAGCGCCGCCATGAACTCGGATGAATAATGGGTTTTAAGATACGCCGTCTGATAGGTCAGCATCCCGTAGGCTGCGGAGTGCGATTTATTGAAACCGTACTCGGCGAATTTGGCCATCAAATCAAAAATCCCGCCGGACTTGGCTTCGGGAATCTGCTTATCAAGAGCTCCTTTTATGAAAATATCGCGATGATTGGCCATTTCGTCGGCTTTTTTCTTACCCATCGCGCGCCTCAAGAGATCGGCTTGACCAAGCGAGTAGCCTGCCAATTCTCGCGAAATCTGCATGACCTGTTCCTGATACAAGATCACGCCGTAGGTATCTTTCAAGATCGACTCAAGCGCTGGGACGTCATAAACCGTAGGTGTCCTGCCGTGTTTTCGCTCAATAAAATCATCGACCATCCCCGAGCCCAAAGGTCCTGGACGATAAAGCGCATTGATCGCCGTAAGATCTTCGAGCGAATTGGGCTGTATCCGCATGCACAGATCCTTCATGCCCGAGCTTTCGACCTGAAACACGCCATCCGTATCGCCTGAGCTAATCAGCGCAAAAACTGCGGGATCGCGCAGGTTCATATGCTCGAGATCAAAATCCTTGCTCCCTTCGGTTTCCCGAATCAGTTTAACGGCATTATCGATCACGGTCAGGGTTTTAAGACCCAAGAAATCGAACTTGATCAGTCCGATTTTTTCGCAATAATCTTTATCAAACTGTGAAACGATATTACCGTCTTTGCCCATATAAAGCGGGCAATACGAAACCACAGGTTTTTCGGTGATAATCACGCCTGCGGCATGCATCCCGGCGCTGCGATACAATCCCTCTAAAGATCTGGCGTAGCGAATGATGGTCGCGATTTTGGGATCGCTCTCAATCAGATCACGAAGCCGCTCTTCGGATTCAATGGCACTATCAATGGTAATATCCAGATCATCAGGCAAAAGTTTCGTGATTGCGTCGCTCTCGGCAAAAGACAAACCCAAGACCCGGCCGACATCTTTGATCACGGCTCTGGGTTGCAGTTTTCCAAACGTGATGATCTGGCAAACGTTGTCTTGACCGTACTTCTGGCCGACATACTTAATGACTTCGCCGCGCCTGTCTTGACAAAAATCCACGTCAAAGTCGGGCATGCTGATACGCTCAGGATTAATAAAGCGCTCAAAAAGCAGATTAAACTCGATGGGATCAATGTCCGTGATTTTCAGAGAATAGGCCACCAAAGAGCCCGCGCCTGAGCCTCGCCCAGGACCAACAGCGATCATGTTCTTCTTGGCCCAACCGATGAAGTCCGCCACGATCAAGAAGTAGCCGGCAAAGCCCGTACGCTCGATCATCACGGTTTCTTGCTCTAAGCGCTCCCAATACGGCTTGCAACGCTCCTCAAACTCGGGCGTTCCCGGCAATCCAACCTTGATCTCAAAAGAGCGATGCGCAAGCCTTTGCTTCAACCCCTCACGCCCCTGATTGCGAAAATATTCGAGCAAATCAAAGGGGGCATCAGGCGCGATATCATCCGGACGAAACTTGGGCAGGTGATAAATAGGCCGGCCTTTTTCGTCTTTGAACTTAAATTCGAGTTGGCATTTCTCCGTGATCTCAAGCGTCCGCTCCACGGCGCCCGGGAAACGCTCAAAACGCGCGCGCATCTCTTCAGGAGATTTGAGATAATACTCACTCGGCACTAGGCTTTGCGGGCGATCAAAATCCAAATTTCGACCGTGCTCAATACACTGCAAAATCTCGTGCGCTTCAGCGTCACTGGCCTTGAGGTAATGGCAATCATTGGTGGCAACCGTCTTCACCCCATACTTCTCAGACCACGCACTTAACGTCTCACTGACGGCAGTCTGCTCAGGGATGCCGCTGTCTTGGAGTTCAAAATAAAAGTCCTCGCCAAAGCGTTTTTGCAGCCAAAGCGCAAGTTCCAGTGCATCTTCTTCGCGGCCTTCAATCAAAGGCGCAGACAATGCGCCTCGAAGGCAGCCCGAGAGCACGATCAGTCCATCGCCCCAGCGATCCAGCGCCGCGCGATCAATCCACGCCTTGGGCCAATAGCCCGAAGTGCGGGGCAGAGTCGCACAATCCTTGTAGGACTTCGTGATCATCTGACACAAATTCTCATAGCCTTGCGTGTTCTTACAAAGCACGACCAGGTGATGAAATTTCAGTGCGCCTTTATTGCCTGCGCCCGCGCTTGCGGTAGGAGTCGCAAGATTAAGCTCGCAGCCGATAATGGGTTTAACGCCTGCATCTTTTGCGGCCAGATAAAAATCTACCGCGCCAAAAAGGTTGTGGGTATCCGTGAGCGCGACGGCGGGCATGCCGAGTTCCTTGACTCGCTCGATAAGGGATTCCACATGAATCGCACCTTCGAGCAAGCTGTACTGGCTATGCACGTGGAGGTGAACAAATGACATATGAATTGGATATAACGAAGGGGGGGATAAAGGCCAGTTTTTAGACTGGCCCTTAGGGCCTCAAACTCCGGAAACTACGGCCACATGTGGGGTATGAAGGACTCCAATATAACGCGCTCGGCCTAAGACGCGCCCTAATTCAAAGATAGCCACGGTTTGGCCGGGCCTCGGCAGAATGGCACCCAGTGGGAAGTAAACTTCTACAAGTTTTCGGTTACCGAGCTGAACGCTTTGTTTCTTAAAACACAGAAACCAGCAAAAGAAATCCGAGGCTTTGCTTTCGCCTGCAAACGGCACCGCAGCCCCCGAGCTGAAAACCTTGCCCTTTTCGATCGCTTTTCGAGACCGGGTATAAACTTTTTCGAAAAAGCCGCGGGCGGGAAGGTAGAAAAAGAAGACAAAAAACACGGGCAATACCGCAAGCGCCACTCGCTTGATCAAGGCCGACCAGTAGTCGTCACACTGCTTTTTCTGAAAGTCATTTGTGGTAGCGCCGTTCCAGCAGGTCTCGGGGATCTGGCTTAGATCCGCCTTTAGTGACACATAGTGTTGCTGAGCGAGTTCGACCGGACTTGTAAAGGAGGCGGGCGCTCGATTGCTTTGGCGAAACTCAGGCAAGCCCGAAACCACGCCGGTGACGATGAAACCCAATACCCCAAAAAAAGCAGCAGGAATCAACATTCTCACCCTAAATTCGGTCCTCGGGATCTGCCTGAATGGTTTTAGGGCTCTATGCACATTTTACCCATCGTCATTAATTGGGGGGAACTTGAGAGGAGATTTTGGGTTTTGGTATTGGATTTGCTCTAGCCGGCTTCGCCAAACTAAGCAGCAGTGGATGGAACCACCTCCCTTCCCGAGAAGAAAGGAGGTGATCCCTAATGAAAATACGTAACAAGCGTTACTATCTTCATCGGATCGCACTAGAGAAACTTAAGCAAAAAACCTGGATTTTTCTCATGACGAGTGCTGCTTAGTTTGGTTTTCGGTCTGAGGGTCTAGAATTAGGTCACACTCATTATTAAGTTCCAAAAGAATAATCCCGATACTTCCTTGATGCTCGCACACTCCAAACCCATCAAAATCATTGCCCTCCTCGCAAGTCTCATGCTCTCTCCAGCGCAAAGCCGCGCCGAGGACGCCGACATCATCGCCGTCGGTTGGTTTGACCACCTCACGTATGGGGCGATCAATACGGCGATTGGGATTCCCTTAGGACTCACCGGAATGGTGATCAACGAAGCCCGCTCGGGTGAACCTTCTTCAATTCATTTTGATGAAACAGGTCAACAGCTCGTCTTCAAGAACGGAAG
>CAIRTR010000099.1 GCA_903881565.1 Oligoflexia bacterium | reverse complement strand
TCCGAAACCCCGAACTCGTCGATTCGGTTTCGAATGACTTCAATACTTTGATTCAAAGTTCGCTCACGAACTTCCACGCGATATTCCTTGGAGAGCCCCACTTCAAACTGACCGGGCTTTTCGTTGGAAAGACGCAAGTTCCAATATTCTTTTTTCAGAAGCTGATACACTTCTTCGCGTTTGGCAGGATTAAAATCCAAAACCACGCGTGGATCATCCAGAGGAAATCCCTCTCGAACGGCTTTGACCGAAGTGACGGGAAGCGCCTTTTCTTTTACGCGTTCCTGTAAACTGGTCGCCTGCCTATCCACGACATCTTTAAAAACCTTATTAAAGTCGACGCCCAGGACGAGATACAAACCGCCCTGAAGATCCAGACCCAGATTGATCTTTTGTTTAAAAGGGAACTTGGTTTTTTCCAAATCCAAGTTTGCCACGGATGGGTAAACATAGACCACGGATAAACAAACCACTGAAAACAGGAGCAGGAACTTCGCCCACCAGCTTCGACTCATATCAATCCCCCTTAAGTCAGATCTTTGATCTGACCCTTAATGACTTGACCTACTTGACTCTTAAGAATTTTAATCTTCACTCCGTCAGCAACTTCAACGGTGACAACTTTATCTGTGATTCCAGTGATCTTACCTAGAATTCCCGATGCCGTTACCACTTCATCACCATGTTTCAGCGCCCCGAGCATCGCTTGCTGCTCTTTCATCTTCTTCTGCTGAGGACGGATCATGAGGAAATAGATTACGCCGAACATGGCCAAAAAAGGAAGCAACATTCCTGCTAAGCCAGGTTGTTGGGGAATTCCAGCAGGTGCGCCACCGGGAGCGCCACCGGTTACGGGGAGTGCGGGGCCTTCAGCGAGCGCAAGCGTCATACTATTAAAAAGGTTACCAAGAAAAAACAAACCAGATGCCAATGTAAATTTTGTCATAAAAAAGACTCCGTAGGGGTTAAGGCTTAAAGCTATTGAATTTTATATAAAAAGTTTTCGCCCAATCGTCAAACCGATTCTCTAAAATCGCTTCGCGCATTGCCTTCATGAGCCGAATATAGAAGGTCAAATTGTGGATTGTGTTCAAGCGCGCGGAGAGAATTTCACCTGCTACAAAAATATGCCGCAGGTACGCCCTTGTGTATTGCGTACACGTCTCACAAGGGCATTCAGGATCCAGCGGCGCGGGGTCATCCGCATACTTCGCATTCTTGATATTCACTTTGCCATGCGAAGTAAAAAGCTGCCCATTGCGGGCATTTCGCGTCGGCATCACGCAATCAAAAATATCGATTCCGGCTCGCACACCCTCCACCAAATCCTCAGGCCGCCCCACTCCCATGAGATAGCGGGGCTTATCGCGAGGCAGGAGCGGCGCGGTAAAATACGCCATCTTCTGCATCAGCTCAGGCGTCTCACCAATAGACAAACCTCCAATGGCAAAACCATCATATGGGAGAGTCGTCATTTGTTCTGCTGACTCGCGTCTTAAATGCTCGTAAAGACCCCCTTGAATAATCCCGAAGCGGGCCTGATGAGGCTTTAAGGGAAATGCCAACCCCCTCTTCGCCCACGCAAACGTCCTCCGCATCGCCCCTCTGACCGTCTCTTCGTCCGCAGGATAGGGCGGGCACTGGTCAAAGGCCATCACGATGTCACTGCCTAAGGCCGCTTGAATCTCCATCGAAAGCTCAGGGGTAAAGCGGTGCTTACTCCCGTCAATGTGCGACTGAAAGGTCACACCGTCGTCATCGATTTTATTTAGCCCCGCGAGCGAGAAAACCTGAAAGCCCCCACTGTCAGTGAGGATCGGGCCTTTCCAAGACATGAACTTGGCAATCCCCCCGAAACGCTCGACGCGCTTGTGGCCGGGTCTCAGGTAAAGGTGATAGGTGTTGCCCAAAATAATTTGAGCACCCAATGATGCGTGTAGCTCATGCGGCGTTACGGCCTTAACACTGCCTTGGGTTCCCACCGGCATGAACATCGGGGTGAGAATCTCATGATTCTCGCCTTGAGAGCCTTTTAGCGTAATTTTGCACGCACGTGCACGCTCGACTCCATCAGAGGCCTTGAGGGCGTTATGGACTTCAAAGGAGAGAGGGGCTGAATTCACGAAGCCTAGAATCCGAATTCAATTCCGGCTAATAATTGCAGATCGCGGGTATTGAGTTTTACGCCCGTGGTTGCGCTCGTATCAGCAAGGCCATAAAGGTATCGTGCGTCCACGACAAAACCAAAAAGCGGGAGAAGCGGAAGACGAAAACGAATGTCACCTTCAACGCCGTAATCGCTGGTTTTAAGTCCAGCGTCCGCAAAGCTTGCCGTTGTTGGAACGGCAACGCCAGCAACGGTTTCCGTGACATTTCCAGCTCCCATTGCATAATATCCACCCACACCAAAGGAGACAAACGGGAGGAGAGTAAAGCGCATGAGAACAGGAAACTGATAAGTCAAATAGGTCAAATCGCCATTAAAGGTTTGAGAAACGCCAGCCACGGTCAGTGTCGTACTTGCGGTCAGCTTGCGACTAGCCATAAATGCTCCGACCTCAAGCCCAAACCCCGTGGCAAGGCCGTAATCAAAAAAGGCGCCAAAAACATAAGTATTACCCGCGCCAAAAGTAGAGGTTGCAGGAGACACCGACGATGATGTGTGAGCTAGGCCCCCTTCGATTCCCAGCTCTAATGCGCGAGCGGGTTGTGAGCCGAATGCGACGAGTGCCGCCATTACCAACACGAGTGATAGTTTTTGTTTCATAAGCTTGAAGTCTCCTTTGTGATCATCAGTGATCTTAAGTAATCTTGAAAAACTACGACGTTTTTTGAAAAGCCGCTAGTGGCAAATGCAATAAATTCGACAAGTTCGGAAGGGCTGCGTGGGATGTGCCGCGGCGGAGCAATGCCCCATTTGCATGAAGGCAAACCTCGCGCTATTCCCGCTGGCAAAATAGGACGCTAGGGCGGCGCAAACCCCGCCGCTCGCAAGGAGCCCAAGACCTTGCCCAGAATTACGCCATCAATCCCGCGGGCAACTCCAAAAGTTTCTAAGAAGTTCTTAGTAAAATACTTTGCGAGCGCCTCAAACTCACGCCCCCAGGTGACAAGGCGTGAATAGGGGCGCGCATCCCAAAAACCTTCGTCTTTATCGGGGCAGCGAAAAGCTTCACCCTTTTTGGCGCCCGTGATTTGAAAAGCGATTTCACCCGCAAGACGCCTGAGGAAACTTCGAAACTCTTTTTGTGCGATCGAATATTGCTTCGTCTCGGTCTTGACAAGCAGATGAAGGTGATTGCCGACGTTTACCTGGCGGTAGATCTTGATATGATAAATCCTAGCGCAGTTTTCGAGAATCTTTTCGACGCGAAGTCTGTTCTTGGGCGCGAGAAAAGACCAAACTCCCTTGGCCCGAGTAGATCTAAAGACAAGATGGATCGCATTTTTGTGAGAAAATGGGCGCGCTTCCTTGCGCTTATCCTTCAGGATAGCTCCTCCATGATCAATACGAAGTTTGGGCAGAAAAGAGAGTTGCTTCACGAGGTTGAGTGTAGCGCAGCTGCGAGCGGTGGGCAAGGCAAAAATCAGATATTTGTTTAAAATAATCATGGGGCTATGGTATTATTAGAACTAGCGAGCGTGAAACCGGGCGGATGGTCCGAACCTGGTACATGATTTACACTTTTAGGTTCATAATCGGCCATAGGAGGAAAGACCTATGCCGTGGAAGGAGTCAAAAGTGGTTGAAGAAAGGCTTAAATTCATTATGGAGACTGAGAAGGGAGAACAGCCGTTTCGCACGATTCGTCAAAACTAAGGCATTAACCGTCCCACTGGATACAAATGGCTACAGCACTACGAGCTCGTTTGGAAGTACGCGGTTATTGAATGAGCACAACATGAAAATGGGGTTTCGCAACTACAACGCTAGCATAAACGCAATCACATGCCCATCGGGACCCAGGCTATAGGCCGCCTTATCGCCGCAATCTCTGGGCTCAAGTCCACTGAGTTCCTTCGCGCCTGCACCCTGAGCCCGAAGGTGATACGCGCCAGGATCCTCAACACGAAGGTAAAGCTCAGCCCGAGGGACGCCACTCCCCGCTTCGGGGTCGAGCAATCGATCGCCCAAGAGTCGCTTAATCCCCCGCTCCGGCATCAGACCCAGAACGCAGCCACTATTTAATTTGAATTCGGTCATGCCGGGAACATGCAACGAGGGCTCCTGCGAAAATACCGACCTTCATCTCGCCCCTCAATTAAACATCTTCTTTCGCTGCACCGGCAACCCCCTGCGAACCCGCAGCGCCTGTCGCCAGCTCGGAATATCGTGCTCACACCTTGGCAAAATAAAGATAATCGCGATGATCTCAAGATTCGCAATCAATCCTAAACTAAGCATCACGTAAAACGGGACCCCCGCAACCCCAAAACACAGCAGCGAAGTCAGAGCGGCAAAAAGAGCGAGCCCAAAAAATTTGGCAATAAGGGCATGCGTACTGATGAAGCGTCTGAACTTCAGATAGCTCACGACGTAAGTCATCGCTTCGGAGAGCATCAAAACCAACACCTCGAACGAGTGCTCTCTGACCACCTCCGGATAAACTACATAAGCCGCTACGGCCGTGCAAAGCCAAAACACGAGATCCGCCTGACTATCGAGCTCGCGCAACCTGGGGGTCGCAACTCCCCAGCGACGCGCCAGAATTCCATCAAGAATATCTGATAAAATTCCGGCTAAAAGCAGCACCAAAAAAAGCACGGGGTGTGGTCCCGTAAAAGAAACAGCAATGACCACGGGACCCAGAAAAAATCTAGACAGACACAGCATCAATGGAATTTTTTTCATACGACCTCCCCCGACTCCCTAACCATAAATTAACTCCCGCCCCAAACACAAGCACTGAGGCAATCAACCCGGTCCACAAAAAACCAAATGAACTCCCCGTGGATCCAATAATCACTCCACTGATCAAAGGCGCAAAAAGCTGTGCTCCCCCATTGAGCGATTGAGAAAAGCCCATCACTTCTCCCTGTCGATCAGGGCCCACGGATTTAGAAAGCATCCCGGTGAGCGTGGGCCGCAAAAGCGCCACGCCCAGCACCGCAAACGAAGTCGCCCCAAGAATTCCTCCCCACGAAGAAACCCATGCAAGCGAACCAAAACCCATCGCCCCGATAACGAAACCTAAAAGCAGCGTTCGCCGCTCCCCGAGCGCTGCAAGCACCCTTCCAAAAAACAAAACTTGAATCAAAATTCCAAGCCCGCCCACGTAAGCATATAACCACCCGAGTTGCTCGGGCCCAAATAGAACGCCTCCTGGGCGGTAGCTGCGTTCAGCAAAAAGGGCAAAGCCTGAAGTAAATAGATTATAAGCCACAAAGAAGATCCCAAGAAGTAGCGCCGGAACTCCCCACGCGGCAAAAGAACGAGAAGATTCACGCGCACCAGCCCGCGGGAGATCACCCATAGACGGCAGCACCACGGCCGTAATCAAAATACTCAAGGCCGAAAAACCAGCCGCAGCCATAATCGGAACCCCAAACCCAAAACGAATCAGAACTGCGGAAAGCGCAGGACCCAACAAAAAACTTGCACCATAAGCGATACCCAAGACTCCAAAAGCCTGAGAGCGCTCCGACTCTTCTGTCACATCGGCAATGCAGGCATGCGCAATGGGAAGATTTCCAGCCGTGATTCCATCCAAAATCCGAGTAAGCAAAATCAAGGGAAAGGTCGCCGCAAGCGCGAGCCCCAAGAAACTCAAAAACGATCCTCCAAGACTCAAGAGCAAAACAGGCTTTCGCCCGTACCGATCCGCCAATCGCCCTAGGACGGGACTCGCAAGTAACTGAGCCAGCGCGTACGCACTAAAAAGCCAGCCGACCTGCGTGGGCGTTGCGCCCCACTTCTCAGCATAAAACGGCAGGATAGGGAGCAAGACAGCCCAACCCAAGAGGTCTGTCAAGACAATCAAAAAAACCGCAAACTGCGTCCTTTTTTTCACAAAAACTCGGCAACTTCAGTTGACTTGCTAACGTCGAAACCCCCATCAAATTCTAAAGGTCTAAAATATTTCCGATAAGGTTCCGAAGCCAAGCGCAGCATTTGCTGAACGCCCAAATCGCTGGAAAACCTCTCAAACGACATCACCTGCTCCCACGAAATACATCGGCCTACATAAGGCAGGCATCGCCCCATCATTTCGATCGTCCAAACATCGACAATGGCAACAATCGACAAAAGCAAAACAGGCCCCCGAGGGAAACTTCCTTCAGAAAATCCAGCCCGATCCCTGAGAAACCGCCCTAATCGAGTGTTTCGCTGAACCTGCCCAATCCCCCAGCGGCGAAAATGAACGCTCCAAGGAAGAGCCGAAAAATCCAAAACGCCGGAACCCAACGTATCTCGGATCTCTCGCGCAACCAGGGCTCGCGCCAGATTAAGCGCAACCGTTGCGTGATCCACAACACCCACACACGAAAACCTGGGGTCTTGTAGAATATCTGTGGGAGTCAGGATCAAGCTCACACCTAACCCCAACTTTTGAAGGGCAGGCTGCACGCGAGAATGAAACCGCGAAGCGGGCGAAACGGATTTCACGCCTGTTTTTTCGAAAAAACAGGAAATCAACGTCGTGCAGGTAAGATAGCGTCGAACCCCATCTTGCGCCTTATCTTGGGCATAAAAATCATAGCCGTGGGGTTCGGAGAGAATTTCAATAGCGACCTTCTCAAGATCCGCCCCCCAATCCTCGGGTGCCTCGCGAAGTCGGAAAACTTCAGCATACGAAGTAAAATCTGCCGAAAGAAAAACACTCAAAGGAATCGCTCGAACACCGAGCTCAAAAGATTCAATCACCGCTGGAAAATATCGCCCCGCTTTTTCTAAAATCACGACGATCCCAATATGGGAGGCAAGATTAGGTTGATCCATCAATCCTGCAAAGATCCCAGAATAGTGAGTGTTTTGGTCCACCAATAATAAATCTCCGGCGCGATATCGGATTCCGCGATAAGTGAGTCCGCCAGGACGTCCTGAAGAATCAAGGTTCGAAAAGCGGTACTCAGAGAGTTCCGGAATCTGGGACCATCTCTCCCAGCTCCAAGGACTTGCCTTCTGCGGTTGAATATCAAGTATGATTTGATCAGGAACCTCGCGCGCGGGAACGCTTCGCAGTGGTTTCAAGCATTTTCGCCAATGCTGCATTCCGAACTTAAGCTCTGCCAGCTCCGAGCGAGACATCGCACTTCGATTCAAAGCGCGATAGCGCTCCTCGGTTTGGGCAGCACGCAGAACTGTCGCAAAACGACCCTGTTCAGGCGCTCCAAAAAAATCATTTAACTGACACTTTAATTCACGACTCATAAAGATTCCCAAAACCTGGGCCCGATCTTTAACAAACCTAGTGTCATTGAGCAAACCCTTGTTTTCGCACCGCACCTAAACCGCTTGAGCGCCAGTTTGGACCCGATCCAAAATCCAAACTGAGGACAAAACGACACCGCGGGGCCACTTTTCCAAAACCCAACAAAATCATAACGCATAATATCATTGGGACTTTTCCCCTGTAAATCCGCGTTATATTCACAAGTCCAAGTGCGTGCCAACGCGTTGGCCCCACACTTGCTCAAGTGCCCAACCATTCGAAGTCAACAAATGACTCGAAAAACAAGGGATCAAAAAGAGTTCTTTAACATGGGGGTATTTATGAAAGCACGTAACCTTTTATTAGTCGCAAGTCTTACATTGAGCACACTCATCGCAGTGGCCACGCCTTCGTCAGCGCTCGCTGATGACATATGGCTTGGCGTCCCTGCTTACGGAGGCACAGGTTGTCCTAACGGAACAGCTTCGGTCTCCTTAAGTCCGGACGGAAAAGATCTGAGTATTCTGTTTGATAGCTATGTCGCAGAAGCAGGCGCTGCTACCCAGCGCGCCCTGGATCGCAAGACGTGTAACGTTGCGATTCCGGTCCATGTCCCACAAGGAATGAGTGTTTCGGTATTCTCCATCGATTACCGTGGATTTAATTCACTCCCCAAAGGAGCCTTCTCCACCTTCGGCGTAGAATACTTCTTCGCCGGGATGCAAGGCCCTCGCTATCAGAAAACTTTTGTAGGTCCGCAAAACCAAGACTATACCTTGAGCAACACGCTTACGGCTCAATCCATCGTCTGGTCAAAATGCGGAACCGACGTGATCTTGCGAACCAACACGTCGATGATGACTCGCACCAACAACAAGATGGAGCAAGCTATGTCCACCGTGGATAGCGCCGATATTAATGCGGGCTTGATCTACCACCTCGAGTGGAAGCCTTGTTACTAAGAAGTTAGTCTGATCTAAAAGTTCACCCTAAAAGAGAGAATAAAGACCCCCGGTCTCAGAGATTCTGAGGTCCGGGGGTTTTGCTTTTCCAACGCACACGTTCAAGCGGCTTTGGAGAGCGCATCCTCAACCAAAGCGCGGCACTGTTTGGGATAAAAAGGCTTTTGCAGGAACCGAGGAATCTCGTCCGTTTTTCCCGCAAATAATTTTCGAAACACATCCGGCTCAAGTCCAGAAACCATGACAAAAGGAATGTCTGAAAATTTGTCCTGACAATGTTTCCATAAATCTAGACCATTGTCCTGACCCAGTAAAAAATAATCTGCAATCACCAAGGAAAAGGCGCCTTCAGACAAAGCCTCTTTGGCCTCATCAACGCTCACTGCCCAGTAAACCTTTATCGTCTCATCCAGAGATTGAAGAATCCGCATCAGAATGGGCTTCATGAAAAGGTCGTCCTCAACGACCAGAACACTCATGCCTTTGGTTTTTCCAGCCGCCGCCAGGTAGAAAGTCCATAAGCTTGTATCCAACATCCTAAAACCCTCCTTAGCCTCAGCTCAATTATCGGCTAACGGGGACTAAACAATGTAAAGAAGCTGTCAAAGAATCTCATTCATTTGGCGATCCACTTCACCCGCCCAGTCCTTATTGGCCTTGGGGCTCGCTGGCGACGGGTGAAGAATCCTGTGGATCTTGAGGTGACTAAACTCTTTACGGTCCTGAAAAGCGGCATTAGCGCGAGCCTCGGCAAAAGCCCCTACGCCGATCACAAACTGGGCATCCATCGCGCGGACCATTGCGACCAACGCTTCATCGCAAACATCAAATAAGGACTTCTGCTCAGTTTTGGGCAAGTGGTCAGGGGTAAAATTCTTGCCACTGGTTTCCATGAAAACAAGGGGACAATAATTTGCGACAAAAAATTCTGCGAAGAATTTTTCGGGTGTGTGAAATTTATCTCGGGCCCAACCCCAAAGTCTTTTGCCACTCACCTCACTCCGAGTGCAGGCAAATCCGTCTACGGGCCGCTTAGGGTGCTCTTTGGCGGGCTTACCAACGGGGGCATCAATCTGCAACCAATCACGAACCTGGGAGATCTCACCAAAAGGAATTCCGGTCTGGGCCATCCCAAATGGGCCAGGATTCATCCCAAGCAGAATTACTCTACGCTTCGAGTTCCCGAAGCGGGCGACGTACTCGTCCCAGGGCTTGCGGGCATATTCGAGCGGATTATAAACGAATGCCACGGGAGCCTTGAAGCGAAGCGGTTTAAGCCGTCGCAGCAAGAGATCCGTGGCATCCATCAAAACGTCAGCTGTTTTTCGAGCGGTCAATTTACGTTTCGTATTTACTTAACCAGCTCAAAGTACAAATCAAGACACGTGTTCGTCGCTTTTTTGCCGGTCAAGAAACGCGCTCGCACCTTGTCGCCGATATTAATGGGTTCACGATTGATCAGATAACTCTTCACAATCGTCTCAACGCCGTCCAAGCGAACATCGATCTGGTAATAAGGAGTTTCAATCTCAAGGCCCGTCCCACCCCGCTCCACGACAGAGTAGGTATAGATGTAGCCCTTGGGATCCTTGATCTCTTTCCACTTCATTGGGGCATGACAATCAGGACAATCAGGACGAGGGGGAAGCCAAACTGTACCCTGCCCATGAGTGATCGGACATTTTGGGTTCGTGCATAACGTCCCCATGAGTTTGCCTTCAGTCAAGCCCTTGAAGTAGGGGGTCAACATTCCCAGCGCGTGGTAATGCATGCCCTCTTCGCCAAACCTTGGGTTCTCAATAACCCAAGAATCCCCAACGACGTTAATCTTGGAAGGCTTGGTGTTCAAAGTGACAAAAGCCTTTGCCTTCTTTTTGGCTGGAGCTTTCGTTACACGCTTTTTCGCACTTTTTGGAGCCGCCTTCTTAGCGACTTTCTTAGCAGGTTTTTTTGCGACTTTTTTCACTATTTTTTTCTTGGCCATATCTTTCTCCTTACCAAGCCTTCTCAAGAATGGAACACGTGACATGAGAGCCCACACCGGCATGCGAAATCGCAAGCCCCTTGCGAGCGTTCTGCACCTGCAAGCTCTTCCAGTCTGCGGGTTTCTTCTTGCCATAACGTGACCACATTTTGGGATCGCCATGGAACTTGTCGTATTTACCTTGAAGCTGCCAGAAAATTTCATTGCACTGGAAAATTCCGGTTGCGCCCACCGAGTGCATGGTTCCCAATAATCCACCGGAGAGGTTGGCAGGACATTTGCCTTGCTTACCTGTCACAGGATTTTCAAGATAACATTCTCCAGAAGTCACGTAGTTTTGCTCCTCACCATAATAGGTCAAGCCCACGTCGCCGTAGGTCTGAAGATCCGAAATCGTGAACGCATCATGAGTCTCAACCAGATCAAGATCTTCGATTGGATTCTTGATCCCTGCCATCCCATACGCGAGATAAGCTGCAAAACGAGCCGCTGCAAAGCTTTCGAAGCCCGGCCAACGACCATCCATCTTTTCCATGTCCTTATAAAGTTGCTTATAAGTATCTTCGGTTTCATTCGGAAGAAGTGGGATCTTCATCGGACGACGATCACCGCAACGTAGCGTGTGTGAACCGCCGGCGCCGTAAAGTCGAACGGGCTTATCGGAAAGCTTATACGCCATTTCTTCGGAACAAATGAGAGCTGCTGAAGCCCCCACACTCATCGCGCAGCACTCCAAGAAGCGCAGCGGATCAGAAACAATCGCGCCCGCCAAAACTTCTTCAACCGTATGCTTGCCCGGCTGTTGCGAAAACGGAGAGTGATAGGCATAACCGCGATTCTTGACCGCAATCGCTGCGCGAACTCGTTCATCCACACCATAAGCGTGTTGAAAACGACGCGCCATCGGTGCGTAGTAACTCGTGTAAATACGACCCAGACGTGTTTCGAAATCCTTACATGCAGCAGATGCGATGTAGTAATTTCCGGTCCACGTCTTCACTTCGTCCATGCGCTCCCAGCCTAATACCAACGTACAATCGGCTAAGCCGCTTGCAACGGTCGACATCCCCGTGAGCATGGCAGACCCGCCGGTTGCGCCACCGGTTTTGATTCCGATGTTGTAAAGGGGATCAAGGCCCAAATAGTCATGAACTTTGGATTCGCACAAAAGCTGATCTTGAAAATGATCAGCAAACTCGCCGTAGCAGGCAAAGTTAATCAACCCTTTGACGGCCAGCGGATCCATCTTGAGATCATTTTCCTCAAGCATCATCTTGAAGGCCATCATCGCGAGTTCTTCGATCTTCTTTTCTGGATATTTTTTTCGAAAATCTGTCGTACCAGCGGCCACCATATATACGGGGCGCGTCCATTTAGGAATTCTTAGGTTTCCAGGGGCAAACTCGATCATGCAGTCCTCCAATTTTTACTACTTCGGGTTATTGCTATTCGTATAACCTCGTATAACGACGAATGAATACAAATTCTACAAAAAATACCGTGCCGCAACTCGTCTAAGGCGCAACCTCTGCATGTCTCCCTCATAAGAACTTAAAAGGAGACCCTCTCATGTACAAAGAACTTCTTCAGGGCCGCTTCATGAATCACCCCCTACACCCCCTCTTCGTCCACCTCCCCGTTGGGGCATGGGTCGCAAGCCTTATTTGCGACATTTTCTCGCTCTTGACCGACAATTCCCTCCTCGCGTCAGCCTCCTATTATTGCATCATTATTGGCTGCGTTGGAGCGCTCATAGCCGTCATTCCAGGATTCGCTGAATTCGTGGATCTCCCCAAAGATTCAGTGACACGACGAATCGCAACCACCCACATGCTCCTGAATGCCTCAGTGACGATCCTCTTCTTCGTCAACTTTTTCGTCCGCCGAAGTGGCAGCGGTGGCCCTCCCTTCTCCGTCACAGCAGGGGATCTAATCATGTCCATCATCTCCATCACTCTTCTGGGCGTTTCAGGATATTTGGGAGGACTCTTAGTTTACGACTATGGAGTGGGCCAAAAGCGCCAAAAGGGGAGCCAGAAAAAATCAGAAGAAAAACCGTATTTGAGAGAGGTTGCTTAAAAATCAGTTCCTGTGTGTCCCGAAATTAAAGGAGCGGGCTAAAAAGATGGGCAGAAGCCTCCATCACCCGCTCCCACACCGGCCGTCGCTCAAGCTCATGAAGCGTGAGTTCCCTGCTCTGATCAAGGTCCTTAAGAAAGGTCTGAGCCAGCGCGGCGTTGAGTTCCGGATTTTCAATGATAACACTCACCTCAAAATTCACCCTGAAGCTGCGAAAATCCAGGTTCGCACTTCCTAACATCGAATGCTGTTTATCGAGGACCACCGCCTTCGCGTGGAGAATTGCCGGCGTATATTCATAGATCCGAACGCCGGCCTCCAAAAGCTCTGGAAAATAACTGCGCGAGGCCAATCGTGCGATCGGCACATCCGAATGGCGAGGCAGCAAAAGCCTCACATCCACCCCTCGCCTGACCGCCGTTTCAAACGCGACAATGACCGCTTCATCGGGAATAAAATACGGCGTCGTCAGCCAAACTCGTGAGCGCGCTTCGTTAATGGCTGAAAAAAGAGCATTGCGCGTTGAATTACGCCAAAGATCCGGGCCATCGGCGATAAGACGACAACGGCTCTGCAGTCGCCCCTTCTCAATAAGAGCGTCGGATTCGGATTTGGATCGGCCAAAATAGCGATCATTAAAGAGATCCTCTCCCATTGAAAACAGCCAATCGGCCGCGAAAGTGGATTGCAATTGATCCACAAGATCTCCCTGAATCTTCACTCCCAGATCATGCCACTCATAACGATACTCATCGCCGATATTGAAACTCCCCAGAAAAGCGACCTTGCCGTCGATCAAAACTATTTTTCGGTGATTTCGCGCGTTGAAGATTCTAAACAAAAACGGAAACGCCTGAGGACTAAACCAACCAAAATGTCCTCCCGCTTGCTTGAGTTTAAACAAAAAACCCGCGCGAAGAGTCGAGCTCCCAAGACGATCACAAAGCAATCTGACCGCCACGCCCTGCTTTGCTTTTTCAATGAGCAGATCGCGAAAGGCGCGACCCGTTTTGTCCCCCCGCCAGATATAGAAGAGAAGATGAATCGAATGCTGAGCGTTTCTAATTTCATTTTCCAGCGCGCGATGAATTTGCTCGCCGTCGACCAAGAGTTCGAGTTGCGAAAACCGGGGTTCAACGCCTTGGCGTAGTCTGGCTAACTGCGCTTCAGCATAATGCAAGATTTTGAGTCGCCGTTTACGCACGACTCCCAGAGGATTTCGACCCCAAAGCCACCAGGCCATGACGCCGACGACCGGCATGAAGAGCATGGCAAACAGCCACACAATCGCTGACAACGGCCTCCCTCTCTTCTCAAGCAAGACAGAGGGCGCAGCGAGCAGGACTAAAAGATACGCGATGAGATTGAATCCAAGCCAGAGGTCGATTTGACCCATATACTATGCATGGAACAAACCGGAACGCACCGGAGCGCAGACGACTCTATTACCAATTCAGATCGCGGGCCGCATCCAAGACAAGCGGCTGAGAAGTTCCGGTGTTCGAGATCAAGGGAAACCGAGTGGCGCCGACTACCGCCATGCGATCAAATTGAAAATGCTGAGCAGGCAGGCTCGCAATCGCCGTTTGAGGCATGCGGGGATCCGGCGGCCTTGAGCCATCGGCGTTCTTCATGAAAACAGGAGGCGCGCCTACTTTTGTAACCACTAAAACCATGTTGTTAAATACCGAAAAACCTGACCGCGGCACGATACGAGCGGGAATCACGACTTCGCCATTGGCATCAATGGCCAAACGAACCGGATCCGTTTGAACTTGGCGAATCGAAAGACTCTGTCCGGCGACCCCCAAAAAGGCTGGCATGCCCGATACATAAAAAACATTAAGCGCCATCCCGGCAAAACGCTTGAGATTGACAATTCGCACCTCATTGACCACCGGCTCAGCAGCCATCACTCCCAGCGGGAACAATAAAACCAATGCAAGCTTTCGCGCGGTCCTGAATAAATTTCTCATCGTTTTTGGCCTCCGTACTCCATATAGACCACCACATAACCGGCGGGATCAGATTGAAGACTCTGAAACACCAAGGGGATTCCGACGACTTCTGAGGGAATCGCGATGTCTTTTGCCAGCGCCATGGGTTCAGTCCTGTAGTCGACGTTCGCCCGACGAATGTTTTTCTTCACGGATCGCTCCACCATCGAGGTCAAGAATCCCAATTTAACGGACTCACGCTTAACCTTGACCGAATTCTCATCAATTTGATCCACCAAAACACTGATGCGACTTGGGGCGCCGTCTTTGGCGGGACTCAATACAAGCCTTACGCTCATATCTAGATTAAAAAGGAGAGGATTTTCAACAAAGAATTTTTCAATCCCTTTAGGCTTTTTTGCGACCTGAAGCCGCAAGATGCCTCGATCCTTCGCCTGCGCTCCTGTTAAGATAAGCTCAGGGGCTGCAGTCATCGCAAGCATATCTCCCGCCTTGCCATAAGGGATCTGCTCAAAATAGCCTCGAGCAAAGCTAAGATTCAAAAGTTGATTTACGAGATCCTGATTTAGCGAGAGGGCCAAATCATAATCCGTGGGGTTCGCGCCCGAAAAAGTGGGCATCGAACGCATCCCTTCATCAGAGCAGCTCCAATCGGTACTCATCGCTTCGATGCTGGCTTTGGAAGGATCCCGAACCGAGGCGGCCAAACCAATAAACAAATTACCGCCATCCCGCTTCAGCTCCTGAGGGGACAACCACCATTTAAATTTAGTTTGAAACTTGGCTTGCCCCACGGGTGCACCGAGAGCATCCATTTCGTTGCCTTCAACGAGCGTTTGAGGAAGCATTTGCTGGACCATTTCATTAATTTTCCCTGGCAATTGTTCTTCAGCAAACCGATCCAGATAGACTTGCAGCACTTCAAGGTAGCGATCCTTGAGTTTCAGTAGTTCTCGCTCCAGCGCAGCTTGGTTCAGAGAGATGGGATGCCCGTCAACCAAAACCTCCACCTTCGGAAGATGCAAGGGACGATCAAAACCCATTTCAAGATCAACAGCATCCAAGGAGGTCTGAACGCCCAGCACTCGTAGCTCCATACTGCCGGTTTCTTTGATGCGCAT
>CAIRTR010000098.1 GCA_903881565.1 Oligoflexia bacterium | reverse complement strand
GGGATTTGAACCCTCGGAACCCTTTCGGGTTCACACGCTTTCGAGGCGTCAGTCGCTGTTTTCGTAAAAGTGTAAAAGCAGTATAAAATCAAACGATAACAAATAGATCGCGCGACTCGCATGCCTTTTTGGAAGCGGCGGGATCTAGAGGGGCCATTTTTGGCGGTCTAGCGGGGGCCAGCGGCGGAATTGGATGGGCCAGGAGGTCGTAATTTGGGGCACAGGACAGCACTTCGCCTGACCTGTCAGCGTTTCGGCGTAGATCAGGCCCTTTCTCCGTGGCCGCCACAGCGAGATCGTTCAGTTGCGGCAGGCCACGAAGAGGACGGGGCAGTTATCGTTTATTTTGATTTTTCTTTTTTCTTTGGTGCTGGGGATAGCTTTCTCCTTCCAAGTAAAACACCTCAGCATTCGCAGTAAGACGCTCGACGATGACGAGCGCAGTGGATTCGGCGGCAAAAATCTGGTTCCAGTGTCCGAAGGCGAAGTTGGTGGTCACTATTGTGCCAAGCCCTCTATCGTATCTATCGGAGATAACCTGGAAGAAAAGATTTCCGGCCTCGGTATCCATGCTCACATAGCCGACTTCGTCTACGAGCAATAATTGAGGTTTGCGGTATTTGCGGAGCGCACGCTCCAAGTTGTGAATGGCTTTGGCTGTTGCCAGGTCATTGACGATCTCTGAGGCCTTTGTGAATAAGACGGAGAAGCCCGCCTGACAGGCAGCATAGCCCAAAGCACGTCCCAAATGGGTCTTGCCAAGCCCTGTATTGCCCACGAATACGGCATGAGGGATCTTGCCATCAAGAGTTTGCTGATGAAGCTTAAGGTAGTCTTTTTCAATCGCACGGGTGGAGGCATTGTACTTGAAGTCAAACTGATCTACCGATTGGAGACGAATAAGTTTTGCATTTTCGATGCGTCTTTGGATGCCGGCTGTGTGGCGCTCGGCGAGTTCAGTTGAGATCCACTTCTTGAGAGCCGCAGCCAAGAACTGTTGTTCGGCTGGCTTTAGGGTTGCCCAGTCTTTTACGACCGTGTCCCGCCAATGCTGGAGTTTTAATTGCTTTAAACCCTCAGTCACCGAAGTAAGATCAGCCGGTACTATCGTGGTCATCGGATTTTGAGGTGGGATTTTGGCCTTGGTCCCCATGGGATTTGTCGTTGTGTTGTTGTTTTCCATTTTCTGGTGTCTCCTGCGAGTCGGTTTTTAAAATCGCTGGAGATGCTGACTCGCCTGAACCCTCCCGCGACTGCATGATCAGTTGGTCGTATTGCCTGAGATCAACCCGACAGGGGATGCGCGTGAGCCGTTCGTTTTGCAAATTCATCGGCGCTGGTCGTGAGAGGGTATTGGATTCACTCTTGTCTTGACGTTTGAGTGCCATTTCTACCTGTTCGATTCCAATCGTGCCGCGCTTAAGAAGTGACTCCACAGTGTCGGCCAGGCATTTTTCGCCGTAAACTGTACCCAGAGCTAGAAGACGCGACACCTCTGATCGCAAAGAGCGATGGGAGTGGCGTAGGCACTTCAGATATTGCGTCAATGAGGGTCCGTAACTCTCAAGAGTTTGAATTTGCCAGTGAACGTGCGCGTTCTTGCCCTGCGGTTTGATCTCGCGCAGTCCCTGCTCATGCTCCTCCTTGGTAAAGGGGGCCTGGTGTTTGCGGTACACCCGTGGATGTTTCGTTACAAATCGGTCACGATAAAAGACCCGAATCTCCGATGCATCGATACGTACGGTGACCACACATCCTACCAATGTCCATGGAACAGAGTACTGATTCGTTTCGTAAATTATATGAAAGTCTGGACGAATCTCCTCGGAGAAGACCTCGTCGGTTTCATAAGGTTCTGGATTTATCTTTTCCAGATGATTTTTTTCTTCGTGCTCAAACACTAAACGTGGGATTTTCCGCGTGGTGCGATGCTCGCGAAGATTGGCCGTTTGATCGCGCCACTCATTGGCTTGACTGCAGATATCTTCAAAATCCTTAAACTTTCGGTTGTGCCAAAAACTCATGCGAATGTATTTTACGCCGTCTTCGACCCGGCCTTTTTCATTGCCTTTGCCGAGGTTGCAGGCATTAGGAGAGAAGTTATGGTGACCAGCATAGGCCAAGAACCTAGCATTAAACCGGATCATTCTCCCCATGCGCTCGGCCACCGCAGTGGGCAGGTTGTCATACCAAAATTGCTCCGTGCGCAGGCCCTCAAAGTATCGAAGAGCATTCTCGTGACATCGGAGGAACTCCTCGAACTTTTCACTGCGAGTGAATTCGATGTAAAGCAATCGTGAATGGCAAAGCACCATCACGAAGCAATGAATCTTAACGCCATCATCAAAAACATCACCAAACTCGCCCCAGTCCACCTGCGTTGCCTCACCAATGGCAAACGCCATTTTAAAAAACGCTTCCTTCTTGGGCATGAGTTGTGGACGCTTGCCTCTAATCCACTCTCTTAAAATTGTATAACCCCCATCGTAGCCTTGGTCGCGAATTCGCTGCAAAACAACCATAGACGTTGTCTCCGGATCCTCCTTCAGAAGTGCTGTTACGGCGTCTTTGAATGGATCCAAGCGTGAAGCACGGTTGAACGGATGGATGCCGAGCGTGACAGATCGACGATTAATCACCCTCTCCACACTCTTTCGATTGATCCCAAGTTGCCTGGCGATTGCACGAACCTTCATTTTCTTGGAGAAAAACAACGAGAGAATTTCAGTCTGAGTCTCAGGCTTGAGCATGATCGACAAGCGCCTCGACTTTCTTCAGATCAATGCACTTGACGATGCAAATTGCGGCAATGAATTGTGCCCAACGCCTCTCGTCCCAGCTCTCAAGACAAGCCCACAACGGGAGGTGACCACCTCCACTCCAAATATCCAATGCTGCCTGTACCTGAAGCTCCTCCCAATAATTTAAGTGCCAACAATCATCACGAATAATGCCGGGGCGCGCGCGTAGTTTGGGCATTCTCGGGTTCAGCACTTGCAACAATAAAGCATCATTCTCGCCGACGAGAGTTCGGATACCTCTGAGCAACCTCTGCTCGACTTCGGTTACGTTTTTCCATGACACGGACATGATGACGACTCCTCTCGTGATCGATTTGTCGTCCACAAAAACGACAAAAGGCTTGAATTGGCTCATCAGAAGCGCCCATTTCAGGCGCCCCAGAGACAATTTCTGTGATCACGGAGTGTATGTTTACTGGAACCTCCATCGCCGCATAAGTATGATCAGCTTCATCAAAAGTTTGACGGCCTATATCGGTGGGGTCACGCTCGCGGTAGTCCCGCTGATATTCAGTTCGCGTTTCCCGACCTTCTTCAGATTTTGCGTATTTGCTTTGCGCTCGGCGGCGGCTTTTCACTCTCTCAGATTCACGACAGAAGTCCGAGCAATACCGCTGACCGCACCAGCAGCAGCGACACACCCAAAACGTCGTTCCACACGGACAACAGATTTGAATCCCTATTAGACCCACGCCAGTTCATCCCTGAACAAGAGGCTGGACCTATCAGATGATCTCTTTTAACCTATAAGTCCTGATAGGTTTGGAGAGGTCCTGATAGGCTTCACCAATATTTCGAAGGGAGGTCAGCGCTAACTGATCTCCCTTTTGTCTTAATTGGATTCTATCAAACAAAGATGAGTTCTGCAGTCGGGTACAGATTTCAGAGCCTTTGGCCCATGGCCCCCGCTAGACCGCCAAAAATGGCCCCTCTAGATCCCGCTGTTCCCACCTTTTGGTTTAGTGGTTGTTCATGGTTATTTAGGATTGTTTTGAGGTGTCATGTTCCCAAATTGTTCCCAAATTTGTGTGGGAGAGAGAGTGGTGGTAAGTCCCATCATGCCGCTTGAGCAATTTCAGAAATATACTGCTGAAGACTGTCCGCAATGACTCTGAGCTTTTCAAAGTTCTCTTCCCTGCAACTCAGTACCGTCAGCCCAAATAGCACGGCCTCTTCAATCGCCTTAGCATGGGAAACAGTCCAGACCTCGCTGAAGGTCTCAAGCTTGCGGTACATCAGATACCGGATCGGCACACTGACCTTCGAGCGGTCGCCTTCATCGAGTAGTTTTCGGGGCGCGTGAGAATCACAGAACTTCTTCAGCTCCTGAAAATCGTCGCGATTCACAACACGGTTAAGGTAAAAGGCGGTGAGCACCCGAAAGAAGGGGACCCGCTTAAGTCCAAATTGTGCTGCCATCTCTTCGGCAAAACGATGCGTGGCTTCGCTGAAGACCGGCTGCGGCTCAACGACGTTCTTGGTTAGGGAGCGGCCCCACAGATCCATCTCTTTTCGGATCTTGGGTGTCAGCTCGTAACTGCCGCACTTCTTGCAAACATGTGTGCGCGCAGAAAACGCCTCGGTCCCCACAGGAATCGAAACCTTCTTCTCGATCACGTTTGTGTCATCCTCGCAATGAGGGCAAAAGCGTTTAGTCATAAATCCTCCGAGTCGGTCTTCAGTGATTGAATGGCGAAGCTGAGGATCAACTTCCCGTCTTCAGCCTGTTCAAAATAGCCTTTGAGGTAGATCGGAACCGGTCGCCCCATCTCGCGGTACTCGTACTTGAGTTCTAAGACGTAGTTGAGACCCTTTCCGCCGGACCGCCTGGGGGCCTTCCGAGTTACAGGGGTATTATCCGGCAATTTCAGAACTGGTTTCAGGTACTCTTCGGGAAAGTTCGGCGGCTTGCGAACCCAAATTGAATACCGTTCCTCTCGAATGGCGAGCTGGATCTTCCTCAAAAGGGTAGGCTCAGCATGAAACCGCTCAGCGAATTCTTCGTCTGTCAGTGCCATGACTGATTTTGTCCCATATTAGGATGATACTGTAATTACAGTATCAAGGCAATCTGAATGTTCCAAAAAGGCTTTTAAGTTTGCTCCTATGAAGTGATCACTTGGCTGAAAAGATCCATATTGGAGCCGGAATGCCTCAGATTACGCCTTTTTATGCACGAGTAACTTCTATTGGAAGAATTCGCTTACATCGTGCAGAGCACGCTTGATGAGGCTGCAAGCATCACGGACTCAACGAAGTCGGCAGAGTTTATGTCTTTCATAGAGGGAGAGTATTTCAGGTGGGCTACAACGACAAGGCAGGATTAGAATCCTAGAATCGCATTAAACCCAAAACTGTCAAAGTGGCGTGAAAGATGGATTCTTGTTTTGGTGGGGGAGTGAAGCTAACTCGTTGAAATCATGGCGGAGAGGGAGGGATTGGTGACCCGCTCTTGTAACTCCGCCTAACAACAAGCAAATCACCATAATAACAAAGCGTTGTCAAATCACGACTCTCACTGGCATGTACCGAAGTTTACCGAAATGCAGGTAGGTTGGTTGCAAATGGTTGCAAATCCTAAAGCTCGATAGGGCGAGCAGCGATTCTTTCACGCGAAGGATCAGGTCGCTGAGCAAGCTCTTCATCGGAGCTATCGTTAGCACCGTCTAGGTAGGAGCCGGTCACCGCAAAGAAGTATTCTTTTCCGCCCGTTGGGAGTTGTTTAGGACTTTGTCGCTGGTCAAAAGTATAGTCACCCGCCCAGCCCTGAGTCTCTGCCTCGGTTTCAAGGGCTACTCGAACCCGCTCTAATATCTCGGATTCAAGGAGGTTTAAATTGTCTCTCACGGTAAACTCATATAGCTTCATTTTAAATTCTCCCAAAGGCCGACTATGGCTAGTACTTAGCATAAGATGTGCCCGGAACCAAGTCGCTGAACCAGGAGGCGCCGATTGGATATTTTAACCAAAACTGAACTCTTGAATCAAAGAGGCGACCTTTCGCAATTTCTGATTCACTTAACCCGGACAGGGAGCTGGAAGGAATTCTCAGCTCTCGAAGGATTGAGGCGCGATCGCCTTTCGGGTATTTCAATTATAAGGTGCGGATGCCGCGGGCAGGGATAGTTCTCAACCAGAATTCTCGAGTACAACGGGACTGGCTGCGGGCGGTTTGCTTTACCGAGACTCCGGTAGAGCACGTTAAATTACAAATGAGCACCATTCTTGGTCGTAAGCTTCACTTTCAACCCTACGGCCTCGCTTTTCGGGAAGAGGCGATTCGCAATGCGAGGGGGAATCCGGTGTTCTATGTAGAAACGCGGAACTCCCCGGTGTGGGACTCATTTGACAAACTCGCCGAGAGTGACCTTTGCTCTTCGTTCCGGACTTTTCTGCCTCTGGTGGAGGCCTTCGGGGCTCCACTTTTTGGGAGGCCCTACGGCCCGAAGGAAATCGACTTTCGCTGGGAGCGCGAATGGCGGGTGGTCGGGGATTTTTCATTTACTTTTTCGGACGTAGCATTTGGCTTTTGTCCCATGGACCAGATTGCACGATTCGAAGCGATGGTCGGCAAACAGTTTCCATTCGTTGACCCCACGGAGGACGTGACGTTGGTGAAGGCAAAATTGAGAGCGGATCCCCGATTAGCAGACTTAAAATAGCGAAAGCTCTGGAACGATCTTAAAGGGGGATGACCGACGAAGTCCTCTGTGATAAGCCCCCTTTTATATGCCCAGTTTGAAAGGATCCGTTCCAGCCTATACAGGTGATCTTGAGTTCATGAAGTTGCTAAAGGATATTGGTTCCAAGAAGGAGCTGCCGGAAGCAAGAGCAATTATGATGCGGGACATTTGGGCGGTGAAATTCACGCCTCCCGTTGAAACTCTTCAGTCAATCCTTCCAGCTGGTGATGCTCAGAAAGCCGATCACTTAATGGTGGGCGAATTCTTTGGGCAATTTTTTGCTCTTTACAATGCTTTAGGTGAGCACCAGGAAAAGGGTAAGCCGTTTCGGTTGTTTGAATTCCCTACGGTCGATTCTCCCGTATGGCTGCGCAAGAAACTTGGACATAGGCAGTCTGAATTAAAGGAGCTGATGCCACTTTTTAGGGATGCTCCTAATTTGGCGGATAAGGTGGATGCAGATCGAAGAATAGATCTTCTTGATGATGTCAATCACGCTATCAAAGGCTTGGGATCCATGATTAAGAAAATTCATGAGGTCCCCCTTAATGCCGCTCAAATTAAGACTTTGGACAAAGAGTTCTTACCCATTGAGCAGAAGATTGAGTCCGTAGTTAATGAGCTCGGTCAAATCTATAAACGTGAACGACAGACCCAAATGCGCGTCGGGGATATTTTGAATGATGTCACGGGTGATTATAGTGACGATTATGGCGATGAGCCTGCCGTCTCTGAAAAAATTGGACGCAATAACCCGTGTCCCTGTGGGTCTGGAAAAAAATACAAGAAGTGCTGCTTGAACTGAGAAGGAGTAAAGATATGCCCCGCCCTATATTTCGTTCCGTGAGCCCTGATGAAGTGAAAATCTCTCGTGAAGGTGACACCGCTGTCTTTACTTACGCTGACCAAAAAACAATGGGCTGCGGGATGAATCTTAAGATTGGAGATAAGATTCACGGGATGACGGATGCTGATTTGCTCCAGATGCACAATGAAATGGCTGAGAGGGTGTTGGCTGCGCGAGAGACATTCGACTCAGTGTGCGTTGAAGTACCACCAGGATTGCCCCAAGTTGAATATCGCAAGAACACTAGAACCTGGAGCCCCAAGGGTGATGTTCTCCGTTGTTTCATTGATAATGATCCAGATAACTATGAAGAACCCATGATCGAGATTGATGACAAAAAGCTGACCTGGAAAGAATTTGGCAGGATGCTCATGTCGTATGAGGGGTGGGGGATGCGGCTTGCTATAATGCCCGATGATGAGATGCATGAAGAGCCTGTGATTGTGAAGTCCGAATCACGGGCAAAGTATATGGAGGAAAATCCAAATGACTGAAACAGAATCTTTTCCAGTTTCCAAGCACGAGTACCACGCTTTAAATGAAATCAGAGGGCTATCGAGTGATGCTTTTAGTTTGGTGGTAGGGGCAACGCTGAATGATAAAGGTCATTATATTTTAGAAGGAAGCGCAGAAGCTTTTGATTCCTTGACGAAAGATGTTTCCGACGAAATTTATTATGAGCTTTCACCGAAGAGTCG
>CAIRTR010000097.1 GCA_903881565.1 Oligoflexia bacterium | reverse complement strand
CAACTGCCATCCATGGAAACTCATCAAAGACTACATAGTGTTTCCCTGCAGAAATAACGTAGGTGAGAGCATCGAACGCTTCATCCCACGTGTCTGCCTTTACTTGTGGTGATTTAGTTTGTCTGGCGAGTTGTTGAACAAAGTGTGCGATTTGCTTTGGGGTCGTATAGTCGTCATCCTTGTTCTCTCTATTGCTGTTGCGTCCGAGACCTTCAAAATAGAGATCACCTTTTCCTTTTTTGAACTTCATCAAGAGACTGCTTTTTCCTATTCGACGCCGGCCATAGACAACACCAAGCTCGGCGTGATCGGAGTCGATAGCTTGTTGAATTTTATCTTCTTCATATGATCTTCCGTAAAACGGTGGCTGATCGTGTTGCTTCATAGTTAGGCGACGCTCCAAGTGTTTAAACAATTCTTTCCCATCTATAGCAAATCTGGACAGATGGGACAAGACTGTTGTTTTGTAATTCTTTCCCATCTAAGCCAAAAACAGCTGAGGCGTTGCAAGTCGAGCTACAGGCCAGTTTTCATGTTCGATCGTACTCCATAAATTGGTCTAAAATATGGAGGACGTCCCATAGATTGATTGACCCTACTCCTGGTCAAAGTTTGTTATAATCCTTAATCAGATCCTGTCCGGGGTGTCGTCGTCTATTGAGCAAAAATGACGACAGTGTCGACAGCGCAGGTGGGATTGACTCGCAATTTGCCTGCGTTCTCGCGAGTCTTGGAGGTCGCGGCGCTTTGCCAGGCGGAACAAACGGATTTCACTGCTGTCTCAAACGATGCCCAGGTCCCGCGCACGACGGTGCACGAATATTTGCAGACTCTCGAAGATACGCTCATGATACATCGGCTCGAACCTTGGGGAGTGGCCAGAAAGCTCCAGAGCCTAGTCGAAGAAGGAAAGACGCGACGCCATTTACAGGTTTACCTGAGGCCACGGCGAAAACTCGCGGACTTTCCGAAGATCGAACTTCTTCCGTACGGAGAGCGAAGATTGTACTGCAAAAAAGATCGTATTCTTTAATCTATTTCGGTTGCAAAAGTTATCAAAAACAACCATAAATAGGCTCAAATTCGCCAGTAAAGTGCGCACTTTATAACGCCGTTTTTACCTCTTACTCCTACCGCGCACGAGAACTCAGTGCCACTTACAAAAAGGCGGAAGGGGAGCTGGGCCTCTCCGAGAGCGTGGCCTACAATCTCATCACCGTCAGCCGCAAAGCGCTGTGGCTGGAAAAAGCGGCAACACTATCCCAACGTGCGCTTGAAAAAGAGATTATAAAGGTAAGGCCGCAAGAGGCCACGCCCGAAAGCGTGTATCTTCGGCGCCATGACCCGGTGAAGCGCGCAAAACGGCAGCTTATAAAGAAGGGAAAGCACTCAAGGATTCAAGTTCGCGGCCTGTGCGCGCTCTGGGGCGCGTCCCGATTCCGGCGAATTTGCTCTATCAAGTGCGATTGGATTCATGAGTGGAATAGGGTGTCAGGGAGTTTGGAGAAGTCCCAGGTTTCTCAGGAGTGCCAGGCAGCGAAGTGAGTCTTGCTCTACGTAAGACTGATCTGGAATAAAATCTTCAGCACCGTAAAATGAGGGGATTCGCTCTCCGGTAAGAAATTCGAAAATCGACTCTTGTTTCGAAAGCTCGCTCGGATCTAATCCCGAGGCTAGCTGATTGAGGTCGTGCGTTTTTGCAGGCTCAATCCCTTTTTCAAGGAGCTTTCCCTTGATATAGAGCTCTGCACTCTCTCCCGCTTTTCTCACAACCCTTTCAAAATCACCTTTTTGGTGACTGTCTTGGGCTTCCTGTGCAATTTTAAGCGCCGCTCTTAGATTATAGTCTGCGCGCCTTTTCTGTCCGTCGGTCATGATATTTAGGCTACCTCGTCCCTTGGAATCCACATCCATCCGCCTTTTGAGAGCAGTCTCTTGTGCCACAGGCCTTGATGAATCCATTCGCGTGCTTCTCGAAGCGAGTCGGACAGAAAACCATCATCCATTAGAATCCAACAGTTTTCTGATAAGGATAATCGCAATCCTAAAGACCCCAGCCAGCCTGCTTCACTGGTCATCAATGGGGAGCAGGACTGTGGTGCCTGGGGATGAGGCCGTTGTCTTCGCCACGCTTGGTTGAATGGAAGAAACCACTGAGAGCGTTCGTAAGGGGAGCGGGGGATTGAATCTCCAATAAGGAGAATGTCAATGTCACTGGTTTCCCTGAGAGCGCCTGAAGCAAAAGATCCAAAAATCGCAATACATCTCGGCCGAGGCAGCAATAGCTGATTGGCCTGTTCTTGGATCCATTGGCAAACTTTTTGGCGCTCGTTGAGGTCCATCAAAGTCTATCTTACAAGATTCTCAACGGGATTCAATAAAAACTGCCTCTCACCCAACTTCACATAGGGCCCGTAGTGAGAGTGATCGAAATGTTGTCGGTTATTGAATTATTGAATCTTTGCGCACAGCTCAAGGCCTCTTTCGAAATGTTCGTTACCTGTGGAGCCAGCATCTTTCCTTGATCAAGTTTGTAAGCTGAAACCTCTCCTCCGGTTGGACCGCAGACACTACTACCAACAGCACATTTAACCGGTGCAGGATCGATCGTGTTGTTTGCCGAGTAAGCGAAGAGGCCGGTAGGATCAAAAACGATGGGTGGAAGGGTTTTTGAATAGCTCAAGTTTTGAATAGGGTTTTGAGCAAGAAAGACTAAACTGCCGTTTGCTCCGATCGAAAAACTGGTGACGGTCTCAGCGTCGGAATTCGCGGCATAAGCATACTTATTGCCGGGATCAATCCATAATGAAACGGGTCCCGTCGACGCATTTGCGAGCGAGGAGGCTTTTAGCGAACCGTCGGGTTCGATTGAATATGTAGATACATTGTCATCGTCGTAGTTTACCGCGTATAAATATTTGTTCCCTGGATCGATCACAGGTTGCGCTGGACCGCTCCCGGATTT
The DNA here is from genome assembly GCA_903881565.1 of Oligoflexia bacterium. Taxonomy (GTDB): domain Bacteria; phylum Bdellovibrionota; class UBA1018; order UBA1018; family UBA1018; genus CAIRTR01. The sequence goes on along the minus strand of CAIRTR010000097.1, from coordinate 4,875 downwards.
TGTTTCCGCAATAAGAGAGAGCTTCCCGTCTGTCCCGATTGCATAAGCTCCGATTGTTTTGGCAGTATAATTGGTGGAGTAGAGGACCTTTGCACCTAGTTCCACGGTGACAAAAGGGGCATATCCTGCGATGGAAATGTCATTAATGTGAGTCAGGATGGAGTCGCCGCCGATCGAATAGGCAGAAATGCTGGAAACGATACTGGGAGCGGAACTGGCAACCACCCCTGTTCCCCCTGTTACTTTCGTGCCTATAACGTAGATAAATCGGCCCGTGGGGTCAGTGACGATCCCGGGGGGGGTTATGGATACGGCCATAGGGTTGATGATCGGTTTTGCCTGTGCCGAGAGTCGGCCTGTTGGCTCAATTGGAATAACAACAAACCGGGCCGATTGTGGATTTAGAATTACATACGCAAACCGAGCGAGTGGATCGAGGCTTATACTTCCTGCGCCCTCTATGGTTTGCCTTCCAATTTCAGATAGCGCGCCGTCAGAACCGATGGAGTAAGAGCCGATGCTACCTGATGCCGTTACAATATAGGCGAAGCGCCCTGCGGGGTCGACGGCTACGCTTCGAATTCCTGTGGGAGCAGCCGTGCCTTTTGCCCACAGCCTCGCCAATTTGGTAAGACTCCCTGTGGATGGGTCGATTGAAAACACCTTAAGAGTCTCCGGGAGTTGAGGCAAACAGACTTTGTTTAAACTAGCAGCGATGGTCGCATATTCAGCATCACCAAAAACGGTAGGTAAATCGCTCAAGATATAAGCAAACTTAGATGGAGGCGTGACGCAATTGACGGCAATCGAGGTTAAGTCTTCTCTTTCGACTTTTCCTGATCCCTTACTCACCGTACATAGTTGACGAGGAACAGAGGCTTGGATTGGAACACTGACCTCGAAGGCGGCTCCGCTTGCCAGCTTCGTCGAAAAAGTGAAACTGCCGTTTGCAGAAATGGGCAGAACCTCATCATTCATTTTAAGAACGATCCCGGCCCCTGCGAGGCCCGAAACGGTTCCACCAACGGAAAAGCTGTTACCATCCTCCGTAAGATCAACGGTTGGATCAGTAGTTGGATCAGGATTTGGATCAGGATTTGGATCAGTGGCTGGATCAGTGATGCCTTCTTTTAGAGTATATTTTGGGGCTGTGCCGCCAGGTTGGCCAGTGGGTTTCGAAAAATGGTACTTTTCGCATGCCGTTAAAGCGAAAATAGCGGCCAAGGCAACGCCTAATGAAAGTCTTTTTAGCATTTTGTATTCCCCCTGTTTAATCCCTAGCTTTGATTCTAACTTGAATAGTTGACTAAATCAATACGGTAATGTGATTGCACCCGTGCAATGCAGATAAGTATCTGATATTTAGGTGTAATTATGAGTGTCGGAGCGCTCTTCCCGCCAAATAAATCGGCAGCGTGAAGACCTTTTGATTTGAACTAAAACTTCGGTTCTGGCCAGTGAGTTTGATGCTGAGCTTTGGATGGTATCGCGCAATGAGCGCATCTAGACTCTTTGAACGTCGCGCACGACTCGATGCCTTTACTTCGAGTGGGCAGAGGTGTCCGTCGCGCGAAACCACAAATTCGATTTCACTATCCCCCTCGCTCCATCCTGTTAGCGGCTGGTCAAGCGAGGCAAATAGTTCTTGCGCGACGAAGTTTTCGGCGAGAAACCCTTTGAAAATTCCGGGGGAGGCCAAAAGAAGATTTTCGACAGGCGTGCCGAGCAGTACATTGAGAATGCCGACGTCGAAAAGGTAAGCCTTGAAGTAGTTCTGCTGCGTAAATGCCTTAATGGGTTGTTCGAAGCGATTTGAAATATGGGTTTTGATGACGAGCCGGGATCTTTCGAGCCAGCTCAGCGGGCCCTCTATACTTTCAAATCCTTTTTTCTTCGGAATAATTCGCGAGAATTTGAATTTGCTCACGGACTCATCCAATGCCTGCCCCAGCTGAAGCGCTACGGAGTCAAAGACTCGAAGAATGTGGTTTGCATTGAGTACTCCTGAGTATTTTGAAAAGTCAGCGCGATAACCCTCGATCAGTCGCTCATGGACTTGCCGAGAGGCACTTACCGCCGCATGTTCATTGCCCTGTGTAGCCTTCAGGGTTGATGCGAAAACTTTGACTGCTTCAGGGAGGCCTCCGACACTCAGGTATAGGCGGAACCAATGGAGGGCGCGCTGGTGATAGAATTCCTCCACAGGTGTTTCAGATAAGAGGGGCTGTCCATTCAGAAAGTCATGAGTCTGAGGTTCCATGTTATCAAGAAACTCAAAATAGGTGAGGGGATGGAGCGCCAAGAACTCGACCTTACCTACCGGAAACGCGCTCTCATTTCGTAGAAGTCCGAGATGACTTCCGGCCGCGACCACCGCTTGTTCGGCAAGGTCCTCTGAGAAGTACTTTAGTGATGTGACCGCCTCTGGACAATCTTGGATCTCGTCAAAGAACAGGAGGTCCGCGCGCTCAATTGAGGTGTTTGCTAAAACGCTCAGCTTACGAAGAATCTGCTGAGGCTGAAGGTCTCCTTCGAAGGCCGCCTTTAGTGATGGCATCTTCTGGAAATTGAAAACGTGAACTTTAGTAAAGGAGCTCCGCCCAAATGCTTCGATGGAGGTACTTTTCCCCACCTGGCGGGCGCCCCACAAAATAAGAGGGAGGCGCTGTTCCTTGGTCTTCCACCGGTGAAGGTCGCTGGCTATATGTCTTTTTAAGGAGATCATATGTGCCATAATATCCTGTTTTTTGGAAAAACACCCCACCTAAAAGTCCTAAAAACGCACCTTTATGGCATGTTATGTACATTGCTTGACCAAAACACTCAAGCAATGTACTCTTTTCAATAGGGGAGTTCCGGGGGAACTAGGCAGTACAGCGGTAATTTCGGGGTAAGTCTTTCATATATTTCACTTGATGCCTAGCGTCGCCCGAACTCCCTTCATTAACAAGTTTAGGATTTTCGTAGACTTGTCGATGAGTAGGAGAGGAGGAGGACGTCGCCGTGAAAAACTTTATCCGAGTTTCGAAACTCACTCGAATCATTGTCGTGTTTTTGGTCGTGCTTTTGGGAAGCCTGGCGCTTACTTCTTGTTACGATACGCCACGCCCCCTGAACACTTCAAGTCAACCCGGCGCCATCAATGCTAGCGCTTCGGCGCAAACACAAGCTTCGCCTTCACCCGGAGTCGCGATCTCGTACGGAGCGGCAGGAGTAAAGACGGTAAAAATTTATTTCAAAGCCTCAGAAACTTCCGGAAGTTTTGATGCCCCTTCTGCCAAAGGCACCGAAGCAAAACCGGGCGCAGGTTTGCAGGCCATCCGACTCTTCTCCGCCGATGGAACCGTGATGTCCAGTGGAGGTCCCAGCGCGCCCACTTGGCCGCGATGGCTGACGGCCGTCGAACTCGGAGTCAGCGGCTCCAATAATGTTGCCGCGCCCAGTGCAGATTGCGCCCGCTTTTCCGCGCCAGGCGAGAGCTCTGCTTCCCAATGTAAAATCGTTAACTCAGCAGGAGTGTCAAAGGCAATTTCGTGCGGAGGTCCCTCTGGCTTCTATCGCGTCAGCGAAGTGGATTGCGCCGGAAGCGTGACGGCGAACGGAGACGGCGGCCCTGGTGATGGCGTCTATGTGCGCGTGCAATTGAATCGTGACCCCGCGGCCATTGAGCCGGGCGAAAATCTGCTCGCGATTCTGGAGTTCAGTGCCTCGGGTTTGCATAGCGCGCCGGTGCAACCTTCTGAATGCGTGCAAAATGGCAAACTCACTCCGGAGTTCTGCTCGGACACGACTTGGAAGGCGTTCATCAAGCATTCATCTAAAGATGTGGTTCAGCCCTTCTTGCTCGTGGCGCCTCCATTGCTCGCGCGCATGCAACCGGATACCGCCTTGGTCGGTGGATCTGAAGTGCAGACAAAGCAGATTGTGATTCCGCTGGCATCGGATCCCGCGCTAAGCGTGTTTCAGCTCTCGCGAACTTCGGGAGCGGATCCAACCGACGAAGCCCTGAAAGCCGCCTGTCTCGGCGGAAAAACAATTGGGAACTCACCGCTTTGTGCGGGCATGATTCTCTACTCACTCACCTTGATGAGGTTTTAGACATGAACGTGTTGCGCGCTTCTTCCTCACTCTCGCGAGTCCGCAAGAACAAAACGGGGCAGTTGTGTGCGTGCGTGATCCTCAATATGTTCCTCAGTATGTTTCTGGGTTGCACCGGAAACCCGCGTAGCTTCAGCAAAACAGAAGGTTCAACTACCTCAAATCTTCTAGCCAATCAGTTGCAGGACCAAGCGGAAATCGCCTCGGGTAGTCTTGGCGCACGAATTGTTTTTCGATATCAAGATTTTTACTCCCTTATCTCGCCCAATCGTCAGAACAGTTGCGCGGGTGATGCTCGAGCCTATTACGACTTGTTGAAGTTGGACACCAACCATACACCCTTGAAGTTTGCCGATGATCTCATGGATTCGACGACGACGATTATTCCGTCGTTTATAAAAAATGTTTCGGTGGATCTCACGAACGCTAACATGTCCTCGCCTTTGAATGCTGCGGCTTCTTGCTCATTGGGTTCAAATCCGAACCTTCCGCCCCCTTCGAGTTGTGCCACCTTTGATTATGGCGCGTTGGGGGGGCTTGACGCATCGATGGGGGGGGCCGTAATCAGTGTAGGCGGGATGGAAAGTCCATTCAACTTAGGCTCTTCTCTTTACGGAGTCTCCATCAACGCACTCCCTCCTTCAGCGGCGACCAATCCCCCGAATCCCCAGGTGCCAGGTCTCACGAAGTCCGACAAGCCCATCTCTTTTTGGAATACCCTTTCAAGCTCATCACAGTACGTTGGACCTTCGATGATCTACGGGGCGGCATCAGCCT
>CAIRTR010000096.1 GCA_903881565.1 Oligoflexia bacterium | reverse complement strand
GCAAATCGGCGAACCTCGTGTCTGAAGTGCATGCGCTAAAGGACGGCAAGAAGCTTTATCGGCGATTCAAGCCGCTCCATATTTATCTGCACCTATTGGTTGTGACGAGTTTTCTAGGGCTTGCGCTTACGGGGTTGCCTCTTAAATTCAGTGCGACCCCCTGGGGCAAAGCACTCATCGATTTCATCGGAGGCACTGCAAGAGCGGGACTGATTCATCGCGGCTGTGCGATTTTGACGTTTGGCTATTTTTCGGTTGCGGTTGCCATGAGCGTGCATTTCTTATTCTTTGATAAGAAGGTGAATGGAACTGTACGCGAGCGTTTGCTGGGGCCTGATTCATTGTTCCCAAACCTTCGTGATCTCCAGGATATGACGGCCATGTTCAAATGGTTCTTCTTTCGTGGGCCAAAGCCGTCCTTTGAGAGATGGACCTACTGGGAGAAGTTTGATTTCCTCGCGGTGTTCTGGGGCATGTTCGCCATTGGGTCTAGTGGTCTGATGCTATGGTTTCCTGAATTTTTTGGAAGAATCCTGCCGGGCTGGATGTTTAACGTTGCCACGATCGTGCATTCGGACGAAGCACTTTTGGCGACCGGATTTATTTTTACTGTGCATTTTTTCAATACGCATTTTCGGCCAGAGAAGTTTCCGATGGATTTTGTGATTTTTAATGGGGAGATTACAAAAGAGGAAATGGTTGAAGAGCGTGCAGACCAATGGCGCCGATACGAGGCAGAGGGTTCCACCGAGGAGCATTTGGTTACAAAGCCGAGTTCAATTCTTCGGGATCTGGTACTAAAGTCTTTTGGTTTTTTTGCCCTTTTTGTTGGAATTACTCTTGCGATCATTATGGTTTACACGCTTATGGGCCGCAGCTAAGCAAGCGCGTTGCTACTTATTTATTGGTGCTAAAAATAGCAAACTGTGCCTATAATGGAGCGTTGGTAGCCTTATATGGAGGTCCTATGAAAACGTATCAATCAGGCTTCTCCGCTCCCTACGGTATGTATATCGCGATCAAACCGCCGGCTTTGACATTTGTGCACGCGGACGGAGAGATTCTCACGGATAGAACGGCGTCGTCCTATGTGCGACTCCCTGGGCTGGTTGCCTTGCTTGCGATCCCTATCGTGTGTGTTCTGTATCTGGTGATGTTGCCATTCGCTTTGGGGGGATATTTGCTTTTCCTTCTGGCGCGAAAGGTTTCGCCCCATTTGCAAATGCTCTTGGGTAAGCATGGGGGATTGGTTTTTTCCCGATGGCATGCCACTCAAGCGCACCTCGTACCACCGAAAGCGACAAAGACCGGCGCCGGGAAGTCTCCTGAGGATGCGCCCGGAACATCGCCTTTGGATCCGTGGTCCTCTTAAATTGTTGCTAGGCGGGGCGGGCTCAGCGACTGTTACTATCGAGTCGAGGTAAATTGCAGCTCGCGTTTTTTGAATTGATGGCTACACTCGTTCTATGAGGATTCGAAATTTTTTTGACTCGTTCATCAAAAATGTGGGTCCGTCTCCCTCAGCTGAAGCTATTGTGCAATCTTTCAATTTGTTTCCCGAAGGGGAGTTTCTACGGAGTCTCATCGAGGACTGGGAGGTTGATTTAGCTCAAACAGCGGAGTGGATGAGTCATCCCGAATATGGCTCTCGTCTTGGAGATATTCGAGAATTTATACGGGTGGTCCCTCGCATTGTTTCACATGTTGAAGGCATTTTTGGCATGCGAGATTCAGGGCTGCCGGGAGAAATTTGGCTCTGCCCTAGTCTTAGGGTTTTTGATGGATTTGCTCGGTATGACTCCGGTGCTCATCGGGTGATTCTTGGCGTTGACCATCCTGATGCAGATGCCGCCTATTTACGGGCTCTCATGGCCCACGAGCTCTCTCATGTGTTTCGCGATCATCAGCCGGAGGTTTGGTCTCATCTCGGTAAGCCATTACAAAACCTTTCACGTGCTGAATATTTGGAGGAGCAAACTGCCGTAGAGCATTTGGTGAGCGAGGGCTTAGCAACGCTTTTTTCCCAATTTGCTTACCCCGATGTCCCTCTTCAGCTGCATCATTATTATGAAGAGCATGAATGGCAGTGGTGTTTAGATCATCACGCCAAAATCGACCGATCCTTGAGGAGTTGCCTCCAAATCGATCAGGATGTTTGGTCCTTTTATGCTGAGGGGCGCGTTGGGCTCGGAAGTCCCTCTCGGACCCAATATTACTGGGCCGCCCATATTATTCGTGAGTGGTTAGAGCGTTTGGCGCCTGGTCGTTATGGCGAGATTTTAGTTCAAGCGCACTCCTGGAGTGCCAGTCGGTTTACGCCTTTTTTATGAGAGACGGCATCCCTATAGCTTGCTCTATAAAATAGAATCAGGACGGAGAATTATATGCTTTGGTCATTTGCCTTTGTTTTAAGAGGGGTCGTCATCGCTCTCGCCGCAGTGTTTGCAACGTTAAACGTACTCAAGAACCGAAAGACAGATCTTAAAAAAGCTTCGTGATTCCGAAGATATATGTCTCTGTGGGGGTTGACGTCCATTATTGCTATTGACTATTCAATCAATCTATTGAATACTGGATTGTATGAGGCCAAGCAAAAGCGTCGAAACAAAAGCAAAGCTTTTTGAAGGGGTGGCGGCAATTGCATCCACCTTTGGCTCGCCTGCACGGCTCAAAATTCTTCAAATTCTTGCGCAGGCACCTCGCTCCGTCGAATTTGTTGCTGGCATTACCGGAGAGAGCGTCGCAAATACCTCACAGCATCTCCGCCGTCTTTTTGCTGAAGGAATGGTGGCCGTAAGGAAAGATGGACTGTCTCGAATTTATCGACTGGGTGATGAATCAATCGCTTTAATCTTGGAAAGCTTGTTTGATTTGGCGGAAAAGATTTCGCCTGCTTCCAGGTTGGCGCAAAGCACGCTCATTGAGGGTGATGTTGGCAAAGCCGTTGAGTTTTCTTCTGTGATTGAAGAGCTTCGAAACAAGAAGGCAGTGATGTTGGATGTACGGGACATATATGAGGTAAATGAGTCTCCTGTGTTGGGCGCAGTTTCCTTACCCATGAATATGCTAAAACAACAGGCAAAGTTACTTGAAAAAAATAAGACCTATTACATCTTCTGTCGTGGCCGAAGCTGCGAAATGGCTACAGAAGGGGTACGGATTCTTAGATCTCTGGGCCTTAGTGCTTATCGGATTAAAGAAAGTCCTGCTTCGATCAGAAGGATAATTCAACCGCAGCAAAAAAAGGAGATTGGAGTATGAGTACAATTCAAATTACCCAGGCAAATTTTGAGTCTACATTGGAAAAAAACGACATAGTGCTGCTCGATTTTTGGGCGAGTTGGTGTGGGCCATGTCGGACGTTTGGTCCGATCTTTGAAAAAGTAGCAGAAAAGCATCCCAATATTGCATTCGGAAAAGTGGACACAGAGGCGGAGCAGCAGTTGGCGGCAGCTTTTCAAGTGAGATCGATTCCGACTTTGATGGTGTTTCGAAATGGCGTTTTGTTGTTCTCTCAGGCAGGAGTTTTGCCAGAAGCAGCGCTTGAAGATCTTATTGGGCAAATTAAAGCATTGGATATGAATAAAATTATGAATGAGATCGCGGCTTCTGAATCAAAAGCGGCGCAAGCTCAGTAATACCAGTATAAAGGAGAATACGAAGATGGAAATGCGAATACACTTTCCCGGCAACAAAAAGGTCAGCGCTGATTTCGATGGATTTAGCGTTGCAACGGATCAGCCTGTGAGTGGAGGCGGGGAGGCAAGTGCGCCGGCGCCTTTTGATTTGTTCTTGGCCTCAATCGGGACTTGCGCAGGGATCTTTGTGCTGGGCTTTTGCCAAAAACGCAACATTCCCACTGAGGGAATCGATTTGATTCAGAAAATGGAATGGGACCCGGTGAAGCACCTGGTTTCGAAAATAAAATTGGAAATCAGAGTCCCTGAGAGTTTTCCTGAGAAGTATCGTGAAAGCCTCATTAGTGCGGCAAGTTTGTGTACCGTTAAACGCCATCTTCATGAGCCGCCACAATTTGAAGTTACCACCGAAGTTCAAAAACAGGGAGGTTTGCAATGAGTCAACAGATTTTGGATTTGATTAAGCAAGGGGCTGTCGTTGTTGATGTGAGGACTCCTGAGGAATTTCGAATGGGTTCTAACCCCAAAAGCATTAATATCCCATTAGATCAGCTATCGCAGAAGGCAAAAACCTTGAAGCCAGAAGCTACCTTGCTTCTTTGTTGTGCTTCGGGCGCACGAAGTGGCGTGGGAGTTACCCTCCTAAAGGGGTTTGGGTTTAAGGCCGTCTATAACGCAGGTCCTTGGGAAAATACGGTAACCTGAGTTGCGGAGGAGTGTTGAATGACAGCCTGGTGGTATCTTCTTTCGGCCGACAATCTCCCGATCCTCGGGGTTGCGGGTGTTTTTATGATTTCTATTCTGTATCGGCAATTTAGGGTTAGTCGACTAAGGACGAGGCTTCCTCAATTAATGGACCCAAACACCCTGATCATTGATGTGAGGACTCCTGTGGAATATTTGCTGTCACAGCGGAGTGTTGCTACGAATATTCCGCTTGAAAGGCTTGGAGAGAAAACGGCGGCCCTGGATCGAAAGAAGGCAATCGTGCTTTGCTGTAAATCTGCAGAAAAGAGTCGGCAGGCCAGGACAATCCTTGAGAGCAAAGGTTTCAAAAACGTCGCCAATGTCAAGTCTTGCGAAGAGTTAGGTCGCCAAACGTGAGTCTGAGTTTACGTAAATGAAAGGAAGATGCCATGAAAACAAATGTTCATCCCCTAGAAAACAGCGGTTTTGGGGTTCGTTTACGATGAACCCCTGGGATACGCGGTACGGCTCGGATGAGTTTTATTATGGGACTGAAGCAAACGACTTCTTGAGGGAGAGCGCAAAGCGCATCTCTCCTGGCGGAGCGGTTTTGTGCTTAGCTGAGGGAGAGGGTCGCAACGCGGTCTTTCTTGCTGAAAATGGCTTTAAAGTGACGGCGGTCGATGGGTCTTCGGTGGGTTTGGCCAAGATGGAAAAACTTGCCGTTTCAAAGAAGCTATCCGTGGCATCGATCGTGAGCGATCTTTCCGATTATCAAATCGAGCCAGGGAAATGGGACGGGATCGTTTCGATTTGGTGTCATATCCCAAAAGACCTAAGAAAAATTGTTCATCGTAAAATCGTGGAGGGGTTACGCCCCGGTGGGATTCTAATTTTGGAATCTTATCACCCCCGGCAGCTGGAGTTTAAAACAGGCGGACCTCCTGATGCGAGCCTTATGATGACGTTGAATGATTTGCGTGGGGAACTTTTTGGGCTGAATTTTATCGTGGCTCGCGAAATAGAACGCGAAATCCATGAGGGTAAGGGTCATTCAGGAAAGAGCGCAGTGGTGCAAGTGATTTGTAGGAAACTGAATTAGAAGGAGGTAAGTGTCGTGGATATTTCTCAAGTGCAACAATATCTGTTGCCCGTAATAGTTGTGGGTTTCTTCGTTTGGCGTTTTTTGAGATTTCGGGGGGTGCGCAAGCAACTGCCGAAGCTTCTATTGCAAGGTGCAGTAGTCGTAGACGTGCGCGGTCGGGGTGAGTTCTCTGGCGGCGCTCGCGAAGGCAGTCTCAATATTCCTTTGGATGAATTGGAGCGAGGGGCGGATAAGCTTGATCGCGACAAGCCTGTGGTCTTGTGTTGTGCTTCAGGAACGCGCAGTGGAATGGCGGTCGCTGTATTGAAGCGCAAGGGGTTTCAGAATGTGGTGAATGCCGGTCCGTGGCGTAACACGGTCGTATGAACTTCGGATTGGCACACTTAGTGCCTGATTTTATTTCAATCGGTAATTGTTTGTAAATTAACAGGAGAACGTAAATATGAAAAAACTATTATTGTCATTGTGTTTTGTTGCAGCACTCGGAAGCTCAGCCTTTGGGGCAGAGAGTGCAAGTAAGTCCGTCGATGCGAAAAAGCCCGCAGAGTTCACTACAGAGCAACGTCACAAGATGGCTGATCTCCATAATAAGATGGCGTTATGCCTTCGCTCTGATCGCCCGATGTTGGAGTGTCGTCAAGAAATGATGACTGGATGTAAGGATACGATGGGTAAAGACGGATGTCCGATGATGGGTGGCATGATGCATGGACAAGGGCCTGGTCCAGGGATCGAAAAATGATTATAAAAATTCTTGGCTCAGGCTGCGCAAATTGCAAACGCCTGATTGCTCAAACGCAAGAAGCCATTAAGAATCTTGGCGGTGAGTGGACTGGCGCTGAGATCTTGAAGGTCGAGGATTATGAACAAATTGCATCCTACGGGCTCTTAGCGACTCCGGGGCTTGTGCTGGACGAAGTCGTACTGGTGAGCGGTCGGGTTCCAAATTCAAAGGAAATCTCGGAGCTGCTCAAGAACGCGAAGCCGTCAGCGAAAGCCTAAACAGGAACCTCAATAATGGAAACACCTGCGCCAAATCGGCGTTCAATTCTGACCCAACACCTCGCGGTTGCAGTCGGAGCATTGGTTGCGTGGGTGGTCCTTTATCAGAATCTGGCACGAGTCTCCCACTGGTTGACCTACCAAGTCTTGCATTTGCCAGAAGGACGGTTGGCCTCTGCCCTCGAGTTTTTTGTATTCGAGGCGCCCAAGGTTCTCCTGCTTTTGGCAGTTGTGGTTTTTTTCATGGGAATTGTTCGGTCGTTTTTTTCTCCTGAGCGAACTCGCGCAATTCTGGCCGGAAAGCGGGAATCTGTTGGCAACGTCTTAGCGGCGCTTCTTGGCGTTGTAACCCCCCTTTTGTTCATGCTCGGCAGTTCCTTTGTTTATTGGCTTCGTGACGACAGGCGTGCCTTTGGGGGTAACGTTTTCTTTTCTCGTCTCCGCCCCGATGGTTAACGAGGTGGCCCTCGTGCTTCTCTATGGTCTTTTTGGCTGGCGAGTCGCGCTGATTTACATGGGGACGGGGCTCTTGGTGGCCATGATTTCGGGGTGGGTGATCGGGAGGCTCAAGCTTGAACGTTACGTCGAGGAGTGGGTTTTTCGAACCAAAGCGCCTGCAAGCGGTGGAGTGACGGATGTGAATACCTGGGGCACACGTCTGCGCTATGGGGTAAGTGAGGTCCGAGAAATCGTTGGCAAGGTTTGGGTTTATGTGCTGATCGGCATCGCAGTCGGTGCGGGCATTCATGGTTATGTTCCTGAGGATTTCATGGCTTCTATCATGGGGAAGGAATCCTGGTGGTCGGTTCCATTGGCCGTGATTATCGGTGTTCCCATGTATTCGAATGCCGCGGGGATCATTCCTGTTGTGAAAGCTTTGCTTGAAAAAGGGGCAGCTTTGGGGACGGTGCTTGCTTTTATGATGTCGGTGATTGGCTTGTCGCTTCCTGAAACGATCATTCTACGCAAGGTTCTCAAGCCTCAGCTTATTGCGGTATTTATCGGGGTTGTGACGGTGGGAATATTGATCGTGGGATATCTGTTTAATATTATATTTTGAGGCTTGGATGTCAGTGCTACAGCGACTTGGGCTCAATTTTTTCGGTAGGTCACCCGGAGATTGACTTCTCATGGGGCCATGCGGCTATAATGGGGGACCTATGAGTATCGTTGATTCAGAAGTGCTTTACTTAATTCTGACCAAGGTGGCTGCCAAAGAGAGCTTCTATACTTATGATCCAAATCAGATCCCCTCATCTCAGAAGCCTGGAACGATCACCTGTCAGCAGCTAGGCGAAGTATATGAGCGAATCACAGGGATTCGGACGGGTTCTCGTTTCAATTGGAATATTCCCTTAAATCAACTCAATGGATTTCTGCTTCAATGCAGTCTTCCCGCACTAGGGGTAGTTGTCGTGACGGCGGGGCAGGATTCTTCGCCTGCGCTTTTCAGTAGCGCTCAAGCCACGAAGTGGCCACCCTTCGGTACGCTTAAGAGCCGGTATCGCAAGTAGATGAACGTGTCTAATTGACCTATCCTTCATTCTCTTCTTACGTTACGATAGACTCATGAGATCCTCGGCCACGATCCAGGGACGGCGCGTCCTCATCACCGGAGCCGGTGCGGGTATCGGCAAACGGCTTGCTCTCGATTTCGCCGGGCACCGTCCCCGACGCCTGATTCTACTTGATCGCGACGCCGAGGCCCTTGAACGACTCACACAGGAGCCCGCTCTCCGGGAATGCGGAGTTACCGTTGAGTTTTTCACTTGCGACATCGGATCAAAAAGCGAGATTGAAACTTTCGTCGGGCAACTTGGCTCCTCTCCGTTGGATCTTTTGATTAATAATGCCGGCGTCAATTATTCTGGGCCGTTTTCTTCTATGCGATTAGAAGATTTCGAAAACGTGCTCGCCATCAATCTTCTTGGAGCCGTACGCCTCACACATGCACTTCTTCCGCGCCTTTTGGAGGGCTCTGACCCCTCGATCGTCAATGTCGCCTCATTGGCCGGGCTGGTTGCCGGCCCGGGAATGTGCGCTTATTCGACCTCGAAATTCGCGCTGGTGGGATTTTCCGAAGCCCTGCGCAAGGAACTGCGGGGAAAGGTCCACGTCTGTACGATCTGCCCTGGTTTGGTCCGGACTGACATCGCCCGGAACACCCTTTTCAATGCTAAAGGCGATGATGGTGGCGACGGGGTCGAGCGATCGAGCCAGACTGACCGTATGGATGAGATTCTGAAAAAATTCGGTGCAACGCCTGAAAAAATCTCGAAGATCGTGATGGAATCAGTGGCGGGAAAGAAGAGCCTTGTTCTCATCAACGCGGAATCCTATTTTGCCTATTACCTCAAGATGCTGTTTCCGGCTCTTAGCGATTCAGTTTGGAATCTAGGCTATCAAAAACTCATCAATATGGGGGTTTTCAAACGGTGAACGCCAGCACTTTTTTTTCGAAGGTTTCACAAGACTCGCTGAAGATCAGAGACTTCGATGCGAAAGCTCCAGTTTTCTACAGAAAACTCAACGTCACGGCCGGCGTGTTCTCGGGGGATCTGGACGTTATTCGATCCTGCCTTCCGGATCCGCGCTTAGCCCCGATTTGTATTTCCAAAAAAAGAGGCCTCGTTGCCATTCACTGCCTGGAGTACGCGCACAGTGACATCGGCCCTTATAACGAACTCTCGCTTTCTTTTCCGGTCCGGTTCGATAAAAAATTCGGTCCGTCGCTTGGTGCCTTCGCGAAATCTATGTTTACCGGTCGATTCGAGGCTTTTGTTCGCTCTCTGCCCGTGACGACGGAGATCGCGCTTCACGGCGGCGTCGATTTTTACAATTACCCAAAATATCTCGCGGACCTCACTTTTCATGAAACCGCGACGCACCGGACGTGCACCTTGAGAGATCGTGATACTCTGGATCTGATTCTAGCTTTCGAGAGTCGCAGGCTTGCGACGCGCAAGGCGGCGCGTGAAGTGGAGATGATCACTTACCCCCAAAAAAAAGACGGGCAGTTGCTTCAGGCAACCGTCCGCATGAACTGGCTCCAGCACGCTATGTCGTTTTCGTCGGCCTCGGCGGCTTTGCGCTTGGGCCCTTCGCCCCACGCGGGCGTCTTCAAAGAGCTTCGCCTGGGTCAGTGTCTTGCGTATCTTTATGTACCTCAGGCAGAAGGAATTCTTTTTCTTCCGAAAACCTTGGAACCCTGGAACCCAAAGTAGCGGAATAACGAGTGGAGCCAATCATGCGGTCGAAAAAGAAGATAGCAATTGTCGGCGGGGGAATTTCCGGCCTCACTGCGGCTTACCAGCTTAACCAGAAACACGAGATCACCCTTTTTGAAAAGGCGGATCGGCTCGGCGGGAACGCCTACACCCACACCACACATGACGGGGAGAGCGTTGATATCGCTGTCGCGGCCTTCGGCAAGCACGGTTATCCGAACTTCTACGCTCTTCTCGCGGAAGTAGGAATTCGTCCCCGCCTGAGTCCAGGTTCTTTCATGACTCTGCACGATCTCGAGCAAAAGGACGGGATCGCGTTCACCTTTGGCTGGGACGCCTTGAGGATGCAGGGGTTTCGCAGCTTGAAGCCCAAGAGCCTCAAAATGGTGCTGAATCTTTTTTGGGGACTCACGCTCTCGCAACGCCGACACCGAGCAGGCGGACTCTCTACGATGACTGTGCGAGAGCTTCTGGATGATGTGCCTGCGTTCACCGAGGACGCGCGCATCATGCTCATGTCGGTCTTTTGCCTGCTCTCGTCCATGAGTGGTCAGGAAGTTATGGACGCGCCTGCGGCGTTCTTCATCGAGAAACTCCGCGTTCACAGCGACTTTTTGTCCGTTCACTCTTCTTATGCCGCCCGTTGCGTCGACCTCGGAACTCAGACCTACATCCGGGCGATGTCGGATCGATTCAGCCCGCGCATCGTGCTCAATGCGAGAATTCGAGGCATATCAAGGAGTGACTCTGCGATCACCCTCGTGATGGAGGACGGCACAAAACAGGTCTTCGACGCCGTCGTGCTTGCCTGTAATGCTGACCAGGCGCTCGCGTTGCTCGAGTCGCCCACGAATGATGAGAAACGAATCCTGGGCGCATGGAAATACAAGGAAGGCCGAATCGTCCTTCATCGAGATCACTCGAGTTTTCCTCCGAAAAAACTCATTCAGGCTTATACGTTTCTGTATACGGGCGGAGCGCAAAACTTTGAGACCTCCGTGAGTGGGGCCGTGTGGCGTCTGCCCCAGGCGTCCAAGAACTGCGATTATATCTGCACGCAACACCCCAACTTCCCGATTCGGGAGGATCTGATCGAACTTGATACCGTGCTTCGGACCCCGATTTTCGATGCGCACTCGGTCGCCGCTTCTCCAGAGCTTCCGAAACTCAACGGGGTCTTGAACACGTACTATTGCGGAAGCCATTTTGGATTTGGACTTCACGAAGACGCCGTGACCTCGGCCGTCAAAGTCGGAGAATGCTTAGGTGTCGCCCTTCGTATACCGCCCCCGAACCGAACCAACGAGGTGCTCGAAATCGTCGAGGATCTCAGTCGCTGGTTGTGGAGAAGAAATCTGGATGCGCGCAATTAGGGGATTCCTCAGCTTCATCGCGTCGAACTTGCGCTGTTTCCTTGGTTTCGATTTTTGCCTAAGCGGCAGCTGGCTTTGTGCTTGCAAACCAGTGGAGGCATGAACGTACGATTACGGACCGTCGCAATGCCTCGCGAGGTGTGGATTATTGGGATTGTCGTGTTAACGTTCGGCTTGGTAGCGACTGTCACGGCCTCTGCGCTTGCAAAGAAAGGCGCCGAAAAAGCCGCGGCGAGCGAATTTAACGCCTACCGCGACACAATTAAGAATCAAATTGCAAGGCGGCTTGATGATTATGCGCGTGTTCTTCGTAGCTGCGCTGCATTCTTTGAGGCCTCCGATAGGGTCACGCGCGAAAAATGGCGAATATTCATGCAAGCTCAGCAGGTCCAAATACTCCTGCCCGGTATTCAGGGTACTGGCTTCTCACTTCTTGTTCCTCGCAAGGAGTTAGCCGGGCACATTCGGGACGTACGCCGCGAAGGGTTTCCGGAGTATACGCTGCGGCCGGCGAGCGATAGAGAAGTCTACTCCTCGATTATATATCTGGAGCCGTTTTCTGGGCGTAACCTGCGCGCCTTCGGTTATGACATGTTCACGGAGTCGGTGCGCCGACAAGCCATGGAACAGGCACGGGATACGGGCACTATTGCGCTCTCTGGTAAGGTCGTTTTAGTTCAAGAAACCGACGTCGCCAAGCAGACCGGGACCCTGATGTATTTCCCGATCTTTCGAAAAGGCATGCCTACGATGACAGTGGCACAGCGCCGAGCGGCCCTTTATGGCTGGGTCTATAGCCCCTACCGAATGGGCGATCTGGTCCGGGGCATACTGGGTGAGGATGTTTTCGGCAGCAAAATACTTCCGAGGCTTGAGATTTTCGACAGCTTGCCCGCTTCGCCTATAAATCTACTCGTTGACTCCACTCAAGAGGGCCTCCGCTATGACCCACTTTCTACTCAGCAAGATACGCTTGAGGCCTATGGGCAACGTTGGATTCTGCGTTTTACCAAAGTCAGCGATGGGCGCTTTGCAGCCGACTATCGATTGGTTTGGGCTATGGGGATGGGCGGCACGCTTCTCACGTTAGCACTTTGTTCATATCTCATAATGGCGCGTAGACGGTTGCTAGCCGTGCAAGCAGCCCAACAGGTCGCAGAGAACGCGGCTCGCACCAAATCGACGTTTATGGACATTGCGGCGCACGAGCTGCGAACTCCGGTGACCGCGTTTTCGCTCCTTCTGCAACTCGCACAAATCCAGCTTGAAAAAGGCCACCCTGTTGACCTTTCTGTCTTAGTAAGACTTCGAGCGCAAGCGGCGCGACTTGCTCATCTCGTGGTGGACCTCTTAGAGGTGTCTCGCCTCGAGCGCGGCGTATTGAAGCTAAAGGTCAAACCCACTGACCTCGGCTCATTAGTGGCGGAGTGTGTTGATGCCTTCAAGCTTACGGCGCCCACTCGAGTGCTTACGTTTTCAAAACCAGATCATCCACTCGAGGCCAAGATAGACCCGATACGGATCTTCCAGGTACTTTCAAACCTTATCGATAACGCGCTTAAATATACGGAAGAGGGCACGCCCATTGAAGTCATGATCGAAACCAGAGCGGACCGCGTACGAGTTTCCGTCAATGATCTGGGTCCGGGGATTTCGGAGCAACAGCAAGCGGAGTTATTCAAACCGTTTCAGAGGGGAACCACAGGTCGAGAAGAACGCTCTGGGGGGCTGGGGCTTGGGCTGTTTATCAGTCGGAGCATTATTGAGCTTCACGGCGGAACGATCGGCGTCACGAGCAAGGTGGGCACTGGCGCTACGTTTTATTTTGAACTGCAGCAAAGTAACATGAACGCGCTTTGAGTTTTGAGGGCGTCAAAGAGTCAAGCAATTGACCCTTTAAAATCCTGCGAATAATCCGATACGAGAAGGATTGATGGAAACTCGGCACCCTATTCTCTCCGCATGGTTTATCTTGTTTGTCGGCCTACGCTCAGGAAAAAGGGTTCCAAGAAACGATTGAGGAAGTGGAAACGCTGAGACTCAAGCTCCCGCAGCTTGCGCCCTGAGAACTGTTTTGGGACAATTGCCAAAATGGTTTGGCTTTCCCAAAGGAACTTCGCTTGTTCTAGGGCTTCCATCTCCTGCTTTGTGGAACGTGCCTTCGCTGATTATCGGCACTGCAAGTATCCTTGCTATGTTCTTTGCACCCATGGCTCCGAGGTTTATTGCCAAAATCCCGGCTGTGATTCTCGCTTTATTTGGGGGGATAGCCACCTACTTTATCTTGTCGCTGTTTCTGCCCGAACTGCGCGATCTCGCGGGAAACTCACTTGTGATTGGCAGCTTTGGAAATACGATGCCCTCGAACCCCTTCGGGGCCATTTCACGCAATGCTGGCCGTACTCCTCTCCGTTGACACCCTTAAAACCTGCGTCGTGCTCGATGCACTCACACGGAGCAGACATGACTCAAACCGCGAACTCCTCGGGCAAGGAATCGGAAACACGTTCTCTTCGCTTTGCGGAGGGATGCCGGGCGCAGGAACCATGGGGGCCACACTCGTCAATCTTTCGAGCGGCGGAAAGACTCGTGCCTCGGGGGTCTTAACAGGAATATTTGCGCTCATCGTTTTTTTGCTCCTATCCCCCTTAGTTTCATGGGTTCCGATTCCCGCGCTGGCAGGAATTCTGATTGTTATTGGATTTAGGATGCTTGATCGGAACAGTTTAAAACTCTTGAAACAACGCTCGACCGCGTTTGATTTCGCAGTGATCGCCTCTGTCGTCGTCGCTGCGATTCTCTACAACCTGGTGATGGCCGCAGGG
>CAIRTR010000095.1 GCA_903881565.1 Oligoflexia bacterium | reverse complement strand
TAAATGTGGTCTTTGGCGCTGAGGGGGGCGCGGCACGTTTTGGCGCAACCGAAACTCGGTCAGGACTTGCTGGCGCCGAATTCTCCTTCCAAAAGTCGATCTTAGGATCTTTGAAGAACTCAACCCCCGACTCTTGAGTCCCCTCGCCATGAGCGGGGGGCAGCGAATTCAAGAATATCAATCCGATAAGGAGCCAAATCTCAAACCGCCATCGCTTCATAGGCGTCAACCTCTCCATGTGCGGCACGAGTGAGGGCGATTTCTTTCAAAGACTGAGCAGGGACTCGCGAGTCGCTTTCTTGCCAATTGACGTATTCAAGTATGGGGACCATCCCTGTCAGCCCGTTCCTGCACGAAGAACAACCCACGGATCGCCGACGAAACGTGGCTCCATCTAGCATGAGGCTGACCAAAGGAGCAACGCTCTCATCGGTAACAGGCTCGCTACATCGACTACAGATTTGAGGCAGCAGCCTTTGGGCCGAGCTAAACCTGAGGGAAGAGTTGATGGTGTCCAAACTCAGACCTAGGCCTTGAAGTCGTCGCGTGACATCAACGGCGCTATTTGCGTGAAGAGTTGAGAGTACGAGATGCCCGGTAGCTGCCGCCTGAAAGCAAAGCTCTGCAGTCTCGCGGTCGCGAACTTCTCCTACTAGAATGACATCGGGGTCTTGCCGGAGGATGGCGCGAAGTGAGTCGGCAAACGAAAGACGAGGGGAGACTTGAATCTGAGTGATTCCTGGGAAAGTGTACTCAACCGGATCTTCAATCGATACAATATTTAGCCCCCTGCGATCAAGCGCCGCAAGTGCAGAGTAGAGCAGTGTTGTTTTGCCGCTCCCTGTTGGGCCAGTGATGAGGCAAACGCCGTTTTCAGCTGTGAGTGCTTTTCGAACAGCTTTTTTGGCATCGTCCATCAAGCCCTGCCTATCGAGACTAAAATTGCGATTTTGATCCAGCAGCCGCAATACAAGTTTTTCGCCCTGCAGGGATGTATATGTGCAAGTGCGTGCCAGCGATGTTGCCCGCGGCGGTTGAGCTATAAGTTGTTGAAATTGTTTGAAGGTGGGAGTCTCACGGTGAGACTGAGTATCGAGGAGTCTCAGATGGGGGTCTCACTGCCGAATACTCTCTACAGCTTTCTGGATCGGTCCGGTGCTTTTTTTGCCAATCGGGCGATTGCCAGGGCCAGCTTGTTTTCATCCACTGGCTTTGCCATGTGCGCCTGAAAACCGGCCTGATGTGCGCGCTTGACGTCTTCTTGTCCGGCGTAAGCCGTAAGTGCAAGAGCGGGAATCTGGCTGTATTTTGATTTCAATGCTCTGATCTTGCGAATGAGGCTGTATCCATCCTCCATCGGCATTGCGATATCGCTAACCAATACGTCGGGCTTAAACTCTTCAAAGACTGCCAGCGCCTGGCTTGCGGATTCGGCGGTTTTTACTTCTGCGCCAAAGGCTTGAAGCATGGTGGAAAAAACTTCTCTTGCATTGGCTTCATCGTCGACGACCAGCAACCGCAAGCCATTAAGGTTAACTCTTGCCTCTGCCTCTGCCTCTGCCTCTGCCTCTGCCTCTGCCTCTGCCGAAGCTATTTTAGCAGTTGGTACTACTGGAAGGCAAACGGTAAACGTCGCGCCTTTTCCTTCTCCGGGGCTTTCTGCTTCAACTGTTCCTTCGTGCATTTCCACGAGCTTTCGGACGATCGCAAGACCCAGCCCAAGACCGCCGTATTTTCGCGTGCTAGTGCTTTCGAATTGGGTGAATCGTTCAAACAAAACGGGTGTGAATTCGGGTTTGAACCCTTTTCCGTTGTCGCGCACCTGAAATCTGATGCACTCTCCTCCAGCCTTAGTGATGCGGTCTAGGGTGATCCAAATTTTCCCGCCCTGAGGCGAAAACCGGATTGAATTCGTAACAAGATTCCACATTATCTGCTGCAGCCGTGTGGGGTCCGCGATAATCTGTTTTATCGAAGGATCGGTAGTCGTTTCAATCTGAATGGCTTTGCTTGTGGCAAGACTTCGAGTGGAATCAAGAGTTGAGGCAATAATTCGGGCGGGATCTGTTTTTTCTAAAGTCAGACAGAGTTTGCCAGATTGGATTCGGGAAACATCTAAAAGATCATCGATCAATTTGCTTTGCGAGTTAGCGCTTTGCTCTATAATCGTGTAGCCGAGCTTAATCTTCTCGTCATTAAGTTTACCCATGCGTAGCATCTGTGCCCAAGACAAAATAGCTGTGAGGGGTGTGCGAAGTTCGTGACTGAGCGTCGCGAGGAAATCGTCTTTGGTGCGATTGGCGCGCTCGGCAGTTTCTTTTGCTTCGCGCAGCGTTGCTTCGGCTTGCTTGAGTTCGGTGATATCTTGGCATACCCCCAAAATTGTTTTGGCCGCCCCTGAAAATTGACGCCTTTTACTGCTTAAACGAACTATTCTTGAATTGCCTTTTGCAGTCACTATACTCAATTCTAAATCAAACGGATCTCCGTGTTCGATGGTCCGCTGCATGGCTTGGGTGATGACCGGTCGCGATGAAGGTGTGTAAAATTCTAATGCCGCGTCTAAGGTAGGTTTGAAGTTCATATCCACTTCGTAAATACGATAGACTTCTTCGGTCCAGGTTAGTTCTTGTTTTATTATATCGAGTTCCCACCCGCCAATCTTTCCCAGTTTTCCAGTTTCATTGAGAAGGGTTCGGCTTCTGATGAGGGCTTCTTCTGCCTGCCTGCTCTCGGTGACATCGTCAATGGACAGGAGCATGGCTTCCGGAAGTGTCTTTTGCCACTTGATCCGCTGGGCATTCAGCAGAAAGACTCGACGACCCATTTCAGGAAAGTCATGCTCGACTTCGTAGTTCTTCAGCTCTTGCCCCTCAGTGATAACCTTGAGAAGGAGGTCTCGGAGCTGGGTGATGATCCACCCTTTGCCACCGAGAACTGTGATCAAATCTGATCCAATGTTTTTGTGGGGCACAACCTCAAACATTCGGCCAAATCCTTTGTTTGCAGACAGGATGCGCAGTTTTGTATCAAGAACGACCAGAGGCAGTGGGAGGGTGTCTGCAACAGAGGTCGCATATTCCAGCGAAGTCTCGGATTCGGTTAAGCTGTGCTTTAACAGCGTAATGTCGATCAGCGAAATTACCGCCCCGTCGATTCTGTTATCAGAGGTCTTATAGGGGCGCACTTGGAGGCGAAACCAGCGACCGTCGCGGTCGCTGACTTCATGCTCTTTTGCGGTAATCGTTTCGATAACCTCAGACACGAGGCCCTTTAGGTCAGGTTTGTCAAAACCGGGTTTTACGTCTCCGATAGGACGCCCGATATCGCTTGGAATCAGGTTGAGCAGTTTGCTAGCCGTCGGTGTGAAGCGTCGAATATGACCTTCAACTCCTACCATAATAATTGGAAAATCCACGGTTCCGAGAAGGTTGATCAGATCATTATTGGTCCGGTTGAGGTCAGTGTTGCGGCTTTGCAATTCATCGTTGACGGTCGTCAGCTCTTCATTC
>CAIRTR010000094.1 GCA_903881565.1 Oligoflexia bacterium | reverse complement strand
GGCTCAAACCGGGATTGATCCGAAGCTCATTGATGAAGTTTATTACGGCATTGTTTCTTCGCCTTCTGAAGGGACCAATGTTTCTAGAGAGGCTCTTTTTGACTCAGGCTTGCCGTCATCAATTCCATGTACGACGGTCAATCGCTATTGCGCATCGGCTGGCGAAGCGGCCGCCGCTATTGTGGCCAAGATTCAATCTGGCCAAATTGATATCGGAATCGCGGGCGGTGTGGAGTCGATCAGTTCCGTGCGGGCCCTTTTTAGCCAAGAAGCGACTGATTTTTTCCAAGACTTTGCCAAGATGAAAACGCCAGCGCAGAAGCTGACCCATTTGTCGAAGTTCAAGCCGCATCTCATGATGCCGCATGCGCCAGGGATTAAGGAGCCGACCACGGGCCTCTCGATGGGGCAGTCGGGCGATTTGATGGCCCGGCAATTTAAAGTAACGCGCGAAGAGCAGGATCGTTTTGCAGTAGATAGTCATAAAAAGGCGCATCAAGCATGGGAGAATGGTTTCTACAAGAGTCACGTGGTTGCGGTGGCAACGCCTGATGGCAAGGTGATTGATCGTGATACCGATGTGAGAGCGGAAACTTCGGTTGAGAAGCTCTCCACCCTTCGCCCTGTGTTTTATAAAGACGGAACGATTACGGCTGGAAACGCAAGTCCGCTGACTGATGGATCTTCGGCAGTGCTTTTGATGGGTGAATCGAAGGCGCGCGAGCTAGGGTTAAAGCCTTTGGGGGTGATTCGGGCGGTTGCGACAGCCGGGGTCGATTTACAAAAAGAACCTCTACTGATCGGCCCAGCCTTTGCGATGCCCAAAGCCTTGAAAATGGCCGGAATCACCTGGGATCAATTGGATCTGGTTGAAATGCATGAAGCCTTTGCGGCGCAGGTTTTAGCTACGATTCGGGCGATTGAGTCCGATTCTTGGTGCAAAGAGAAGTTGGGGTTGGATCGCGCGTTTGCGAAAGTGGATCCGGATAAGCTCAACGTCAACGGTGGGAGTATCCCCTTGGGGCATCCCTTTGGTGCAACGGGCACGCGCATGATCTTGCAGACGTTGCATGGGTTGCGGGCTCGGAAAAAGAATCTGGGGCTTATCTCAATTTGTGCTGCCGGCGGCCTGGGGTTTGTGATGGTTGTTGAGGCCGTTTGATTTTTGAAGGGCCTGAAACTTCGCGCGCAGTTCGGTGAGAATTTCACAGTAATGCCAAGACGGCGGAGCGTCGTCCGGCTGGTGATGATCAGGCTTTAGGATGAGATCCCCGGTCGCGAGCAGGGCGTCTCTTACGTCTTTGTTTTGCTCCACCTTGGCGCGTGTGGCTTCGACGATGAGTTTGTAGTGCGGGCCTTTTTCGGCAGTCCAATACTCGAGCTTTTTCCCTTCAAAACTGACCCAATTGATTTTCAGGGCCTTCATATTATCCCAGGCAAGATCGCCTGCTTTTTTCGCCTTGAAAGAAGACATCTGCGCCACTTGTTCGCGCGTGTGTTTCCATTTGATTCCCGGCGCTTTTTTGCGGGGATCCGGAAGCTGTTTTCCTTTTTCATCGTAAACAAAATCTTCAGGGTACATCATCATTTGCCAGAATCCTTCGAGGCTCGCGTAGCGAACGCCCCTGAATACAAAGGGCGTGGGCGCGAAATTCGAGAGCAGCCCTAATTCGTGTCGTTTGGAGAGAATGACTTCGCCGGGCTTGGCTTCTTGAGGCAAGACTTCCCAGGCGGGAGCGCCTTCTTTGGGGACTTCTTTCCACCAGTGCGCGGGGTAATTTGTGGCGAGGGGTTGGGTGGCAAAGGTGCCAAAAGAGAAGAGTGCGAGGGCAAGGAGTCCAAGGGATCTGTGTTTCATGGGGTCATTATAGGGGAGGGATTGATAATAGAAAATGGGAGGTTTCAGGTGGGCGGGGTTTTAAATGGTTAAAATTAGTAAGCAATACTTTGAGGTTGGCAACCCACTGAATTGATTGGACATGTGTCTGTTTTGACGCATTGCGACCCCCGGAGATGAGTGATAGATTAATAAAAGTTATCTCTTTGCTGGGGTCAATTCTCTGGAGGACGTATGTTGAAAAAAATCGGGTTCCTTGTTTCTGTTGCTGCTTTAGTTTCGATCGCATCGGGGTGTGGCGCTTCGAAGGCGACGATCACGGTGAGTGATTCGAGTGCGACCGCTACGTCCCTTGCTCAGAATATGGGGACTAGCTTGAAAACGACCCTTGTCGCAGCCGGTATGACCTCCGCAGACGCGGATACTGTGGTTATCACCGGAGTAAGGGGTGCCTCAGCGATTCGCTTGGGAGGCAGCTCAAAATTTTCAGCTGCATCTTTGGCTACGGTGACTAGCATTGCGCCCGTTCTGGCCAATTCTACGGTGGCAGCTTTTGCTCTCCTTACGTCAATGTCCGCAGCAGATAAGGAAACTCATATTGGCGACGTGATTGATGGGATTGTAGCCGGCGTAGCAAAATACAAGGATGGCTCTGAGAATCTTGAGTCTCTCCATTCAGAAGTGGTGAAGTCCTCAACTTCTGCGACCGGAAGCGTTTTTTCTGCGTCTTCTGATTTGGATAGCCTCAAAGCTGCTCAAGGGGTAATTATTGGGCGCGCCTTGAAGAATATTGCAACTCTTGCCTTGGATTCTTCAACTGCCATTGCTGCGATTCAAACAAAATCCATTGAAGGATTGCAGGGGATGAGTGCAAGTTCTGATACGCTTTCAGCCCTCATTGCGGGGCAGTCTCAAAATATGATTGCTTTTGCGCGAGTCGTTGTCACAGATGATACTGCTTATTTGGTTGTGACTGCAAAGTTGTCGGGTGCCGCCTTTGATGGTGCAAAAACTGCGGGTCTTGATTTGATCATCACCCCAGAAAATCAGGCTAAAGCCCAAGCTCTAGGTGCTGCTGGAGCTGCAAAAGATTTACCTGCGGCCATGGGCCAGCAAATGCTTGCGAAGGCGGGCGAGTCTCAAATTGAGGCATTGAAGACGAAGCATCAGTTGTCTGATGCTGATTTGGCTTCTGCAACTAAAGCGATGACGAGTGTCGTAATGACGAGGTTGGGTGAGTTTGTCGCCGCCGCTGATTTGTCGACTTGGTCGGGTAAGGTTACGGATGGCAATACCGCCGGTCTATTGGGGTCTGGCATGAGTGCTTCAGGTTCTGACTTCAGTACCGCGACTGCAAATATGTCCACTGCCGCAACCGAGGTGTTCACGAAGATGAAGTCGGATGGAAAGATTAGTGGCGATGATCTGTCGGCAGCTGTTTCAAAAATGCAGGAACGGCTTGATGCGACGTTAACGGCGCAAGGGGTTTTGTCGGCGGTTATTGCAGCCCTAAAAACAGGTTTTGGCGATGCCTCCATCGGTTCACTTTCGAATGCAGAAGGAATGACTGATCTCGAAAAACAGGCAGTTTTGACGTCTTTTTCGGCGAATCATCCTGGCTTTAAATCTCCTATGATGGATGGTTTTTTGGGAAATGGCGGTGATGGCGGGTCTCAGATTGGAGGAAATAATCCTCAGGGTGGGGGGGCTTCGCCAAGTCCTTCGCCGTCGGTAACCCCCGCGTCTTCACTTACGACTGCAGGCGTTGCCGCAACGGATCTTGCGGGTACTTGGATTGGGAGTACGTGTATGCCGAGTGGTCCTAACGAATACAGGTTGAAGTATGTGATTACGGCGAATAATGCTGTGACTGGAACTATTGCTTACAGTATTGTGAATCATATGGCGAGCGGCGGAACTTGTTTAGGAACTGTAATGGCGTCCCCCGCCCCGGTATCTGCCACTTTTACACTTGGATCCTATAATTCGGGACTTCTCTTGCGAGCGTTTGATTTTTCGGGTGTTCCATTTGGTGGATTTCCCGGAATTGGGGGAGGGGCCGCTCCCGGTGTAATTACTTTGGACGGATCTCATAGTTTCCGTTTGGGTGTTGGCAGTTTAGGGAGTCCTCCCACTTCTGTTGATAATTCGGTGTACTATGAAAAACAGTAGACTTGCCAGCATCCTGGCTTAATGTCGTTAAAAACTGTTTATTTACGAACAGTTATCGTCTGAATCAATCCTGATACGTCAAGCTTATGTCGTGATTAATGATGGCGTTTTGGCGAATGGCTTGACATTATGCGTAATACCTGATAAAAATAGTCGGTCTTAGCGATAAGGCTGAAAGGTTTCTTATGAGGTATTCACGCTGGTTCATCTTAAGTCTGATCGGGTGTTGGATGTTTTCCGCTGTTGCAGAAGCGTCCCCACGAGCCAAGCTCACGGGCGAAGTGCAGCTTGCCGGAGAATCCGTGCATGTGCGCGTGGAATTGGGCTACTTCGCAGGAGCATCGCAACCCAATCAATTTAACGACGAAAAAATTCAGATAGGTGATGACGAGTTTCGAGTCACCTATCAAAGCAACTTTGGTGTCGAAGGACTTCGGCACATCGAGTTTGAAGATGCCACCTTGGAGTCAAAATCCGTTCAAATCATTCGCGATCCCGAGATGCTGATGGAGATCAAAAAGAATCCTTCAAAAACCGCATCAGAATTTCGCCTCGCAAATGCTTTAGAGTTTCGTTGCCTTCCTGAGGACAACGCCGTGGTTTTGGTGAGCGATGATTTTCATGCGCCTCACCTGGTACGTGGCAATTGTGCGAGCTTGCATGAAACTCGGTAAAATCAAATACGCGCTTTTGCCGACGCTTTTAGCGGCTTATTACGCTCATCCTGCTCGCGCCCTCATTGGCGGCGAGCGTGCAGAAATCAATCAATTTCCGGGGCAAATAAGCCTCAGGCGTGCGACGGGACGGCATTTCTGTGGAGCCACAAAAATTGCGCCACGCCTCATGATCACTGCCGCGCACTGTCTGCATCCTGAAGAGGGCGCAATCGAATTAAAATCTGAACTAAAACCCGAATTCAAAAAGGGCGGAAAATTTTCAATCGCTGAAGGTCCAGACCTCACCGCCCCATTACGTGTCGTGTCTTTGCATACAGACCTCATCTGGGAAGCCCCAAAAGAAGCGGGCCTAAAGGCGGCCCCTGATCTCGCGCTCATTCAGACCCGCGAAGAGATCACAGGCGTCTCAGAGGCTGTGGTGATGACGACGCCTCTTCGAGTGGGTGCTGAAGTCGTGGTGACCGGCATGGGCTGCCAAACGCAAGAGGGTGGGGACTCGGGGCAGGAGCTTGATTTTGGGAAAGCCCGCGTTTCAGGATTTCAGTTCAGTAGTTTTAGGTTTCCCTCAGATCCGGTGCAAGGCACGAGCATTGCGCTTTGTCCGGGAGACTCTGGCGGCGGAACTTATGTGGAGAATTCGGGCCGGTTTGAGCTCGTTGGAGTGAATTCGGCTATCACAGGGATGCAGGATGCGGCTTTTTCGATCGTTTCACGCCTCGACGCATCAGGTGGCGCTGGGTTTTTGTCCTTTGTTATTGGGATGTTGGGTTCAAAGTGAATACTGTACTAAAATAATCAGAAATAAATATTGACGCGGAGCTATGAAAAATATACACTGCAACTCGTTAAAAGAAGCGACCGAGAGTGAAAAAAAAACTCGGTGTGTGGAAAAATTACTTTGTTGTGATGCAGTAACGGAGATAGAAGTGCCTAATAAAATAATGCAAATGAGTCAAACGCAGGA
The DNA here is from genome assembly GCA_903881565.1 of Oligoflexia bacterium. GTDB lineage: Bacteria > Bdellovibrionota > UBA1018 > UBA1018 > UBA1018 > CAIRTR01. The sequence continues at coordinate 21,467 of CAIRTR010000094.1, read as the reverse complement.
TTCTGAAAAACGGGCGCTTCAACTCAGGCTTCTTAACGAAGTTTCAACGCGCTTACAAAGTCTCCTCGAATCTGAAAACATTTATCAAGAAATCGTCAACATCATTCAGTCCAAGCTCAACTACTACTGCATTCATATTTGGAGCGTCAACCAGGCCCGCACTTACACCCTGGAGGCGCAAGCTGGGGCCTATGACAACCATCTTAAGATTGGTCATACACTTTCGACCGCCCAAGGCATCAACGGAAATGTGATTCGCACGCGCAAGAGCTATCTTTGTAACGACGTCTCCCGCGATCCCAACTATACCAATCTTTCGCTCCCTATTTTGTCGCAATCCGAACTGTGCGTGCCGGTCATGACCATGATGAAAGACGGCGAAGTCGTCGCTACACTCAGTGTCGAGAGCGATCAGCGTGATGCCTTTAACGAAGAAGATCTCATGACCCTCGAAGCCGTGGCTTCTCAGGTGGTCGTCGCGATGACCAATCGAAGGCTTTACGGTGACATTCGCGACTTTAATCTCAAACTTCAGACCGCGGTGGATGAAAAAACCCTGGAACTTCGCAAGGCTCATGAACGAATCTTGGAGCAGCAAAAGATGCTGCAAAAAGAAAACAAAGTTTTAAAGACGCTGGTGAATCAGGATACCAAGGGGTCTGATATTATCGGCCGCAGTCCTGCGATTCTCAGCATTCTCACCATGGTGGATAAGATTGCGCCTACGATGGCCACCGTCTTGATTCAAGGAGAGAGCGGAACGGGTAAGGAACTCATCGCTCGTCGCCTGCACTTTAGAAGTGATCGCTCCGAAAAGCCCTATGTCACGGTGAACTGTGGTGCGCTTCAAGAATCTTTGCTCGAGAGTGAACTCTTCGGCCATGAAAAAGGCTCTTTTACTGGCGCCTTTATGCAAAAACTTGGATTGTGTGAAACCGCAGATGGCGGCACGCTGTTCATGGATGAAATCGGCGAAATGTCACTCGGCATTCAAGCTAAACTTCTGCGCTTTTTACAAGAAGGTGAGTTTTATCGGATTGGCGGTAAAAAGCCGATTCAAGTCAATGTGCGTGTCGTCAGTGCGACGAACCGTGAGCTTGAAACCGAAGTGCGTGAAGGCCGTTTTCGCGAAGACCTTTATTACCGCCTGAACACGATCACGTTACGGATGCCCCCGCTTCGCAAGCGCCGGGAAGACATTGCGACGCTGGTTGATTTTTTTCTCAAAAACTCTCGTTTCGGCGGCCACGCCCAGCAAATCAAACGCATCGATCCTAAGGTCCTTGAAGTCTTTGGCAACTACGAGTGGCCTGGTAATATCCGCGAGCTCCAGAATACGATCGAGCGTCTGCGGATTTTGGCAGAGAACAACGAAATTTCTATGGAAGATGTGCCTTTTAATATTCGTGTCCCCCGCGCTGCCGGTTCCAAGAGTGAAGTTTTTGAAACCAGCGTAGAGGTCCCCTTAGAAGAAGTCGAACGCAGTCATATCCTGCGTGCTTTGGCTTATCACCAGGGGAACAAAACGAAAACGGCGCATACGTTAGGGATCACGATCAAGACGCTTTATAACAAACTTCATCGCTACGGAGTCGTCCAGGCCGCTCCGGAGTCAGCCCTGAATAGCCTGAATTGAAGGAGAATTGAAATGTCGGCAAAAGCAGCAAAAGCAGTGAGCAAGGCGCAGAATAAATTGCAGGAAAAAGCAGCAGCCCCTAAAGGTGCCGCCAAAAGCGATAAAAAATCAGCAAAAGCAGACCTAGAAGCCGCCCCTTCTTCAGAACTTCAGGGAGAAGTGATCACCGAAGAAATGCGCGAAGAGCTCGAAGAGCAACAAGAGATCCAGGCTTCCAGCAGCTCAGGCGGTGGTGGCAATGAAGCAGCCATGGCTGCAGCCGCTTCGGGACAGACCGAGATGTCGGCGTCGCTTAAGAACTTCCGCCATCATCCTGACATGGAAAACTTCTATCGTTTCATTTATGAAAATGATCTGCGCCACGAAGCGTTGGGCATCATTGACGTCGTCTTAGCTGACAAGCTTGCACGACGCACAGTTAAGTTTGCCAAGTCTCAAGCTCACTGATCGATTCGGGACCTGTAAGCGTGAAAAAAACATATCTTCTGACCCCAGGTCCGACTCCCATTCCGGAGTCGGTAAGTGCTGCTCTTGCTCGGCCCTTGATTCATCATCGAACGAAGGCTTTTGAGGCGATTTTTGAAGAAGTTCGGGCGGGCCTGCGCGAACTCTTTCAAACCAAACAAGAAGTGCTGCTGCTGACCGCGACGGGAACGGGCGCCATGGACGCTGCTGTTGCGAATTTGTTTTCGAGTGGCGACGAAGTTCTCGTTTTAAACGCCGGAAAATTTGGGGAGCGTTGGACCCTGATTGCCCAAGCTTATGGTTTGGGGGTTGTGGAACTCAAGGCTCAGGTCGGCGACTCTTTTAATCCTCGCATTGTCGAAGAGGCGCTCAAGGATCATCCGGAGGTGAAGGCCATTTTGTTTCAGGCGTCTGAAACTTCAACCGGCGTGCGACTCCCTGTTAAAGAAATCTGTGCTGCGGCCCAGGCCGCGGGAGTGCTCTCCGTTTGTGATGCGATCACGGCGCTGGGTGTATTTGATCTGCCGATGGACTCGTGGGGCATTGATGTGCTCATCACGGGTTCGCAAAAAGCGCTGATGATTCCACCAGGGCTTGCGATGATCGCGCTCGGGGATCGGGCCTGGAAGATGGCTGAATCTTCGAATTTACCCCATTTTTATTTTGATCTAAAAAAAGAGAAGAAGATGCAGGCGAAGAACCAAACCGCCTGGACGCCGGCAATTTCGCTGATTGTGGGGCTTGCTGAGAGTTTGAAGTTGATTCGTGAAGAAGGTTTGCAGGCGGTTTTTGCACGCCATGAAATGTTGGCGCAAGCGACACGCGCCGCGGTGGCAGCGCTTGGATTAGAGCTGCTGGCCAAGAAATCTCCCTCAACGGCTGTCACTGCCGTAAAGGTGCCTGCGGCAATTAAAGACGGAAAACTGATTCCAAAGATCATGCGTGATAAATATGGCGTGACGATCGTCGGAGGCCAAGACGAGCTTGAAGGCAAAATCATCAGGCTCTCCCACATCGGGTATTGCGATCGCTTTGACATCGTGACCGGACTTTCCGCGCTCGAGTTGGTTTTGGCCGAATTGGGGCATCCCGTCGAGCTAGGAAAAGGTGTCGGAGCCGCACTCAAAGTATTTCAATCAGAGGCTATTTTATGAAAAATGTTGCAGTCGTCGGTGCGCAATGGGGCGATGAGGGCAAGGGCAAAGTTGTTGATCTCTACAGCGCCCGTGCTGATTTGATTGTTCGTTTTCAAGGGGGCAATAATGCAGGCCATACGCTTGTCGTTAATGGCAAGAAAACGGTCCTTCATTTAATTCCAAGCGGTGTCCTTCACCCTGGGAAAATTTGCCTGATCGCAAATGGCGTGGTTTTCGACCCCGCTGTATTTTTCGAAGAGGTAGACTCGTTGGTTGCCGCTGGTGCCGTCGGACCCAACCCACATCAATTCATTAAAGTCAGTGAGCGGGCCCACGTGATTTTGCCCTATCATTGTCTGATGGATCGCCTGCGTGAAGAAAAAGCTTCAAAAGGAGCCGGCAAAATCGGTACCACCGTGCGCGGAATCGGCCCCGCCTACGAAGACAAAGTGGCTCGCCGTGGAGTCCAGGTCATCGATTTGCTTCGTCCCGAGGTGCTTCGTCGAAAATTGGAGCACGCGATTGAAGAAAAGAACGTTTTGTTACGGCATTACTTTGAAGGTCCCGCCATTCAGCTCGAACCTCTTTATGCGGAGTGTTTGAAACTAGGACAGCGCCTTCGCCCGTTTGTGGCTGATGTTCGAAAGCTGATGGTCGAAGCACTTAAGGCAGGGCGGCCGATCTTGTTTGAAGGAGCCCAGGGAACTTTGCTTGATGTGGATCATGGGACCTACCCTTTTGTGACTTCGTCCAATACGGTGTCCGGGGGGGCCCTGACGGGGACCGGGATGGGACCGTCTGCGATTTCGCAGGTGATCGGGATCACGAAGGCCTATACGACGCGGGTCGGTACGGGGCCGTTTCCGACTGAGATAGAGGTTACGGAAAAAGAAACCGCCGAATTGATCCGAAAAGTGGGGGTCGAGTTTGGCGCCACGACGGGACGTTTGAGGCGTGTGGGATGGCTGGATTTGGTGGCTCTGAAGTACGCGGTGGAGGTCAATGGACTCACCGGCCTTGCGTTTATGAAGGCCGACGTGTTGCAAAATTTCGCAACGATCAAGGTTTGTACATCGTATCAGTTGGACGGGCGGACTCTGCTAGATCTTCCTTCTTGTGTTGAGGATTTGGAACGGGTCTCCCCGCATTATGAAGTCCTGCCGGGGTGGGGGAGTTTTGACCCCAAGAAGGCGAAAAACTTAGCGGATTTGCCTCGAACACTTCAGGATTACTTGCAGTATGTTGAGAAGTTTTTGGGAGTCCCGATCGTCTTGATGAGCACGGGGCCGGGCCGTGAGGAAACGATTCAAATAAAAGATCCTTTTTCTGATTCCTGTTGTTGCAACTGACCAAAGTGTTTGGTAATCGAATCTCTCTTTCGTATTGACCTCAAATGTGGGCCGTTAGCTCAGTCGGTAGAGCATCACACTTTTAATGTGAGGGTCGATGGTTCGAGTCCATCACGGCTCACCACTTCATTCTGGAGTGGTGAAAAAGGTCAAAAGGTGGTCGCCACCTTTTGGTTGAGGTTTGCGTCATTCTAGAAAAGCAAAAACCGGAGCTGACTTTCGCCAGCCCCGGTGGATTACTAAGGCTTACTCCTCCTTTCAATTTTAGCGTTTATTCTACTGCCGCATCATCGCCTTCCAGTAATTCAAATTCGTGGATCGCGAAGTTGAGCACTGGCTTGTCGTGATGGCGGTATCGGTGTCGTACACGATATAGTACATGATGTTTCCCAGTGAGCTTCTGAGATCATCAAGTCCCATGTAGTGACCGATCTCATGGCCTACGGTGACGGGCTTATCTGAATAGTCTGCATCAACCACGACGCCATACGGGCCGGCGCCGGGCAATTGGGTCCAGGCGATGTAGTTTAAATTCCATGGGCCAGTGGCCACCACAAGGAACGTTGTATTATTTGAATAGGTTTGCCGGATCTTGGTCGTATCCGAGGACGCACCAGTTCCGTAGAGAAGGCCGGACTGCGTGGGATCAACGCTCACGTATTCGTCAATCTGGAAGGCGATATCACACACCTTCCAAAGGTCGTTCACTCCCTGAATAACCGTCTTGGCTTGATCCAGTGAGAGTACGGTTTCACCGGCAGTATTTTCATAGGAAACCATTTTCAGCCCAATGCACTGATGGTTGGGATCCGATGAAACGCAGCTTGCACCCAGGGTCGGAGTCGGAGACACAGTCGGTGTGGGGTCGATCGTGGGTGGTGGGTCGATCACGGCAACCGGTGATGGAACTGGGTCAGGTGTCGGAACTCCGGTAGTCGTCGCTTGGTTGTCAGTCGACGGGGTTGGAGTTTGTACTGAGGGCGGAGCATCCTGTCTTTGGTCCCCGACTTCACCAGTTGCTTGGGGGGAGGCGCCTTGGCCGTTGCAACCACTGAGGGCGGCGAGCGCTGTGATTAGAAATAACGGAAAAAACGATTTTGATACGGCTTTCATTCTTATTGATTCTCCTCTTTGAGTTTCTCTCTGTCGTCATCCAATGACGTCTCAATGAAGAGCTACGAGGGGTCGGACCCAAAAGATTCGCGTAGCAATCATCCGGCTTCAAAAATAGGTTGGGATTGGCCGCACGGAGTCGAAAGTTTATCATCCCTTGCTGTGGCTTGGTAGCCCGTGTATCCTCTGAAGAGCATACAAGAAGAGCTCATAGAGAGAGATTGGGAGATCCTGCGGATGGCTAAAGGGTTCGTTGTTAAATTGAATATCATTGTGTTGGCTGCGGTAGTGGGTGGTGCCGGACTTGCCTATTTGGCAGCCAATTCGTTCTCGGTCCCTTCATCGGTAAAAGCGATTACCGAATACAAGCGGCAAATGTTTGTCGATCTGATGAATGAGCATGGCGTCGTTGATTCGCCCATTTATGAAGCTAAGAAGACGTTGATCATTGATCGTTCTAAGAAGTGTGAAAAGGCTCGTTACCTTTTTGATTTTGATCAAATGGAATTTAATTACTGCTCTTTGTCCGGTAATGGCACTAACTTCGATTGTGGACCGTTTCTTCCAAGGATTGGCGTCTTCGTCTCGTCGATGTTCGGGGATAAAGAAGCGAGCAGGACCCGAAGAATCATGGGCCTCCTCCTAGATTCTCTCGAGAGCGTTTCCGTTGGTCAAAAAGATGAGGCGGTTGACACCATGGAGCGGATTAAGAAAATTTGCGAGTGACATTAGATTTGGAAGATTTGAATTACTCGGCTTGGTACGCGCAAAAACGATTCGATCTTCCCAGCGGCGGCGCCTGGCTCCGAGGCGGAGAGGTGGGGACACTCCCCCTTTCTGAATGGGAGAAGCGAGAGTTCAAGGTTTTATTTTCAAGACTCTCGACCTACACCGATACGGGGTACTCCTTCACCCATTCTTTTTTATATCAAATTGCAAAGGGCGTAGAAGGGGTTTTTCCAGATCTTGGTTATCTTCCTCCGCGGGCTGATCTGGAGGTGTTGGGGCGTGATGGAGTTCCCTGGTGCTTGGGAACGCAAAGCAAAAGAGGACCGCGCGATTTTGATTTGATCGGGTTTTCAAATTCGATTGTGCAGGAGCTTTTGAATCTCCCTCATTTTTTAAGTCAAAGTGGAATTCATTTATCAAAGAAGCAACGGCTCGCAGACCCCGCTCTCCCTCTCGTTATTTTAGGCGGGGCCAATGCGCTCTACACTTCGGCAATCTGGCTTGATGATCCAATCGTTGATGGCATTTTTGTTGGCGAAAGCGATGCAGGAATTCGAAAGATTCTTGAAATCTGTCGGGATGGCAAACGCGAGAAACTGAGTAAGGCCCAAGTCCTGGCTCGTTTGGTGGGCGAGGTCGATGGATTTTTTGAGCCCGAAAAGAAGGAGAAAAAGGGCAGAAAAAGCTTCTCCCTTGATTTGAATACGGCCGAAGCGCTTGAGCAAGGCGTGGTTCCCTTTGTCGAAGAAGCGATGGGCAGTGCTCATCTGCAAATCAGTGAAGGCTGTCCCTGTTTTTGCAGCTTTTGTGCGGAAAGCTGGGAACGTAAACCTTATCGCGAGCGATCTGCGACACGCCTTAAAGAGATCGCGCTTCGTGCGAAGGCCCAAATGGGGCTGGATAGCATCGATATTTACAGTTTCAATTTTAATCTTCACTCAGAGCTCTACGAGATTCTTTGGGACCTTCTCCCATACTTCAGGCAGATTGGTTTAAAAAGTGAACGCTTCGATCTTCTGGCTCATGACCCAGAATTACTCAAGATTCAGCAACTCTTGGGGAAGACGAGTCTGACGTGTGGCCTGGAGGGAATCTCTCCACGTCTGCGCCGCTATTTAAGCAAGAATCTCAATGAAGCGGATCTGGACACAAGCCTTCAGGCGATTTTCAAAAACAAAGCGCGCGAGCTCAAGGTGTTCCTCATTGCGACCGGCATGGAACAAGAAGAAGACTTCACGGCACTTCATGAGCTTCTGATGCGGATTCAAAAAAATCGGAGCCGACTTGGAGCTCAAACCCGCGTGATTTTTTCCATGACGCCTTTAGTGCGCTTTCCGTGGACCCCTCTTGAATTTGACGACGCTCCAAGGATCGAAGCGCTTGCAGCGATCATAAGTCGAACTTCAAGGCAGGTACGGGCGGTGGGCTTTGAGTTTCGAGAAGCCGCAGACCTTGCGGAGTATTGGGTCTCGCAGGTTCTCCTGCGAGCGGATTCTCCTCAAATCGCGCGCGCGCTGAAGAGCGCGGTCGAGGCGACGGGATTTATCTATTATCGGGAGATTTCGGAGGCGTTTCGAGCAGAATTTGAAGCGCGGTTAATTCGCGAAGGTGCCGACGTCTTGGGACTGCTAAAGGGCTTTGATCTTGAAAAGAGCCAAGAAAAACCCTGGATTCGATTTGAGACAGGAGTTACGCGCGAGTTTCTTTGGAAACGCTCGCAAATGGGGCGGGTGTTCGAAGAAGAGGAGTATTGCCTGGGCCGCAAGTGGGTCAAGGCGAAATGTTCCCATTGCGGAGGTTGCCCCACTCGCTTTCATGTGCGTGACATCGTTCTGGCGACACAGGAGCGAAAATATTCTCTCGGACAGTTTGAAGCGCGTTTAAGGGAGTTTCAAAAGAAGGAAAAAATCCTGACTTTCGAAGTGGAAGTTGGAGAAAAAGGCAGAGGCCTGGCTCGTCGTTTTTTGTCAGTGGCGCTATCGCGTGCGTTGATGTTGGACGATGATCGGCTCATTGAATTTTATCGAGGGTTTGCGGGCGCTTTTTGGGCGGATGAAGATCGGCCCGTCTGGGCTGAAGGGCATGACCTTGTTTCTCAGTTCTGGGACGAGCGGGCGCAGGCCATACTTGCTGAGAGGATGAAAGATTTCGCCTGGACAGAGCGCGTGAATCAGCGGCTCGACGGGGTATTGAGGGTTAAGAGCTATGATCCGCTTAAGGCTCAAAGTCCTCGTGCGTTGCGGATTTTTTCTCACGAATCCCCCGAGCTTGATGGTTACTTGAAGTCCCGAGGGCTCAAGCACACTCTTCGCAAACTCCCAGAAGGCGGGCATGTCTTTGAATTGATCCCGCAAGCCAAGAAAAAGGGCATTCTCCTGGAGTTGAAGCGAGCGCGAAGCACGGAGGGCATGTTTGAGACGAGCCTCCTGCTTGCGGAAAAATTCAAACTTCCAGAGTTTCTAGACGAGTGTTTTCCGATTCGAAAAATCAAGAATCACGGAAAGCTTCGAATTATCTCTTCGAATTAAAATAGGTGACCGGCATCACGTCCGACATCGTTCGTAAGCCCGGCGCGGATTTTAATACCGAATCAATCGCATTGAGCGTGATGGCGCAAGTCGCGATGTCTCCATTAACCCCGCCGTCGATCGTGGTATTGATCCGAGGCTCGCCTTCAACAACAATGGTATCAAAGGACTTCTCTTCTCCGACAGCTGCTCTGAAATAAAGTGTGATCACTTCACGCTCTCCGACGTATCCCTTGGCGACCTGCTCGACTCCACAGGCGATTCCAGCAGGAATTGGCTTGTAGCCTGAAGCAATATCTTTTTGCGCGATGACAGGATTGAGGGTTTCGGTCTTCTTCGTGAGCTTCCAGCCCATGCGGTTGGCTAGAAGATCAAGGGACTCCGCAAGTCCTACGTGGCGAAGGGTGCCTTCTTTTTCTTTGAGTCGAAACTCTGCAGTAGTGAGACCGGCTCCGATTTTTTGCTGAAACGGGATGCGTCTGACTGATGCATCTTGAATGCGCGAAATTCGGATTCCATCAACTTTTTGGGAAACGGCCGTGAAAACCGTTGGAAGGTAATCCATCAAAAAACCTGGATTAACGCCAGTACCCAGTAGCGCGATTTTGTATTTTTTGCAGATCTTATCGAGCTTCTTTGAAACGGCGGGTTGTGTGCGCCATGGATAAACCAGTTCTTCGCAGGTTGAAACAATCGAAAGTTTCTTTTTGGCAATCGCTTCGACTTGAGGCACGAGTTTCACGAGGCTTGAAACGGTCGTCAGGACTGCGATTTCGGGCTTTTTGTTTTTGGCCAATTTTTTAAGCGCAAGATCAACCGTCGGCTCAATGCGAACGCCGATCTTCTTGAGACCGCAGACTTCGCCCACGTCCCGGCCCACTTTGTCGGGAGCGGGGTCGCACGCCGCGACAATCTTGAAGCCGCGCTCGAGCGCGAATTTCACAGTTTTTTGACCCAGGGGACCCATGCCGACTTGGAGAATTTTAATCATAATATGCTTAGGAGTTTGCCATAGCTGTTGGGTCTGTGCAAGGCTCTATAGGTATGGCTAACGCAGAGAGTTTCTGGAACGAGCAGTATCAGAAGTCCCCTTTTCAAAAAGGCAAGGAGCCCTCGCCTTTCTTGCTTGAAATGCTCCCCCGAATGAGGACCGGCAAGGTTTTGGATGTCGGCATGGGGGAGGGCCGAAACGCCGTATATCTTGCTCAAAAAGGATATTCGGTTAAGGGATTTGATGCCTCCCAGACTGCGGTCGAACACGCGCAGACGCTCGCGCGTGACACCGGGGTTTCGATCGACGCTCAGCGCGTGGATCTGGATTTGTTCCTATTTGGTTTGATGGAATACGACAGTATCGTCATGACTTTTTTCAAGCCGCCCACGGTGCGTTACTACTCGGAGATGATTCGGGCCCTTAAGCAGGGGGGGACGCTTTTGGTCGAATCTTGGATGATCGAAGAGTTGACGGAGATCATCGGTCCTGAGGAGAGCTACCGCGATTTTTACTTTCGGCCCAATGAGCTTTTGAATCACCTTAAAGGAATGCGTATTTTGTTTTATCAAGAGGGTCTCGTGGGCAAGCGCCATGTGGTTCAGTGTCTTGCGCAGAAGCCCGTAGATAAGGACGTCGCCAAATTTGGATTATTCGATATGCAGTCCTCGGGATCCGGCGGCTCTAAAGACGCAGGTCCTTCGATTCATCAGAAGTTGGCCGAGGAGCTGTTTAAGAAGAAGTAATTAAATCCTGCTCGAGATGAGTGGTGAGAAATCCAAGAGACCAAACGTGATAGGGGATGAGGCTCACTTCCATTGTGTTGTGCTCAATTGCCTGAAGAAAATTTTCAGAATAATTTAGGCGCAGGGTAGAGTTCTTTAAAAGCTTAAACCGAAAATTGAGATCCAAGGCACCGCCGGGAGCATTTTGAATCGTATTAAGTGCCGCGCCTACTCCAAGGTTTTTTGCTGCGGTTTCTTCGGCCGCGAAGGAGGAGTGGCAGAAAAGCATTATGAGGATGACGGCGAGGAGAGAAGTTTTCATGAAATGAGCGTTACTTCAGGGTACGGTTTCGGGCAAGTTTTTTTTGCAAATTATTCGAGAACGCACTATAAAATAGGCTTTGTTGTGATATGTTTCCGCGATGATGAGTCCCGGAAATCTGTCAGATGGAGATCTGTTGTCGAAAATTAGATCGCTTGCCGTTGAAGAACGCAAGCTCACCACGCAGGTGCTTGAATTGTTGCGTGAGGTGGAGCGTCGCAGACTTTTTGCACGGCAAGGGTTTAGCTCGCTTTTTGAATATGCGGTAAAAGAGTTGGGCTATTCTGAAGCAAGCGCTTCGCGCAGGATAAATTCGATGCGGCTGCTTAAGGATGTTCCAAGTGTAGCCACCTTGATTGAAGGAGGTTCTTTAAATCTTTCCACGGTGAGCGCGGTGCAATGTTTTCTTAAGAGAGAGGAGCGGGTAAAAGGTAAGATCTATTCTCCTGAGGAAAAGCAAGATCTTCTGGGGAAAATGGAAAACCGCTCGCATCGTGAGTGTGAGAAAATCCTTTTTCAACTCTCGCCCGAGGTGGCTAAGTCGAAAGAGACGTCCCGGACGGTTTCGCCCACGCAAACGGAACTTAAACTTGTGGTTTCAGATGACTTGATGCAGAAGATTGAAAAAATCAAAGGGCTCCTCGCGCATTCGCATCCGGGCATTGGGTTATCAGGTCTTTTGGAGGTTCTAGTTGACCGGGCGTTGGAGCAGATCGATCCTGCGCGAAAGGCGGCGCGCCGAGAAAAGCTTAAACGCAAGAGTGATGGAAAGAGGGAGCCTGCGACTCCGACGTCGGAGTCACCTAACGAGCGGCCAGCCTCCCGGTATATTCCTGCGGCAATTCGAAAAGAGGTCTGGCTGCGAGATGGCGGAGTATGCAGCTATGTTTCGCCAGAAACTGGCAAGAAATGTGAGTCTCATTTTGGTTTAGAATGCGACCCTATTCTCCCGTTTTCGCAAGGTGGGCGCTCTGAATTGTCAAATCTTAGACTTTTGTGTCGTACGCACAATTCGTGGGAAGCGATTCAGAAAATCGGGGCACCTACGATGGGGCGATATCTTCGACTCTAAGTTCCCATCTATTTAACAAACGGTTTTACACTCGCCCAATGGCCGGCCAGTTTCCATGGATAGCTGAAATTAGCGCGATTTGCGCCTTACACCCAAATCCCCGCCAGCCCCCGTCCAAGAACGACAGCTGCCAGTCCTAGGATGAGATTTGCCGAAACATTGATCCCCGCAAGAATCACCTGATCCGATCGGAACAGCGATACGGTTTCAAAAGTAAACGCACTGAACGTGGTCATACCCCCTAAGAAACCTGTGACTCCCAGAAGCAGGATTTGACGATGAAAAGGGATAGCGCGCTCCACACAGAGCATAAGGAAACCAATGAGAAAGCTGCCACACACATTGACCAAGAGCGTGGCCAATGGAAACGGCATGGGGCTGTAGGCTCGAACCCAAAGGTTGACTCCATAGCGTGCGATTGAGCCCAAAAATCCGCCGATCCCAACGATTAAAACGTTCATGTCCCATTTTTACCACGAATCGGATATGTTGAGCCACGAATATGAAGTCCAGGGCAGAACATATCGCCTATCGCTTATTGGAAACCCATCCTGGCGGTTCCCTGTGCGATGTGGCCCTTTTCGAGTTTGATTCTACCATTTATTACAGCATTCATCCCAAGGAACATCCTCATGAGCCGTTCTCAGCCGTAGTGAATCTCATTCAAGGCGTTTATGAGTCCTACCCAGAGAGTGCACGGAAAATGCTCCGCTGCCGCCTATTTACAACGGCGTCACTCACCCCCATGTGCAAAGGCATGATTAAGGTGGCAGCAAAGAGAGCAACGGATGAAGTTGTCGCGCAACCTTCGGGGCCAGAACTCTTATTGTCTATGGTCGAAGTCCGCTCTACCAAAAAACCGAAGTCCCTCGATCGCTCGCATCAGGAACCAACTCTTGATGATCAGGGCTGGATGCGCCTCGCATATTCTCTGATTCAAAGCGCTCCCGAAAAAATCGGCCCTCGTTTTCTACGGGATCGCCCTGTCGGAGCGATCCTGGTGTCTCCTGAAAACAAACTTCTCTTTGCCTCCATAAACGACAATGCGAGCAACAAAACCTGTCATGCCGAAGTTAATCTTGTTCAAGGTTTTTTCCGGGCAACGGGAAAACCACTTCCGCGGAACTCGCGAGTCTACACAACCCTGAAGTGCTGTAAAATGTGCGCGGCGATGATTTGGCAGGGAGCGGTGGATCCGGGCGCCATTCAGGTTTTTTACGGCGAAAACGATCCCGGGCCGTTCGCCCAAGATACGATTCTTTCAAAAGAGAAAATCGAAGTCTTAATTTCGCCTCTTTGAGTTGCTGATTTGCACCAGATTGGCCATTTTTTCATCATTGGCAATTTTGGTCACTATCGCCTCAGGAGCCGAGGCAAGCGCATCGTGAACCGCTTTTCGTCGCACACCGATTTCGATTGCTCGAAAGACTACGGTGATCAGCTCCGCGCGGTCAAAAGGCTTTTCGATAAAATCCAGCGCACCCAGTCTCAGGGCGGATAGGAGTGTGGGTTTATCGGCAAATGCAGAGATAATCACGACGGGCGTGTGAATGTTTTTTTGCTTAATCTCCGTGAGGAGATCAAAACCAGATTTTTCAGGCATCCGAAGATCCGAAAGAATTGCGTCGTAGGAGTTGTGTTCGAGCTTGGACAGGGCGGCCAGGCCGTTGGCGGCAGTGTCGATTTCGATGTTTTCTCCCTGAAAACAGAGAACAATGAGTTCCCGCAGTTCCTTTTCATCTTCAACGACGAGGAGTCTGTGACTAGAACTGTTGGGGTGGGTTGTCATGTTACTCTCCGTTATGCTGCGCGAAGCTGAGGCGCTTGTGTGCCCCGAGCGGCAGTGGTTGAAAGGCTTTGTAAACTAAGAAGGGAGGCAATATCGAGCAGCAGAACGAGGCGGCCCTCTTTTCGAGTCACTCCCTTGATATAAGAGAGATCGACAGTGCTTTCGATGCTGGGGCGAGGTTGGATATCATTGGGTGTCAGCGCCAAAACGCTTGTCACTGCTCCAACTACCACACCCATAGAAATGGTACCGAGTTGGCAAATGACCACGGCTGTTTCATCTGAATTTTTCGCGGCGTCTTTTAGATTGAGCTTGAGCCTGAGGTCCATGACCGAAATCACCTGTCCCCTTAGGTTCATGATTCCCAGGAAAAAAGAAGGGGTGTAGGGGACCGAAGTAATTTCAGGAAGCGCGATGACTTCGCGAACGGCCTCCAAGGGAACTGCGTAACTTTGAGAGCCTAGGGAAAACTCCAGGTATTTCTCAATGGCTTTTGCGACCTCTACCGGCTGAGCTTGGGCCTGAATAGGCGCTTGAGCCGGCGCTTCGGGAGTTAAGGGGATTGTCATAGTACTGACCTCGTGGGTTAGTGTGGTTTCAGGGGATTCTTGGGTGTCTTGAATTTCGTTATTTTCAGGAGCTTGAGGAGTTTCAGGAACCAATTCTGCAAGTGCTTCGAGCGCGGGAGTCAGGGTGGTGATTTGAGCCTGTGCTTCGCCCGACATAAACCGGCCAATTTCGTAGAGAATTTGGGAGCTGTCTGTTTGCGCGTCCATATTCGTTTTGAGAGATTCAACCATGAGCTGGAGATGATCGTTACATCGGAGCATCAGGTTTACGATGCCGGTTTCAACTGGAATCTCGTGTTTTTTGAGTTTGCTCAGGAGTGATTCGAGTTGATGGGTAAATTCTGAGAGGCCCGTGAATCCAGCCGCCTTGGAGCTCCCCTTGATGTTGTGGGCGATTCGAAAAAGCTGCTCGATAATGCTGGTGTCATCAGGGTGCATTTCCAGAGAAAGAAAAAAATGCTCCGCTTCGGAGATGAGCTGGTTTGCTTCTTCTTGAAGAAAGGCGGTCTTGAGTACGAGTTCTAGATCATCCATTGTGAATTCCTCGGTTTTGTTCCTGGTATCTGATCGGCTTTTGGGTGAGGAACTTGAGAGGAAAAAACACGGTTTTGATTTCGGACAATAAGTTGTAATTATTAGGCTTTTCAGGTGTTTCTAGCGAGGTAATTCTGAGTTATTGCAGCGCGCTGTCGGCGTACCTATGGCGCTTTAATTTTTAGGCCGTCGTAGGCAAGCTGAACCCCTTTGGGAAGTTTCCTGTTCCAGCTGTCGTGATCAAAGTCGTGTCCGAGATGGGTGAGAAATGTCTTTTTGGGCTTCAAGAACGAGACGGTCGCAAGCGACTGTTCGAGATTGAAGTGAGTTCGATGGCGCTCAAGGCGAATACAATCCAAAATCAGCACGTCAAGTTTCTTAAGACGATCGAGCGTTCCTGGAGGGATTTCATTACAATCCGCGATATATGCGCATCCGCCAATTCGATATCCAATCCCTTCTTTCGATCCGTGGCGGACAGGAAGAGGGATAACCTTGACTCCAAGAACGTCAACTGCGGCAACGGAACCCTCGAAAAAATGTAGGTCAAGTTGTGGAATTCCTCCGCCTTCAACCGGCCCCGGGTTAAAGATGTAGGGAAATTTGCTTTGCAGCTCGTTACAGGTCCAAGCATTGCCGTAGACAGGAATTCGCGTTTGCTGGAGGTAGTTGAAGCTGCGGAGCTCATCGATCCCGTGAATGTGATCGGCATGGGGGTGGGTATAGAGGACGGCGTCGATTCGGTCGACTTTTCGTAACAAGGCTTGTTGCCGAAGATCCGTCGAGGTATCGATTAGAATCTTGCGATTCTTGACCTTGATCCATGCGGAAGCGCGCAGCCGTTTGTTCTTCGGATTTTTCGACCGGCATACTTGGCATTTGCAGCTGATCAGCGGTACGCCAGTAGAGGTTCCACTGCCAAGGATTGTCCATTCCATCGCCGACTGAACTTGACACGTTTTGTTCTTCTGGGATAGCAAAAAAGGGGAACCTTATGCGCGCAAAATATCTCATTATTCTTATTTCGATTCTTGGCGCGAGCGCGCTCTTTTTCCTGCTTTCTCGTTTGGATTCCTGTGGGCAAAAGGTGAAGGCCCTCGGTGCTGAAATTTCGATTGAAAAAAGGGTTCTTTCCAATGGGTTAGTCGTTGTGCTCGTGCCTGATCAGACGGTGCCCATTGTGAGTCTACAACTTTTCTATCGCGTAGGCTCTGTGGACGAGCATGATGGCCAAACCGGCCTTGCGCATCTTTTTGAACATCTCATGTTTAAAGGAACCTCGCGCTTTGGTGAAAAACAGTTTTTTCATCAGCTCGAAGCCAAAGGTGCAGAGGTTAATGCCTACACGACTCGCGACTTTACCGTTTTTTATGAGAATTTTGTTCCTGATCTTTTGCCGAAAGCACTGGAGATGGAAGCCGATCGCATGTTGGGATTGCAGCTGAGTGAATCCCTTCTCGTTCGCGAGCGAAAAGTGGTGTTAGAAGAGCGTGCCTTGAGAACCGACAGTTCTCCGGATGGCCGAATGCAGGAATCGCTTTGGAATTTGGCTTATGCAGTTCACCCTTATCAGCGTCCCGTCATAGGGTATCCTCAGGATTTAGAAGGATTGACCGTTGAGACGGTCATGGCGTTTTATAAGAAGTATTATCAACCTGCCAACGCTGTCCTTGTTTTGACAGGAGACTTTTCTCCCAATTCGACCTGGGCGCTGGTCAAGAATTCTTTTGGGGTACTTCCACGTGGCGCTCGCCCGGAACGTAAGTTGAGAGCGGAGCCTCTTCAAAATGAAGAGCACCGCTTGACACTGCGGGACCGAACGGCTTCGGAACGGTTCTCTTTGGGCTATCATGTCACTTCGGCTCATCAGGATGATTCTTATGCCTTAGATGTCCTGAGCAATATTTTGTTTGAGGGGACGTCCTCACGGGCTTATCGAAAAATGGTTTTGGAAAAAGATCGCGCGATCGGTATCTCGGGTTCGGCATACACTCCCGCATATCCTGGACTATTTTTGATTTCGGCCACAGCCAAGCAAGGCGTGAGCGCCGAATCAGTTCAGGCAGATCTTTATGGGGTGATTAGCGAGGTTCAGGATAAAGGCGTTGAAGTGGAGGAGATTTCGGCCGCGGTGAAACAATTAACTTTGCAGTTGATTGATGGCGTTCGGACTCCTTATGGTTTGGGGCAGCTGATTGGAACCGTTGAACTCATTTTTGACGATCCTCGAAGATTTTCTGATGATCTCAATAAATACCTGCGAGTATCACAGGCCGATGTTCAAAGAGTTGCCCGAAAATATCTCAATCCCAATAATCGGACTGTGGTGACGCTCGTTCCTGAGAAAAATGGAGAAGAGACGCCATGAGGACCTTGTCGCTTCTGCTTTTTTTCTTTGTCGGAATAGTCGCGGTCCATTCGTCAGTTCAGGCTGCGATTCAGGAACCCGAGATTGAAGTTTTGCCCAATGGACTTACGGTTGCTTGGTTTACGAGCCCAAAACTCCCGATCGTTGATTTTGTTTTCCTGGTTAAGGCGGGCTGCAAAGGAGATCCTCTCGGAAAAAGCGGAACGGCTCAGCTTGTCGCCGAAACGATGGATCATGGTGCAGCCGGGCTGACTGCGCAGCAGATCAGTCGCGCGATCGAAAGTCTCGGGGCAACGCGGGCGGTTTCGGTAGAAGAAGACGCGTTTACAGTCGGCGTGCATGGTCTAGCGCCTGATGCGAAAACACTTTTGGATCTACTTTTCAAAATAGCGATACAGCCTGATTTTCCACTGGCCGAGGTCACCCGCGAGCAAGCTCGAATCCTCGATCGTTGGTCGCATTTGAAGGATTATTCGGATTCGTTAGCCTCCTTGGCTTTGGGGCGACTTTTAAGTTGGGGGACCCCTTATCAGCGCGGGGGCTTGCTTTCAGCGGCAGAGTTCAAAGGAGTGACGCGTGGAGATGTGGATGCATTCCATAAAGCGTATTTCGTTCCGTCTAACTCCATTCTTGCGGTAGTGGGGCAAGTGAAGCGTGAGGAGCTGCGACCCTTGCTTCTCAAAGGATTTGGGGATTCAGAAAAGTTTCCGCCGAGTGAAGTGCTCGGTGTGCCTTCTCGCGGTTATTTTGATCCACGTTTGAAGATGGCTGCGACCACTGCGCAGGGACCGTTTCGGCGAGTGATTATTGTCGATCGACCCTTGCTCAAACAGGCCCAAATTCGCATCGGAGTGCGTGCTCCTCTCATGGGCGATCCTGAGCACTATGCCTTGGTTGTTGGAAATGCTTTGATTGGAGAGCTTTTCGATAGCCGACTCAATGGCCTTATTCGCGATCAGCTTGGACTGACTTATGGAGTTCAAAGTTCTTTTGCCTACAAAAAAGAATTTGCGTCGTTCAATATTTCCACCTCGACTCGTACCGATCAGGTGGGTTTGGTAGTTAAGAAGACCGTCGAGGCGCTTAAACAAATACAGAACGGCGAACTGACACAAGAAGAAGTGAAAACTGCAAAGGAATTCTTGGTGGGGGGCTTTCCTCTTTCGACTTCGACTTTGGAATCAGTCGCATCACATTGGCTCGCGGGAACGGTCTTTGATCTCGGTGCAGGTTATCTCAATGAGTTTTCTCCCCGGGTGAGAGCGGTTACGCGCGATCAAGTTGTGGCGGCGTTACGCAAACACCTTAACCTTGAAAATCTCGTGATTGTTATCGCAGGCTCTTCGGATGAAATTGAAAAGAGTTTATCCGCATCAGGGATTAAGCCCCTTAAACGATTGTCAGTGAAGGATCTGGAGTAGCGTCCACTGAGTTGGCGTGAGGGCTACTCAAATTAATCATCGAACATTTTCCCTCGAAATAAGAGCCTGGCTCCAGCTTCAGGGATGGGGATTCAATATCTCCGATGACGCGGCCTGTTTGGGAAACAACCACACTTTTTTGTGCGATGATCTTACCTTTGACATAGCCATCAACAAAAAGGGTGTCGGCTCGAACCGTTCCTTCGACGACTGAGGTTTCTCCAAGAATAATGGTGCTTCCTTCTTCTCCAATGACTTCGCCTTCGAGTACTCCGTGAATCCGAGCGACCCGATTGAGAACCAGAGTGCCCTGAATGCGACTATCCTCAGAAATAATGTTGATCGAAGATTCATGGATGGTGGAGTTCATGATGCAGGGGGCTCTCCTGGAGGAATGGGATGAATTTGATGAATGAGAATCTCTCCGGCGGAGTTTAAGATGATGAGTTCCACTTCTTTAAGGAGTTTCTTGGAACTCAAAGGACCAAACTCTGCATTCACTTCTCGAAAACGGCTGACTGAAAAATATTCGCCTTTTGAAGGATCGATTAAGGCGGCTCGCCCCGCATCTTGAAAAAGCGCTTCAGGATATCCTAAAAGTGTTTCTTCGCCCCGCGCGAGCACAATGATTTTCCCTTGCTGATTGCCCTTATCTTCTTTTGTGTATTGAAGCGCAAAATTTACGACCAGCGTTTGGCCTTTCCAGTAAATTTTTGGAGAGGTAAGGGTGATTGGAAGTTCACCTTCAGGGGGAGGGGCCTTGGGGTTTTGTACTTGAGGAAGCCCGCTGAATAAATAGGGCGCGCCCGTGATATTCTCGATAGGCTTAGCGATTGCTGCAGTTGCAGGCAACGGTGATGCATTCGAAGGGGGAGCAGAGTTTTGGGTGGAGCTTTCCTTTGATTCCTCTTTTGTTTCCAAGCGGTGATTGGTTTCTTTGAGGCGACCGATTTCCTGTTCAAGTTCTTGAAGATGGGTCGGATCCGTGGCCCTGAGTTTCTGAAAATAGTTAAGCGCAAGGAGGGAGCTCGCGATCGCGGTGATCACAAAAAAACCGATGAGAATTGAGAGTTTGTGAAACCACCGTTCCGAAAACTGGAGTGTTCGCGGAGAGCGATTATCTTTGAATAATAGCAGAGTGATTATGTCGGAAGTTCTTGAGGTTCTTTTATTCATGTCGGGACCATCTGAGTTTAAGAAAACGTTAGCTTTTTGAAAATTAAGTGTCAACTTTGCTCATGCTTTTGCCGAAGAACAAATTGATGAAGATTCTTCTTCTTAATCCGCATGCTGATGCGGGGCGCAAGATTGGGACTCGTTTGAAGGCTGAGGGCATCGCTGTCCTGCAGTGTGAAACCGGTGTTGAGGCCCTGAAACTACTTCAACTTCACGCAGATGTGGATGTTGCACTCGTCCATCGAGAAGGGGGAGGCACTGTCGGGGGAACTATCCTTGATTCGGGTCTTCAGTTCGTCAATCGAATGAGGGCTAGTCCTTCTTTTGCTGATCTCCCCTATATTCTTACTTCTGAGGTTTGGGGTGATGAGGAGTTTGCAAAGCATCAGGCGACCGCCACGGGAGCCAATGCTTATGTAAGGTGGTCGGAGGCCGAAGGGCAGGTGCTACCGCTTCTTGCGCAGGTGATGGGGGTTGAGTTTTCGTCGACCCCGCTTGTTCTTGAAGATGCGACCACAGCGTTTGGGGCAACCAAGGTAGCGGACTCTCCGACGTCAAGCATACAGTTTGCCGCGCCTGACCTCTCTTCGATATCGGTTCCGACTGCGGTTCCTACGAGAGCAGTGGAGTTGCGTCCGGAGCAAACCCAAAGTTCTCTTGTTCTCAGCGAGCCGGTGTCGGCAGAAATCGATCTCCCCGTTGAAGGCGGTTACCAAACGGATCAGCAAGCTGATCGCGAAGCAGCACAGGAGATGCCTTACCTTTTTACCCGGACTGAAGCCTATAAAACGCGTATCAGTTTGTCGCGGAGTTCCGAGGTTCAATTTGCGTTTGCCAAACCGATGGGAGATGCCGTGGTTCCTGGGGGCGCGTCACAGGCTCCCGATACGGACACGTTAAAAAAGTTCTTACAACTGCGGGAACAAGACGTCGGGGTTTTGTCTACGCAGCTTAAGTCTGCTCAAGATCAAATTCTATCTCTTGAGGACCTGCTTCAAGAAGAACGCGGAAAAAATAACGAATCCCATCATTTGATCGAGGAGCAAAGACGTCGCATTGCCGATTTTGAAAAAGATAAGGGCCAGGCTCTTGATGCCATGCAAATGGAAATCGATGAAGTCCGTCTGCAGATGAAGGCCAAGATGGATAAGGCTCGCATTCTTGAAACTCAGGTTCGCGATGCCACCCAAGAGATGGAGCGACTCAAAGAGCGTGTTAGAGTTGATATTCGAAAAATTAGAGTTCGCGAAAAAGATCTTGAAAACCGCCTTGAAATCATGAAAAAAGATTCAGAGGCGCTGTTGATCGCTCGCGATAATAAGATTATCGAACTCAAGCGAAAACTCGATTTATTGGAATTCAATATGGACCTTTTACAAGATCAGTATAACCGCGAAAAGGATCTGACGGCGCAATTGCGAGAACGTCTTGGAAAAGCCTCTCAAATGATGAGAGTGGCAGGAGGCTTGCTGGATTCGGAAGGTGGCGAATCAGAAGCTCCGGAGAAAGCGTCATAGTTTGTCACGGAAACCCCGCTACCGTGT
>CAIRTR010000093.1 GCA_903881565.1 Oligoflexia bacterium | reverse complement strand
TAAAGTGTCTCGCGATGATGCGCAGACGGTTTTCGATAGTTCGCCGGTCCCTCTTCTCGTTGTTGAAGCTGATCTCGGTGTGAGATCAGTAAATCAAGCATTTTTTGACACTTTCAAGGTCAACGCTATTGAGGTGACTGGGGTTCAAGTTGCGGATCTCGGCAATGGCCAGTGGAACATTCCGGCCCTCTTGGATCTCCTTCGCGGGACGTTAGTGCGAAACGAGCTTTTCAGGAATTACGAGGTCAGTCACGACTTTAGATCGATCGGTCGGCGGTCGATGCTAGTGAGCGCAAGAAGGGTTACTCTTAAGGGATCGGGGGCGCAGGTCGCTTTGGTGGCGATTGAGGATATTACGGAACGAAGGCTTGCCGAAACGGGTCGAAGAACAGCGACGGAGAAGTATCGAAACCTGCTTTCGGCAGCGTATGATTCTATTATCGCGGTGAATTCCCGGGGGACGATTGAGTTTGTAAATGAGCGTGTCTCAGAGGTTTTTGGCTATGCTTCGCGCGAACTCACGGGCAAGCCCTTTGAGTTGTTATTTGCTGAACGAACCCTGGCACATCATGAGGGGTTTCGGTCTTACAGTTTTGATTCTCCCGAACCAAAACTTCTGGGCCAGGACCTGAAACTTTTTGCGCGCCGTAAAGATGGGCATGAGTTTCCGGTCAACATTGCATTCAGTCCACTGGAGACTCCCGAGGGGAATGTCGTTACGGCGATCGTTCGCGACTTAAGTGAGCTTCAACAATCACAAATCGAGCGCCAGGAGCGCCTCTCAAAAGAAACGACGTTGCGCCAGCAAGCTGAGTCCGCCAATCGCACCAAAGACCTTTTTCTGGCCACGCTCTCTCATGAATTGAGAACGCCTCTCACGATCATTCTCACCTGGGCGCAGCTGCTGCGGAGGGGGCCGAAAGAGCTGGAAAAAACCCAGTACGGAATCCAAATGATTCAAGATGCGGGCAAATCTCTGGCACAGCTCATTGATGATCTTTTAGAAGTGACTCACATGCAGTCAGGAAAGTTTCCGCTTGAGAGAGCGTTCATTGATCCCGTTGAAGTGGTTCAGTCCGCTTTAGAAGCTGCAAAACTGTTGTCAGACGGAAAGTCGCTTCAATTTAAGACCGAATTTAGCGCTGCGGCCATGGCGGTCTATGCAGATCCGTTAAGACTCAAGCAGATTGTTTTTAACCTGCTGACGAACGCCATCAAGTTTTCCAAAAATTCACCCGAAATCGAAGTCAAAGTCGCCTCTTCTGAGGTGGATCACGAGAGCCACTGCCGCATCCAGGTCACGGATCATGGAAAAGGGATCGACCCTAAGTTTCTGCCGCATATTTTTCAGTATTTTACCCAAGAAGATAGTTCGACAACCCGGGGTTACGGAGGCTTGGGACTCGGACTGGCTATTGTGCGAGGATTGGTGGAGTTGCATGGTGGGCGAGTGCTCGCCGAAAGCGAAGGCCTGGGCAAGGGCGCGAGTTTTACGGTTTTATTGCCGATGTCGCGTCCTTCAAAAGCCCTGGTAACCCCCGAGCGGCAGACGGAGTTGGAGAGAGAAAAGCAAAAGGAAAAAAACGATGCCGGTGGCCCACAGGAGGTTTACGCGGATCTTTCTGGATTGCGTGTGGTCGTTGTTGATGATGAGGCCAAGGCGTGCGAAGTATTTAGTGAAATGCTGACCTCGATGGGCGCTCGCGTGTCAACCGCGCTGTCGGCAAAAGAGGCGCTCACGGCTATCTCGGATTTTGATCCAGACATTCTGATCAGTGATATTGCGATGCCGGATGAGGATGGCTTTAGTTTGATCCGAAAAGTGCGGGCCTTAGCGAAGGAGACTCATCGGGAAATGCCTGCGATTGCTATAACCGCGCACACGGGGAGCGAATATCAAACCCGCGCGATTTCTGCAGGTTTTGATGCGCATATGACAAAACCCTTGGAAGTCAAAAGGCTTGCGACCTTGGTTCTGAAGCTATGCGCGAGTCGTCGGGCAGGAAAAAAGACCTAGCAGTTATTCGTGATCGTGATCTCCATCATGATGACTTTGCCCACATCCGCCGCCGGCATCCAAGGCTTCGGTCGTCAATTCTGAATTCAAGGTTCCTTCGAGGAACTTTTGCAATGCGGTTTCAGGAGAGCCCGTGGCACCGACCAGGTATTTGATTCCTGCTTCTTCAAAAAGTCCGCGTGCATGCGGCGGAATGCCCCACGCCAAAATCTGGTTCACGCCTTGATTGGCCAAAAAGACGGGGGGCGGGCCGCCAGGGCCGTGCCCGGGATTTGCAAGCTCCTGCGAGGAGATGACTTTGCCGCCTTCTACGGTGGCGATTAAGAACTTTTCGCAATGACCCAAGTGGTTAGGGATTTTGCCTTCTGTGACCGGAATAGCAATACGCATGATTGTGAAACCTCCTCCATATCTTCTGCCCACACCTACTCAAAGGCGCAAGCATAATATATAATAGGATGTGAATATGAGAATTTCAAAAAAAGCCTTTTTGCCGCTTGTTCTGCTGTTGTTCGCGATCCCAGCGGTGACTGGAGCTACGACTACTAAAGGAACCCCCGTGAAAAATTATAAAAAACCCGAAACCACTGAAATCAAAAAGGCGCTCACCCCTGAGCAATATCGAGTCACGCAGCAGTGTGGGACTGAGCCGCCTTTTCGCAATGCCTACTGGGATAACAAAAAGCCCGGGATTTACGTTGATGTCGTCACCGGCGAGCCCCTGTTTAGTTCGCTGGATAAGTTTGATTCAGGCACGGGCTGGCCTAGTTTTACTAAACCGCTTAAAGAGGGCGCGCTCACCCGCAAAGAGGATCACGAGATCCCGATGCAGTCTCGCGTGGAGGTCAGGTCCAAGGGCGGGGATTCGCATCTGGGACACGTGTTTGAGGATGGCCCGACGCCCTCGGGTTTGCGGTATTGCATTAATTCCGCAGCGCTTAAATTCATCCCAGCAGAAAAGCTTGTAGAAGAAGGTTATACGGAATTTGCGCCTCTTTTTGACAAGAAAATCACGATCCCTTCCCAGGAAACCGCCGTTCTCGCGGGCGGGTGTTTTTGGGGCGTCGAGGAATTATTGCGCAAGCTTCCTGGGGTGATTTCTACCCAAGTGGGCTATGTGGGAGGGCAAACTCAAGCTCCGACCTATGAACAAGTCAAGAAGGGCAGCACAGGGCACGCTGAGGCCGTCCAGATCGTCTTTGATCCGGCTAAGTTGAGTTATCAAGCCTTAGTGGAATACTTCTTCCGGCTTCATGATCCAACGACCCCCAACCGGCAGGGAAACGACACGGGAACTCAGTATCGCTCCGCCATTTTCTACGCAAATGAGGCACAAAAACAGGTGGCAATCGAAGTAAAGGCTAAGGTGGAGCGTTCCGGAAAATGGAAGAAACCCCTGGTCACTGAAATCGCGCCAGTGGCGCCCTTTTTCCCTGCCGAAGACTTCCATCAGAAGTATCTTGAGAAGCACCCGGAGGGGTACACTTGTCATTATTTGAGAGATTTGTGAGATTAAGAAAATCGTATTGTCTTTTTGCAGATTGTCGAATATAAATCCTCTCCACTTGTATTTTGTATTTAATTATTGACGTCTCGGGATAGATTGCTTCTTTCGTTTCACATCGAAAAGAAGGTAACTACCCGGGGTTTTTCAAGGAGATGTGAAAATGGCAATTGAACATAAGATCCGGATCAAACTTAAGGCTTTCGATCATCGCGTTCTCGATCAATCCGTTTGGGAGATCGTGAATACGGCAAAAAGGACTGGCGCCACCGTTCGTGGGCCGATTCCTCTTCCGACAGTGATTAATAAGTATTGCGTTCTCCGGTCCCCTCATGTAGACAAAAAGTCCCGCGAACAGTTCGAAGTTAGAACACATAAGCGGCTTTTGGATATTCTTGAGCCAACCCAACAGACAGTAGATTCGCTGATGAAGCTGGATTTGTCTGCAGGGGTGGATGTCGAGATTAAGTCCTGATTGGGTCTTCCGATACTATCTTCTGCATTAGTTCTTCGGAACTAACCCCAGAAGGAAAGTCGGAGATTTGAGCAGCCAATCCATGAAAGCATCCGGCGGCCTACATAAGGCGGCTTCCCGGTGATGCTGTGGTGTTGGGTAAGTTGGTATAGACGAAGTGAAAAGAGAGTTTAACTATGGAACAAAAGCCTGAAGCTCAGGACAGTGCTACTGCTACTGTTCAGACAGCAACAACAAGCCCAAGTATCCCTCTTGCCTCGCGAGAGAAAGCGACCCTTCCGGGTCGTGGTGGATATATTGGTGTAAAAGCGGGTATGACCCAAGTTTTCACCGAAGCCGGTGAAGCGCTTGCCGTGACAGTTATTGATTTGCGCCCGAACCTGATTACGCAAGTGAAGAGCCAGTCGAAGAATGGCTATCAAGGCGTTCAAATCGGCGTACTTGAGAAAAAAGAAAACCGCGTAAACATGTCTGAGAAGGGTCACACAAAGGCCTCATCCTCTACCGGTTTTTATCATTATCAAGAATTTCGTTTGTTAGAAGGTGAGAAGCTCGATGGTCTCACGGTTGGAAAGGTCCTCTCTGCCGACTTTGTGAAGGCTGGAGATCTTGTTGACGTTACTTCCATGAGTAAAGGGAAGGGTTTTCAGGGCGGGATGAAGCGATTCCACATGGCTGGGGGTCATAAGACTCATGGTTGTTCGGTTTCGCATCGCTCACTGGGTTCTATCGGAAACCGTGCCGATCCCGGTCGATGTTTCAAGAACAAGAAAATGCCTGGCCATATGGGACATGCGCAGGTGACTGTGCAGAATGTTCGCGTAGTGCGCGTTGATATGGAGAATCAGTTTCTCCTTGTTAATGGAAGTGTCCCGGGTGCGAGAAGCGGGATTGTAACAGTCCGCCGGGCCGTTAAGAGTAGGGGGTAAGATATGCCTACATTAGATTTAATTAATCAGGATAAGAAAAAAGTCGGCACGATTGAACTTCGTG
The DNA here is from genome assembly GCA_903881565.1 of Oligoflexia bacterium. Lineage (GTDB taxonomy): Bacteria > Bdellovibrionota > UBA1018 > UBA1018 > UBA1018 > CAIRTR01. Next base: position 16,616 of record CAIRTR010000093.1, on the reverse strand, counting down.
ATGATGTTTTCGGGGTTGCTGTCAATGTTGCGCTTGTCCATCAAGTCATCAAAGCTCAACTTGCAGGTCGCAGGCAGGGTAATGCTAAGACCAAGACGAAGAGTGAGATTCGTGGCGGTGGCCGTAAACCGTTTAAACAAAAAGGGACCGGTAATGCCCGATCGGGTTCTACACGTTCTCCATTGCACGTCGGTGGTGGTCAGTCATTTGGGCCGCAGCCACGTTGCTATGAGCAATCAACGCCTAAAGAGATGATGCGCGGAGCCCTTCGTTCGGCGCTCTCTGATCGCGTGAAGGCAAAGCGGGTTATTGTGCTTGAGGATTTCGATCTTAAAGCGATTAAGACCAGTTTCCTGGTCGATGTTCTGAAAAAGAACCTGGATCTCGATAAGGTTCTGATTCTTGATGATGAAAATAAAAACCTCGAGCTTTCAAGTCGGAATATTCCTCGTGTGAAGGTGCTCCGTACAGAAGGTCTCAATGTATACGACGTAGTCCGCTTTGGCTGGCTCGTTATGACGAAAAGGGCTGTGAAGGCGGTAGAAACCCGTCTTGCACCCCAGGCATAAGCGAGGAATGAACGATGCGTAGTTTATATGATGTGATTAAGAAACCCATCATCAGTGAAAAAAGCACGATGCTTACTGAGTTGGGAAACCGATATGCTTTTGAAGTTGCGCCGCAGGCGAACAAATTTGAGATTAAAGATGCTGTTCAGCAGCTCTTTAAGGTCAAGGTGACTCAGGTCAGAACATTGGTTATGCATGGAAAAGTTAAGCGAGTCGGTAAATCTGTGCTGAAACGCGCAAATACGAAGAAGGCACTTGTGACGCTTGCTGAAGGTCACAAAATTGATTTCTTCGGTACGAAGTAAGGTGAGGTGTAATTATGGCAACTAAAACGTTTAAACCGATTACTCCGTCACTGAGATATAAAACTGTCGCGGATTTCTCGATTCTGACTCCTAAGAAACTGCAACCCAAAAAGCCCCGCAAATTGATGTCGTCTCTGACGAAATCCGGCGGACGAAATGCTTTAGGGAAGATGACTGTTCGGCACATTGGTGGCGGTCATAAACGCAAATATCGTTTGATTGACTTCTTGCGTGAGAAGCGTGAGATTCCCGCACGTGTCGCTTCGCTTGAATATGACCCAAATCGTACCGCTTATATCGCGCTTCTGCACTACGCAGACGGCGAAAAGCGCTATATTTTGGCTCCTCTTGGTCTCAATGTAGGTGATGCAGTTTTGGCAAGTGATAAGGCGGACATTAAGCCTGGTAACAATTTGCCTCTCTCTGCGATCCCAGTTGGAACCTTGATTCACAATATCGAAGGTGAGCCTGGTAAGGGTGGGAAGCTCGCACGTTCTGCGGGCAACTACGCTCAGCTTATGGCTAAAGAAGGCGATTACTGCCAAGTGAAAATGCCAAGCGGTGAGATCCGCTTGATTCACTCACGTTGTCGCGCTTCGATCGGTCAACTGTCGAATACTGATCATGAGAATATCACGATTGGTAAAGCCGGTCGTAATCGTTGGCTTGGTGTTCGTCCTACCAACCGAGGTGTCTCGATGAATCCCATCGATCACCCGCACGGTGGGGGCGAAGGTAAAGCTTCCGGCGGCGGACATCCACGTTCACCGTGGGGTCAGCCAACTAAGGGATACAAGACTCGTAACAATAAACGTACCGACGCTTTCATTGTGAAGCGCCGTCGTTAGAACTGATTAACCGTTGAAGGAGAGTAAACGTGGCCCGTTCAATTAAAAAAGGCCCTTTTTGTGATGGTCATCTTGAGAAGAAGGTTCTGGTTGCACGCCAGACCCAAGATCGCAAAGTGATTAAAACCTGGTCCCGTCGATCTACGGTTTTACCGGATTTCGTTGGGATGACGTTTGCGGTTCATAACGGCAAGAAGTTTGTGCCGGTTTATGTGACGGAAAACATGGTGGGACATAAGTTAGGTGAGTTTTCACCGACGCGAGTGTTTCATGGCCATACTCCTTCAGATAAAAAGGCAGCTGCAGAAGCAGGACCAGCCACTGGGGCTAAGCCCGCAGCTACAGCAGCTGCGGCAGCTAAACCCGCAGCAGCTAAACCTGCAGGAAAGTGACGGAGTGAGGAGTAATCATGGAAGTCTCGGCTAAAGTAAGTTTTATACGAATTACCCCACGAAAAATGGGTCTTCTTGCGGACGAAGTTCGCGGGAAGGGAATCAATGAGGCGTTGACCTATTTACGGTTTTCACCTCGTAAGCGAACGGCGGGAATTTTGTTCCGTTTGCTTAAGAGCGCCGCAGCTAATGCGGACCATAATGGGAAAGTGGATGTCGACACTCTTGTTGTGAAACGTATTCTTGTAGGCCAGGGGCCGACGCTCAAGCGGTTTCGCCCTCGCGCTAAAGGATCTGCTTTTAAGATCAACAAGAAGACGAGTCACGTGTCTGTAACGCTTTCGGAACGGTAAGGTGAGATAAAATGGGTCAAAAAGTTCATCCAATCGGATTTCGATTAGGAATTACGAGAACCTGGGATAGTCGCTGGTATTCGAAGCGCGACTACGCCAAATTGCTGCATGAAGATTTGAAATTGAGAGCCTATCTCAAAGAAAAGCTTTATAGCGCAGGCATCGCTCGCATTGAAATTGAGCGCGCTGCAAACAAGGTTAAAATTAACGTACATACAGCGCGTCCCGGGATTGTTATCGGGAAAAAAGGTGCCGGCGTTGAATCCTTAAAAGCTGATGTTCAGTCGCTTTCAAAGAACGAAGTGTTCCTGAACATCATCGAAGTTAAGAAGCCAGAAGCTAATGCAACTCTTATTGCTGAGAGCGTGGCTTCTCAGCTCGAGAAGCGAGTAGCGTTCCGTCGTGCGATGAAGAAATGCATGACCTCCGCTTTCAAGCAGGGGATCAAAGGGATTAAGATTCGCGTTTCGGGACGTTTGGGCGGAGCTGAAATCGCACGAACTGAGTGGTACAGCGAAGATAGCGTGCCTCTTCATACTTTGAGAGCAAATATCGACTACGGGACTGCTGAAGCCAGTACCACCTATGGTTTGATTGGTGTGAAGGCGTGGGTTTATCACGGTGAAGCGGTAACTTTGAAGAAACAGGCAGCAGCTGAAGCTAAAGCTGCTCAAAGTGCGCTCTAGGCCGCAACTGAGAAGGAGTAAGGCAAATGTTATCACCAAAACGCGTTAAGTGGCGCAAAGTACAGAAGGGCAAAATGCGGGGCAAGGCTCTGCGTGGAGGCACTTTGTTTTTCGGTGAGTTTGGTTTGCAGGCGACCGAGTGCGGACGAATTACGTCGAAGCAGCTCGAATCAGCCCGCGTGGCCATGACCCGATATGTAAAGCGCGGTGGAAAGATTTGGATCCGTGTTTTCCCGGATAAGCCGATCACCAAGAAACCTGCCGAAACCCGAATGGGTTCCGGAAAGGGTGGTGTTGAAGAATGGGCAGCAGTCATTAAGCCGGGGCGTATCGTGTTCGAAATGTCCGGGATCTCGCAGAAGGAGGCTTTTGAAGCCCTGCGACTCGCGAATCATAAGCTTCCCTTGACTTGCAAGCCAATGAGCAAGCAGACCGAAGTTTTGGTGAAGGCGAAGGCTGAAGCAGTAAAAGTCGCCAAAGCCGAGAAGGCCGCGAAGGCCGCGAAAGCTGCGAAGTAAGAAGAAACAGAGTGAGGTGATTTGTCGTGTCGAATAAAAGAATTAAAGAACTGAGGAACCTGTCGAAAGACGAGCTCAACACGAAGGTGCGCGAAGTAGAAGCTCATCTTTTTGAGATTCGGATGAAAAAGGCGACGGGACAACTAAGTGATACGGCGAGTATCTGGCGGTCCCGCAAGGATCTAGCACGGATCAAGATGTTGATTGGAGGGAAGGCGTGATGTCCACAAAAGTTACAACTAAAGCTGAAGTGAAGCCTAAAGTGAAGTCTGTGCCGCAAATTGACCTGAGAGATCCGATCCAAAAGCGACGGACGATTGAAGGCGTTGTGGTGAGCGATAAGATGCAGAAGACTATCGTTGTTAAGGTGGATCGCAGCGTTCGTGATTCGCTCTATCAGAAGTACATCGTACGCTCACGTCGTTTCAAAGCCCATGACGAGAAGAACGAAGCAAAAGTTGGCGATCTCGTTTCTTTGGTTGAGAGTCGACCTTTGAGTCGTGAAAAGCGCTTTGCGCTCCAGGCGATTATTAGAAGAGCTGGCCATACGGTCGAAGCTAACGTTTAAGCGAACGGGGAATGGGAAGGATATAAGTTTATGATTCAAATGCAGACCCGCCTCGATGTGGCTGACAACTCGGGTGCGAAATCAGTAATGTGTATTAAGGTGTTGGGTGGAACTCGACGCCATTACGCTTCGGTTGGTGATGTGATTGTTGTTACCGTGAAGGATGCAGTCCCAAACGGTAAAGTGAAAAAAGGCGAGATCTTGAAAGCTGTAATTGTTCGGACGGTAAAAGAAGTGAATCGTAATGACGGCACTTATATTCGTTTTGACACGAACTCAGCGGTTTTGATTAACGCGCAGAATGAACCCATTGGGACCCGTATCTTTGGACCAGTGGCAAGAGAACTTCGGGCAAAGGCGTTTACGAAAATTATTTCGCTCGCCCCTGAAGTGTTGTGAGGTGTGAGATGACGACTCTTCAAAGAAGTGATTTATCGTTAAAGAAGAACGACCAAGTGCAAGTGATTGCAGGTCGTGAAAAGGGCAAATCTGGCAAGATTCTCACGGTCGACGTGAAGTCTTTGCGTGTGACTGTTGAGAAGGTGAATTTGGTAAAGCGCCATTTGAAGCCTTCCCAAAAGAACCCGCACGGCGGAATTCTTGAAAAGGAATGCTCGATTCATTATTCGAACGTGCTCTTGATGTGCCCTAAGTGTAATAAGGGCGTGAGACATGGTTTCAAATTTATTGAGAAGACGGCTGGTAAGAAGGCTGCTAAGGGAGCCGCCGTCGTTGAAGGTACCAAATCAAAGGTTCGCGTATGTAAGAAGTGCGGCGAAACTTTGGATGTAGCGCAGAAATAGTTTCTGGGAGGATGTTTTACCGTGGCTGAAAAAGAAAAAGATAAAAAAGAAGCAGGCGGAGAGCAAAACGCAGAGCAATCTGCCGCTCGCGCCAAGACCGATGCGAAGAAAGCTGCGGCTGACACCGCACGCGCAAAAGCAAAGAAGGCAAAAGAAGATTCTGCGGCAATGGCAGTCAAGATTGCCGCTGTAGGGGAGACTCGCGTATCGCCTGTTAAGTCTCCGCGCTTGATCAAAGTCTATCGCGAAAAAGCTGTTCCTGCGATGATGAAAGAATTTCAATTCAAGAATCCAATGCAGGTGCCGCGCCTTACGAAAATTACCGTTAACTGCGCCGTCAAGGAAGCTGTCGGTAATCCTAAGGTATTAGATGGTACATTTGAAGAGATCATGGCCATTACGGGACAAAAGCCCGTTTTGACTCGTGCGAAAAAAGCTATTGCAGCGTTTAAGGTGCGTAAAGGAAATACCGTCGGAGCGATGGTAACTCTTAGGCGCGCACGCATGTGGGAGTTTTTGGACCGTGTGATGAATGTCGCGTTACCTCGTGTTCGCGATTTTAAAGGTGTGAACCCGAAGTCCTTCGATGGACGCGGAAACTATTCGCTGGGAATTCGCGAGCAGATTATTTTCCCAGAGATTAACTACGACAAGGTTGACAAAATTCGTGGCTTTACAGTGACGATTGAAACCACTGCAAAAACGAATGAGCATGCTCGTGCGTTGTTAACTGAGTTGGGAATGCCGTTCCGCAAGTAGGGCCGGTCAGGTAAATTGAAGAATCAATGAAGGAGAGTTGCTTTGTCTAAGAAGTGTAAACTCGAAGGAATTGGGAAGAAGAAGAAGTTTAAAAGCCGAGTGAGAAATCGTTGTCTGCTTTGCGGCAGGCCTCGAGCTTTTATTCGGAAGTTTAGTATGTGCCGTCTTTGCTTTCGCGGACTCGCCCTAAAGGGTTTGTTGCCGGGCGTGACGAAATCAAGCTGGTAGGATTGAAGGGAGTTATTTTATGAGCATGACAGATCCGATTGCAGATTTGCTGACCAGGATTCGGAATGCCGCCAAAGAGGGGCATGAGAAGTTGGAAGTGCCTGCCTCGAGGCTTAAGGCAAACATCGTACGCGTTTTGAAGGAAGAAGGTTATATCAAGAACTTTCGCCTACAACGTGAAGAAGGTCGTCCCGTTATTAAGGTGTATTTAAAATATACCGAAAAGGGCGCCAGTGTGATTCAGGGGATTAAGAGAATTAGTCGTCCTGGGTTGCGCAAATATTCAAGTTATGAAACATTGCCAAAGCCCTTGAGTGGAGCGGGTATTGCGATTGTTTCTACGTCTAAAGGTGTTCTGACCGGGCAAAGGGCTCGCGCTCAGAAAATCGGTGGCGAAATTCTCTGTGAGGTCTGGTGATTTATGTCTCGCGTAGGAAAAGTCCCCGTTAAAATTCTTTCTGGGGTTAAAGTCGACATCAAAGACAGCTGGGTTAAAGTTGAAGGTCCTAAAGGGAAGCTTTCTCATAAGTTGCCGCTAGGTGTGGCAGCTAAGATGGAGGACGGCGCAGTTGTTCTGACTCGCGATGATTCGTTGGTCAAGAATGCTTCTGCACTCCACGGACTTACCCGTACTCTGGTTCATAATATGGTTCATGGGGTTTCTGTAGGATTCACCAAGGATTTGGATATCGTAGGCGTCGGATATCGTGCTGCTGTAAAAGGCAATACACTCAGTCTGACTGTCGGATATTCTCATTCAATCGATTATGAATTGCCTGCTGGCGTAACTGCGAAGGTTGAGAATAACACTCACCTCGTTGTTTCTGGGGCAGATAAAATGGTGGTCGGTATGGTGGCTGCAAAGATTCGTTCATTTAGAAAACCGGAACCTTATCAAGGTAAAGGCATCAAGTATACGAACGAACATATTATCCGTAAGCAAGGTAAAGCTGCGGGCGCGAAGTAAGGTGAATTATGGCGACTAAGATTCGGCGTTCAACGAACGCAAAACAGGTGATTCGTTTCAAGCGAAAAAAACGCATTCGTGCGATCCTCGAAGGTGACGTCGGGCGTCCACGTATGTCGGTTTTTCGCTCTAACAAGCATCTTTATATACAATTGGTTGATGATGCCAAGGGACACACTCTCGTTGCTGCTTCAACAAATGAAGATGAGCTACGCGACAAGGTCAAGGATACCCTTGATGGTGCAAAAACCTTGGGAAGTCTTTTGGCCAAGCGCGCACTTGCGAAAAATATTTCGACGGTCGTGTTTGATCGAAGCGGTTATCTCTATCACGGACGTGTTAAGGCTCTGGCCGATGCAGCTCGTGAAGGTGGACTTAAGTTCTAGGATTGTGAGGATATAATGGCAGCAGAAACAAAAAAAATGGGTATGGGTCAGATGGGACGTCAGCAGGAGGAGTCTGAGTTCGAAGATAAGGTGATCCATATTAATCGATGCGCAAAAGTCGTGAAAGGCGGACGCCGCTTTAGTTTCGCTGCGATTGTGGTCGTGGGTGATAAAAAGGGCCAAGTTGGAGTCGGACTTGGAAAAGCCGGCGAAGTTCCCGAGGCTATCAAGAAGGCCAGTAAGCAGGCTCGGAAGAACCTGCTGAAGGTCCCAATGGATGGAACAACAATTCCCCATGAAATCAAAGGACATTTTGGTGCCAGCGAAGTATTGATGAAGCCTGCTCCAGAAGGAACTGGGATCATCGCTAGTTCCTCAGTGCGCGCCATTTTGGAAGTTGCTGGGATCAAGAATATTCTGACGAAGTCGATTCGGCGGGATAATCCACACAACGTTGTCCGCGCAACTTTTCAGGGACTTGGGGCTTTGAGGCATTTTTCGGATATCGCTAAAGCCCGTGGGAAGACTGTCGCAGAGATCACTTAAGTTAAGATTAAGTTTAGGAGTAGCATATGAGTGCAACGAAAAAGAGAACCATTACGATTCGTCTCAAGAAGAGTACAATCAGCTGCCCTCCCGATCAACGGGCCACCGTTGTGGGGTTAGGGTTGAGACGCCGTGAACATTCGCGTACGCTTGAAAATACGCCTTCTGTTCGTGGAATGATTAAGAAAGTTTTGCACCTCGTTGAGGTTGTTTCAGAAACACGATAAGCCGCGAGTCGGTTCGTAGTTTCTAAGGAGTAAAGTTATGTTGACGTTAAATACAATTAAAGCTCAAAAGGGTGCCACTCATAGGGTCAAGCGTTTAGGACGTGGGTCAGGCTCTGGTCACGGTCCAACCGCTGGTAAAGGGGATAAAGGACAGTTGCAGCGCTCGGGGGGGCATGTACGTCCTGGCTTTGAAGGCGGTCAAATGCCTTTATTTCGCCGCGTTCCAAAGCGTGGTTTCAAGAACTTTATGGCGCGTACTCAGGCCACTTTGAACGTTCGTGATCTTGAAAAACTTGATCCAGCCTCTTTCAAAGAAGTGACTCTTGTCACTCTGCGCGAGGGAAGAGTCATAAAGGGTCGTTACGATCGTTTGACAATTCTCGGTACTGGCGAATTGACGAAGGCTTTTATCGTCAAGGCGCACAAGGTTTCTCCTTCAGCTCAAGAGAAGATTGTGAAGGCAGGCGGAAAAGTTGAGCTTCTTCCAATTCCAGGCGCACAACCTAGAGCAAAAAAGGGTGCGAAGTCAGCGGCTGCAAAAGCTGCAATCAAGTAGTCAACCAGTTTTAAACCTTAGTTTGAAGTATTGAGACTAAAGAGGGAGCGGAATAGATAATGTCAGGCGCGGACGGTCTCGTTAAGATTCCTGAATTAAGAAAACGTATTCTTTTTTCTCTCGCGATGCTGGCGGTATATCGCATTGGTGTGCACGTGCCGACACCTGGCGTAGACAGTGCTGCGCTTCAGCAAGTGTTTGCGAACATGAAGGGAACCATTTTCGGTTGGTTTAATCTCTTCAGTGGCGGTGCTCTTGAGCGGTTTTCGATCTTTGCGCTCGGGGTGATGCCCTACATTAGTAGTTCAATTATTTTCCAACTTCTCACGGTTGTTTGGCCTTATCTGCATGATTTACAGAAAGAGGGAGAGCAAGGCCGCAAGAAGATTACGCAGTTTACCCGGTATGGAACAGTGCTTTTGTGTCTTGTACAAGGGTATGGAATTGCCGCGGGTCTTGAGCACTACAATAATCCTATGGTGGTAACACATCCCGGGTTGGCTTTTCGGTTGTTGACGACTGTGACTCTTACTGCTGGAACCGTTTTTCTAATGTGGGTGGGTGAGCAGATTTCGGAGCGCGGAATTGGGAATGGGATTTCGTTGGTTATTTTTGCCGGAATCGCCGCTCGAATTCCACAAGGCTTGGCAAGTACTCTTGGGTTGTATCGATCGGGCGAGCTGAGTTTTTTCAAGATTTTGATGGTTCTCATCATTATATTTGCGACTTTCTTCTGCATTATTTTCGTTGAGCGGGGTGCCAGGAGAATACCGGTGCAGTATGCGAAGCGAATTGTCGGGCGAAAGGTCTATGGCGGGCAAAACACAAATCTTCCGCTAAAAGTGAATACTTCTGGCGTTATTCCTCCCATTTTTGCTTCTTCACTTATTATGTTCCCAGCGACCTTGGCAACATTTTTCCCGTTCAAACGCGTTCAAGAGCTTACTGCCTTGCTTCAGCCAGATCGTATGCTTTACAATATTATATTTGTTGGGTTGATTGTATTTTTCTGCTATTTTTACACTGCCGTCGCTTTCAAAACAGAGGATGTCTCTGAGAATCTGAAAAAGTATGGCGGGTTCATTCCAGGTATTCGACCAGGCGCCCCTACCGCGCAGTACATTGATTATGTATTGTCTCGCATCACCTTGGGTGGTGCTGTTTATATTTCTCTCATCTGTGTGCTCCCCACCTTTTTCACCCAGACGATGAAGGTGCCATTCTATTTTGGGGGCACGAGCGTTTTGATTTTGGTGGGCGTAGCACTCGATACGGTAGCTCAGATTGAGACTTTTTTGCTTTCTCGCAATTATGAAGGCTTCATGAAACATACTCGTGTGAAAGGGCGTTCGGCTTAAGCATGATTTTAGTGTTTTTGGGACCTCCGGGTTCGGGAAAAGGTACACAGGCCAAAAAGGTTACCGCCGAGAGAGGGTGGCCTCAGCTATCAACTGGGGATATGTTACGTTCCGCGATTGCAAACGGGACCAAATTGGGCTTGGAAGCAAAGAGTTTTATGGATCGCGGAGCTTTGGTTCCCGATGCGGTGGTTATTGGCTTGATCGCTGAGAGAGTCTTAAGTCCGGATTGTAAAGCTGGGTTTATTTTGGATGGATTTCCAAGAACGATCCCACAGGCGGAGGCTCTGGATTTGATGCTTGCTGAGCTGTCACAAAAAGTTTTTATGACAGTTCTTTTTGATATTCCAGATTCAGAATTAGTATCTCGTCTTTCGGGTCGAAGGACCTGTCTGAAGTGTGGTGCTATGTACCATGTCGTTGCCGCTTCTCCTAAAGTGGAGGGCATCTGCGATGCGTGTGGTGCTGGGCTGGTACAGAGAGATGATGACAAGGAAGATGTGATTCTTAAGCGGCTAGCTGTGTATCATGCGCAGACAGCTCCGGTAGCTGGGTACTATGATTCTCAACGTAAGTTGAGGAAATTGGATGCCAGGTTGCCGCAGACTGAAGTTTTGGGTCATTTGAAATCACTGATTTCTAATTGAGCTTGAGGCCGAAAGTTTGTAATGGTGACTTTGAAGTCTGAACGAGAGTTGGATTTGATGCGAAAGGCCGGGCGGGTCGCCGCTCAAATTCTACACGAGACTGTGGCTCTTGTTGGACCCGGAGTGACGACTGGGGAGTTAGATAGGTTTGCGGAGGGACGGTGCAAGGAGTTAGGTGTGACCCCGGCTTTTAAGGGCTATCATCAGTTCCCGGCATGCGTATGTATTTCGGTAAATAATGAGGTGGTTCACGGAATCCCCTCTCCCAAAAGAATCCTTAAGGATGGGGATATTGTGGGTTTGGACTTTGGAATCATTCGAGAGGGCTGGTATGGGGATTTAGCTCGTACAGTGCCGGTCGGATCGGTGAGCTCAGAGGCTAAAAAGCTCATGGAAGTGACTCGTCAGGGGCTCAATTGTGGTATTGAGCAATGCCGGGACGGGAACAGACTGTTCGATATCGGTTTTGCTGTGCAAAAACATGTTGAAGGGTATGGCTATAGCGTGGTAAGGGAATTCGTTGGCCATGGTATAGGACGCGCACTTCACGAGGAGCCGCAGGTCCCTAACTTCGGTTCGAAGGGTAAGGGAATGCTGCTAAAAGTGGGGATGGTCTTGGCCATAGAGCCGATGATTAATGTAGGTGGCCACGAGGTGAAAGTTCTTAGTGATGGCTGGACAGCTGTTACGGTGGATGGATCACTCTCAGCTCATTTTGAGCACACCGTAGCGATTACTCCGAGTGGGCCGGAGATTTTGACTCTGTTTCCTGAGGGTGAAAACTCCTAGGTCAAGGCAAAAAGAATTGAGGGTTTTGATATGAAGGTTCGAGCATCGGTAAAGAAAATTTGTGATAAATGTAAAGTAATTCGACGTGCGGGTGTGGTACGAGTGATTTGCTCGAATCCTCGTCACAAGCAACGTCAAGGATAACTAGCAAAGAAAAGTTTTTAGCACTTTAGCTGAAAGGAAGGTATTCAGTGGCTCGTATTGCAGGAGTGGATCTCCCACGAAATAAAAGAATGGAAATCGCGCTGACCTATATTTTAGGTATCGGTCGCCCTACCGCTAAGAAAATTCTTACGGAAGCAAAAATTGAATTGAGTCGCAAGTCTGACGATTTGTCTGAAATCGATGTAGCGAAAATTCGCGAAATCATTGAGCGCGCTCACAAGGTGGAAGGTGATCTCCGTCGTGATACCGCAATGAGTATCAAGCGATTGATCGATTTAGGTACGTATCGGGGAACGCGCCATCGTCGTGGGCTTCCGGTTCGTGGTCAGAGAACGCATTCGAACGCCCGTACGCGAAAAGGTCCGGCTGTTGCGATTGCAGGTAAGAAGTCCGTCAAGGCAATGAAGTAAGGTGGTTATGGCTGAAAAAAACGTAGACGCAAAAACTGAAGTAAAAAAAGACGTGGCTGCTGCGGCTCCTGCTGCGGAGGGCGTGATTAAGAAAGTGAAGAAGGGCAAAAAGAATGTTTCCACCGGAAACGTCTATGTCCTCTCCTCTTTTAATAACACGGTGATTACGATCACAGATCAAATGGGAAATGCGATTTGTTGGTCAAGCGCAGGCGGAAAAGGCTTCCGTGGTTCGCGCAAGAACACGCCTTTTGCTGCACAGGTCGCTGCTGAAGATGCTGGAAGAAAAGCAGTTGAATGCGGAATGCGTAGTGTTCAGGTGTTTGTCAGTGGTCCAGGTGCTGGGCGTGAGAGTGCGCTTCGTGCTTTAGCCTCTGTCGGTTTGAGAGTGACATTTATCGAAGACGTGACCCCGATTCCTCATAACGGGTGCCGTCCTCCTAAACGGAGAAGGGTGTAGTATATGGCTCGGTATGTAGGTTCAGTTTGTAGGCTCTGTCGCCGTGAAAATCAGAAACTTTTCCTTAAAGGCGATCGTTGTAATACTGACAAGTGCGCCTTTGAACGTCGCGCTTATCCGCCAGGGCAGCATGGCCAGGGGCGAATCAAGTTTTCAGAGTATGGTCTGCAACTTCGTGAGAAGCAGAAGATCAAGCGCATGTACGGCTTAGTCGAAAAGCAGTTCCGTAGTCTTTTTGAAAAGGCTGAGCGCATGAAGGGCGTAACAGGCACGAACTTGCTCACAATGCTTGAGCGTCGTCTTGATAACGTTGCTTATCGCTCTGGGTTTGCGAATTCTCGTTCCGAAGCACGTCAGTTGATTCGCCACGGACATTTCGCGATCAATGGTCAACGCGTGAATATTCCCTCGTTCCTTGTTAAGAAGGGCGATTCGGTCGAGATTCGTGAGAAGAGCAAGAGTGTAGCTCGCATTCATGGCGCTTTAGAAGCTGTGAAACGTCGTGAAATCCCTCAGTGGCTTGAACTCGATGGGACAGCGATGAAATCTCGTGTTCGGGATCTTCCAGCTCGTGATGACCTTACGATGCCGATGGAAGAGCGAATGGTTGTTGAGTTGTATTCGAAGTAAAAATTCACCTTCTTGTTTAACGCTTCCGCATGGCTGACTTTGCAGCATTTGGGTTGCAATGTTTCAGCGAGGGGGCTGCATTGGAGAGAGATATGACGATGTTGATGGAAAAAAATTGGCGCGATTTGATCAAGCCAAAAGCATTGGATCTGGATAAGGAGAGCCTTACAAATTCCTACGGGAAGTTTATCGCTCGTCCTCTTGAGCGAGGCTTTGGTCTCACTTTGGGGAACTCCCTACGTCGGGTGTTGTTGTCTTCGCTTCAGGGCGCGGCAATTACGGCGATTAAGGTTGATGGCGTGGTTCATGAGTTCACCTCTATTCCAGATGTGAAAGAAGACGTCGCTGAAATCATTCTGAACCTCAAAGAAGTGCGTTTCAGCCTCTTTGCGGATCAATCCACTGTTTTGATCGATAAATCAGGCCCAGGTGAAGTCAGGGCAAGTGATATTATCGTCAGTGAGCAGGTCAAGGTTCTTAATCCTGACCAGTTGATCGCGACGTTGGGCAAAGGCGCAAAGCTGCGCATTGAAATTCAAGTTGCTCGCGGACGTGGATATCGTGCTGCTGAGTACAATAAGACGGATGATATGCCTGTGGGCTGGATTCCAGTCGATAGCTTCTTTTCGCCGATTCGTCGTGTGAACTACGCTGTGACTCAAAGTCGCGTGGGTCAACGTACCGACTTCGATAAGTTGACTTTCGAAGTTTGGACCGATGGCGCTGTGAAGCCAGACGATGCTGTGGCGCTCGGAGCAAAGATCATTAAAGACCAGCTCTCAGTGTTCCTTAATTTTGAAGAAGAGCCAGAACCTGTTGCTCAAGTTAAAGAAGAAAAGGGATCGCAGTTTAATCCGAACCTTTATCGTTCGGTTGAAGAGCTTGAACTTTCTGTTCGTTCTGCAAACTGTCTTCAGAACGCGAATATTAAGTACATTTATGAACTCGTTCAGAAGACTGAAGCAGAGATGCTTAAGACGAAGAACTTTGGACGTAAATCTCTTAACGAGATCAAGGACATTTTGTCTGAAATGGGTTTAAGCCTAGGAATGAAACTCGATGGATTTGTTGCGCCTTCGCAGCCTCCGAAACCAGCGGATTCAGATGTCGACGAGAGTCGTATTCTTTCTGACCGCGCGGAAGATGAGGAATTTGAAGATGAAGGCGACGACGACGCCGAGGATTAAGACGGCTAATAGGTTAGAAGATTAGGAGCAGTTATGAGACACGGAGTAGACGGACGTAAATTTGGTAGAAACACTTCGCATCGTAAGGCGATGTTTCGGAACATGGCCAATTCGGTAATCGAAATGGAACAGATTACCACAACGGTGCAGAAGGCTAAAGAAGCTCGGCGCGTGGTGGATCGATTGATTACGCTTGGGAAGTCAGGTTTGCCTGCTTCACGCAGACTTGCTTTCGATCGAACTCGCGACGATGCAGTTGTGAAGAAGCTTTTCACTACCCTAGCTGAGCGGTACAAGACTCGCGCGGGCGGGTACACGCGCGTTCTGAAGATTTCAGATCGCCGTTGGGGTGATGCCGCTGAAATGGCCGTTCTCGAGCTTGTCGATCATCCTGAGTTGGATCGCAAGAAGAAGGTTAAGACTGCAGCAGATAAAAAGGCGGATGCGAAGGATTCAAAAGACGCAAAAGAAGTCTCCGCACCTAAGGATCCCATGAATCGCTTTAAGAAGCTGTTCAGCGGAAAATCCAAAGTAACGGGTGCTGAAGGCAAGGGTGCTAAGGCTAAAACCGGCGGCGCTGGACGTAAGTCCCCTGCAGGCGGTGGCGGAAGCAAATCAGGCGGAAGCAGCGCTTAACGCTTCCTAGACGATTAACGGTCGCAGTTAGAGAATTAAAAGGGCTTCGGGAAACCGAGGCCCTTTTTTTTTGGGACTGGGCGGACATCAGTGCACAATCAGGGCGCAGCGATGGTGTCTCTAGTGCGAATTGGCGCCGAAAAGAGCTTATTTTTTTGAGATTTTTCTTTTCGTAACCGGGAGAATTTTTCTCAGCGGCTTTTGAGGTCGACCCTCAGATCGCTGCGGCCGGGTCGGATTTTGTGGCTTGGGAGCTTCGCGTTCAATCATTTCAATAATGCTGCCCCTGAGAAGCTTGCTCATCACGTGAAGTCGTCGAGGTGCATGAGCAGCGGCCGGTTCACAAAGAAGGACCTCGTCTCTGCCATCACCCAACGGATCACTCACTACTCGTCTCAATGAAGGATCAGGCGCAGGGGAGGGGTAGTCAGGAGAGGCTAACCAAAGGTAAGTGTACTTCACCCATTCGCGCTCAGTGGCGAGTCCTCGGGAGAAGGCTCGAAACCATTTTCCAGGAAATTGTACGGGAGTCGAGAAATGGCACCAATCGCGACCTTGTCCCAGCGGGCAGGAGCCTGCATGGAGGCACGGGCCCCAAAGCGATGTGGCTTCGGGAGCGATGAGGCCTTCTTTGATGAACCGATCTCGGAGCCAACACAGATGCTGGGAGTTTTGACGAGTGGCAGGCTCCACAATTAGAATTCCACCGCCGCGGACTTTTTTGGATACTGAAGTCCACAGCGAAGAGAGTGCTGTTTCTTCAGCATCGCCCGAAAGAGAAGCGCCGCCCGAAGAGTTTTCTAGTGTAAAATGTTTTCCCGCACGTTCGGTCGTTTCATTTAAAACATGTCCAAAAAACGCGATCGAAATTTCATCTGGAAGATTGCGAGAGGCTTCGCGCCAATCAGAAACACGCGTGATGACTTCAACTCGATTCTTGAGTTTAGGAATCGCTTGAGCCATTTCAAGTAAGAGATCTTTGCCGTCCTGGAGAATTGCTTTATCGCGGTCGTATAAATGAAAAACGATTTTCGGGGGAATTCCCTTGGCATTTTCGCTTTTTCCAGCGGCTTCTGGAATCTCTGCAAGCCAGGCTAAAAAAGCAAGAGACGCGGTTGCGGGGCCTGAGCCGAGATCAGCTATTCTGAGTACATTTGTTTCGCGTCCATGAGCAAGCGCTGCGCGGAGTGCTTCGGGGTGCTGACAAAAAAGTGAAATAAATTTTGAAGCTTGAAGAGGTAGGAAATAGAGCAGGTACGCGGATCTAAATCGTGCTTGTTGAAAATAGGCGCCGGGTGATCGACCGAGTTGGCGCGTGAAAAGATCCGAAAGATTGCGGATGCTGGGAATGAAAAACTTGACGTCTTCCATCGAAAACGGCTTGTCCTTCCACCTCGGATTGGGGCTGTAGCGATTTTTTACCCATTGAGGGAGGGTATCGTCAATAAAACGACACCAAACTTCGGGAAAATCGATGTCCGGGGAGGGAGAAACGCGAAACTCTGGAAGGCGGGGCTTGGAGTACATAGTGATTTCTATTATGCTAGAGCTTAGAGTGACGGAGGTCAAATGAAGAAGGTAAGTTCAAAGGATTTGAACGAGATTGATATCGAGACCCTCTGG
>CAIRTR010000092.1 GCA_903881565.1 Oligoflexia bacterium | reverse complement strand
TTAACACCCTCTATTCTAAAATCGACCGTATCGGTCCCCGGGGAATGAATTTTCGGCCGAATGCCCGAAAAATCTGGACTCAGCGCGTCCTCTCTAACTGCTGGAAAATACTTCCGGACTGATTCAAGAAAAACCGACTTTTTCGAGGGATTTACCTCGTAATTCTCTTCAGTGATATACTCAATATCTGGCCCGAAACGTACTCGCCCCGCCAAATCGACTACTGAGTGAATCCCTAAAGCTCCTCGCTCGGGAACCGGGTACACCAACCGTGAAAAAGGGGAGGGGCCTTGATACGAAAAATAGCTCCCTTTGGCCAAATACCTTTCGGGAATTTGACTTGAAGGCAGCCCTTCAATCAATCCAGCAACCCTCTGAGCACCCAATCCGGCAGCGTTCACGAGACTGCGAGCGAGAAGCTTAGAACTACTGCCATCCGGATGTCCTACACGTGCAACAAATACTGGCCCTCCCGCGCTTCCTAAAAAGGGTGACTGCAGCGCAATCAATGCCCCCGAAGACTCCGCCTCTATCTGCAACCGAACCATCAGACTGTGAGAATCGACAACGCCCGTCTGAGGAACAAGAAGAGCGCTGCAACACTTTACCTGAGGTTCAAGTTTCGCAACTTGTTCAGATGACAAAATCTCCAAGCCCGAAACTCCATTGGCCACGCCGCAAAGTCTAAGCTTTTCCAGCTGGGTTTCCTGCGAACTCGCTACGGCAACTACGAGCTTACCTGTTTGGAGAAAGGGGATTTCATGTTTTTTACAGTAGGCGTACAAAAGTTCTCGACCCCGTACGCAAAAACGAGCCTTTAAGCTGTTCTGAGGATAATAAATGCCCGAATGAATGACCTCGCTGTTTCGAGAGCTCACACCCGTACCCACTCGGGAGGCCGAATCAATTCCTGCAACGTGGTATCCCCGCATTGCAAGTTCACGCGTAATAGACAAACCCACTACGCCTAAACCCACGACCAGAGTATCAAGGGTGTCTGTCATCGAAAAAGTGCCTTTATGCTGCCTTGGATCCAGGAGGCTTCTGAGAGGCCGAGGTGAAACCATTTGCCGCTCGAGCGGAGCTTGCCTTCGCGGATTTCAGTTCATTTTGAAGCCTGCCCACTTCCATCTTTAATTTTACTTCCTCGCGTTTCATTTCATCATAACGTTTCTTAATTTGCTCGTTTTCTTTTTGATGAAAGGATGCGGACTTATTAAGAGTCTCGTACTTATATTTCCAATCCTCGCTCCCCCCACCCCCTGCTCCGCCCGCCGAGCCCGTATTCTTCTGTAGCTGATCAGATTGATCTTGAAGCTGCAGGTTTGCCTTTTTGAGCTCCTCACATTGAAAGGTAAGCCGATCAGCTTTTGTCTTAAGCGCCTGATGCTCCGTGAAACTTGGGCCGTGACTTTTGGCTCCCATTTGTGCGGTCGCAAGCTGATTGCGCATGTCCTGAATTTTCAGAGTCATACGCGCGTTTTCTTCCTTAGCGAGCGAAAGCGTTTTCTGGGAAAGTTGGTAGCGATGCCTTAATGCCGCTTCATCGGCCGCATTGATTCCCGAGCCCTTAATGCGATCCAGATTGGCGGATGTCGTTGAAAGTTGTTCTTTTGTGCGAGCGAGTGCATTGTTTTTGAGGCGAACCTGATCATCTTTGCGCCGAATTTCTTCACGAAGGTTTGCCTCACGATTTTTGAACTCTAAGGCTTTTTGACGAAACACCAGTGAAAGCTTCTTAGAGACTTCGTGCAGTTTTGATTTTTCGGAAATCAAGTCTGACATCAATCCATCCACCCACTGTTGTGCGCGCGGATTACCCTGAAGTTCTCTGCGAATATCCAAAACTTCCCGCTGAGCCTTATCCAAGGTCCTGCTCATTCCTCCTGCTGAAACCTCTTCCATAAGCTTTCCGGCCACGGCATCCGCTTCTTGATCCTTCTTGACCCAAAGCTCATCCTTGCTCGATTCAGCCTCGGCAGCCGCGGCTTTCACGAGGGTCGTGTCATCATTTGCCTCGTCGTCATCTGCCGCAAAAATAATCTCGTCAACTTCAACTTCTTCTTCAACAACGGTCTCTTTGCCAGTGACCGTATCAACGACTTTCCTTTGAACCTTCTTCTTCACTTTTCTCGTCTTGGGCTTCGCTCTCGCTGCCACAGTCTCTATCACACTCCCCTCTTCGACTTGCTCGCTTTGCGCCTCTTCTTGTTCGTCGTCGTCGCTGTCCTCCTCAGCTTCCGCTTCAGCCTCGGCCTTCGCCGCCGCTTTCTTGAAAGGCCAAACCTTCTTGAAGAGACCCCCTGCACTTGTTTTCTTCTTCTTTTTCTTTTTAGAGGATTTGGCTCCCTCTTCGGCCGTTGCGGCTGCAAGCAGCTTTTCGATGGAACTGGAAGCGTCGCCTCCTGTCTCTGCCTCGCCCTCTGATGATTCGTCAGTTTCGTCTTCTCCAGAGTCATCGTCCAAAGATTTTCCCATTTCAACGGAAAAATCAGCCCTTTTAGCCTTTCCAGTTTTCTTCGGGGGGATTTTCTTGGCTTTTGGCTTTGATTTTCCATCGGCTGAAGCAAGCTCAATTTCGAGATCAAGAGTTCCTATCTCTTCTTCGCCTGCGTCTTCTTCTGCATCCACCTCTTCGACCTCGGAATTAGAATCCTCGTCGCCCGCCTGCAAGAATTGATCGAGTTTATCAGAGAGTGCATCGGAGCTCAGACCCTCTTTTTTTCCTTTTTTTAGATTCTTTTTTGGAACTTTCTTTTTTACCGTCTTCTTTTCACCATTCGCATCGACAACTTCTATGGAGATCTCCTGATAACTATCCTCAGCGCCCTGGGAATCCTCGCCCGCTTCTTCGGCGTCATCTGTGGAGTCCCCTGACGTTTCTTCACCCCCGGCCGTCTCTGAAGCCACCGGTCCAGCAAAGAGTTTAGGTTTAGGCTTTTTCTTGGCCAAGCCTTTTTTGGAAGCACTCGAAGAGCCCGAAGCGATCCCCTCGCCCTCTTCTTCGCCCTGCTCTTCTTGCTCCGCGCCCTTTCTACCAAAGAGCTTCTTAAAGGCCCCACCCATTCCGCCTTTTCCGGCGGCAAAAAAACCAGTCTGTTGCGCCTTCTGGGCTTGTGCAAGTTTCTGTTGCAGTTCTTCAATCTGTTTTCGGTAGTGTTTTAATTTTGCAGATTCCGGAATCTGCGGAACCTGTACCGCGGCGATGGCCTGCATCACCGCTTCTTGCGAGATTTTTCCATCCGCACCGGCAACTTTAAAGAGTTTGTCGGAAATCGACTCAGCTTGACCTGCGACTTTTTGGACCTCGGAACCCGCACTGCCGAACTCCCCGCCTCCGGAGAGAATATGTTTCGAGGAATCAACACCTTCTCTACTCCCCGAAATAACCTGGCTAAACGAGTCCCTCCCCGCGGCTGCCCCTTGGACTTTCTGAATAGCATCCGCTTCAGCTGATCCGCCCCCTACCGTCGTGGTGCCGTCGACTGCATCCGGGACGCCGCCCTCAACACGCATTCCACCCAAATCCAAATCCGCGCGCCCACCCCCGACCTTTT